>CAJCHN010000022.1 GCA_903970285.1 Rhodanobacteraceae bacterium | reverse complement strand
CGGGGCGACCACATGAGCATGAGGATTGGTTTCGGCTTCGACTCGCACGCCTTCAAACCCGGCGTGCCGCTGGTCATTGGCGGCCTCGCGATCGAGCATAGCGAAGGGCTGGCAGGGCACTCGGACGGCGACGTGCTGCTGCACGCGATTACGGATGCCCTGTTGGGTGCAGTTTCGGCGGGCGATATCGGCACGTTCTTTCCGCCCAGCGATGAGCGCTGGAAGGGTGCGGCTTCCAGCCTGTTTCTGAAGACGGCGCTGCACGAGGTGGAGACGGCCGGCTACAGGATCGTGAACGTGGACACCTGCCTGGTCATGATGCGGCCGAAGATTGTGCCGATCGCCGGCGAGCTGCGGGAGCGGGTGGCGGAGCTGCTGGGGGTTAAACCGGGCGAAGTGGGAATCAAGGCGAAGACGCCCGAAGGACTGAATCAGAATGGCGTCGCGGTGGCGTACGCGACCGTGCTGCTGGAGAGCCTAACTCCCGATACCGGTGTGAAGGCCATGGCGGCGACGGCGGATGTCGACGAGGTGAACGAGGTGGTGGAGAGCCTGGTCACCGGGTTTCGGGATACATCGGCGCTCGGACGGAAACCGGTCTTTGACGTGGACGATGTGACGTAGCCGTTTGCCGTCTGTGCGGATCAGCGATTGATCATTTTGTAGTCCTGCGACTGGATGGAGAAGCTGGAGGAGGACATGAAAGGAAGTTGCAGGCTCTGGTTCCAGTTGACGCTTACTCCTACCAGGTCGCCGACGGTGTTGCTTCCGGCTCCGAAGGTCGGCGTGACATAGGAGACGTTCACCACCGGGGTAATGGCGGAGTTGAGGAAGAGCTGCGACTTGACCATGGCCTGAAGCTGCGGGATGGTGACCGGCGACAGGCTGGAGCTGCTGTGCATGCTGCCGTAGCGGGCGGCTTTGCGGCAGGCGTAGGTCGCGTTGCAATAGGTGAGCAGGACGATCGCATACTCGAAGATGCCGAAGCTGATGAGGAGAAAAAGGGGCGCGACGAGTGCGAACTCGATCAGCGATTGCCCGGACCGCTCTTTGGCGGCCAGGCCAAGGGTACGGCGCAGCCTTTGAAGGTCCATCATGGCGTCACCTCGACCGGGTAGATGGCACTCCCGGGAAGGGTCAGGCTGTTGGGAACTCCGGGGAAGGCAAGCAGGCGGTTGGTGGCGAGGCTGGTCACAACCTTGACATAGTGGAAGGGTGCGCCGGTGGGGCAGGACGTGGTAGCGGTGACCTGCGCTCCACCCGGAGAGCAAGTGTAGAAGTTGGTGGCGGTCGCGCTGAATCCGGAGACTCCGCTGATCGAACCGGTGGCGTCGAAGGTGGCGAGCTGCTGCATGGTGGTGGAATCGGTGGCGTTGCCGGGAATGGCTCCATAGGCGGCCGCGGAGGCGGCGGCGTCCTCAAGCTGAATGGCTTTCTGGATCCAGAGCGCGCAATCGACCATATAGGTGACGATCAGGAGCATCAGCGGCAGCATGACCGCCATCTCGATAAGAACCGATCCCTCGTCCGATCTCCGCAGTTTCATCATGCCTAAACGGTCTTGTCTGCCTATCGGCACGATACGACGGAGGATGAGAATGTGCGCTCCCTATATCGGGGGATTGTCGCGTTACCAAGGTTGGACGATAAAGGGATCATGGCGCAGTCCCGGCGATTGCAGCTCCGGTGATTGCAGTCCCGGGTGATTGTAGCTCCGGTGATTGTGGCTCCGGGACTAGACCCATGCTGCAGGCCGGGACCAGATCTGCGGGCCGCCCCCCTTGGTCTGTGTCTTCGGCCGACGGGAACCGATCGCGATAGGAGTAGCTGAAGCCATGATGCCGTTTCTAGCTGTCGTATTGCCGATCATTATTTTGTTCTGCGGTCTCTCGATCGACCTGGCGCGGCTGGAGCTGGTGGAACAGCAGATGCAAACCGCCGCGGATGCCGCGGCCCTGGGCGCGGAGCTGGAGGCGGAGCGGGGCACCAACAACTGGCACAACCAGGCAGCGCTCGATGCCGGCATCAACGGGTTTACCAATGGCGTGAACGGGGTGACCGTCACCGCGGTCGAAGGAGCAACGTTCGGTGCTTATAACGGCCGCTACGACGCCCTGCAGGTTTCGATCACGCAGCCGATGAAGACCATCTTCATGGGCGCGCTGAACGGCGGCCTGGTGACGGCAAGAGCGACCGGCGTGGCACTGATCACGCCTTGCACCTACCTGTTTGGAACCGGAACCCTGCAGAACCAAGCGCTGATCGTTTACACCGGATCGTTCCTCGGCAACTCCTGCCCGGTGTATGTGAACGGCGGGATGGACATCGAAGCGAACGGGCACATCGCGGTCGAAGCCATCAATGTGGCGGGCTCGGCGGCCTCGTCGAATCAGGCGGGGTTTGTGTATCCCACGCCGCAGTTCAACGTCAATTCCATGAGCGATCCTCTGGCGTGGATCACGCCGCCTTCGTTCAGCGGCACATGTAATCACACGGGTTACAGCCTCTCCGGCGGCACCGCCACGCTGAATCCGGGCACATTTTGCAAGGGGATGTCGTTCACCAACAGCACTGTCACCCTGAACCCGGGGCTTTATGTCATCACCGGCGGCGGCACCTGGTCCAACTCGACCGTGACCGGGAACGGAGTCACCCTCTACTTCACGGAAGGCGGCGGCGCCAGTTCGGGGCAATTCAAAATCGTGAATAATTCCAACGTGACGCTATCGGCGCCGAATGACAATTCGGCTGGAGGCATTCCTGCCATCGTCGTCTTCGCCGATCCTAATAACTGGGTGACCACGGGAGCGCAGGACTTCCAGCTCAACACCGCCACGGTCCAGGTGGACGGCATCTGGTACATCAAGAAGGCCGGACTCGAGTTATGGAGTTGCGGCACCGTCCAGGGAACCCATTACCTGGGCATCGTGGCGGATAACATCTTCAGTGCGGGAACCATCTTCCTTCCGACCAACGACTATTCCTATGTGTCGACCGGCAATCCCTTCCGCAAACAAGGCGCGCTCATCCAATAACATGGCGCCTGGCTGAACGCGGTGTTGGCGAGGTGGTTCCATCCTACCTTTCTTGGTTTACGCCGGGCGGGCTTCTGGTGGATGCTGGGAGGGCGGCAATGGGAAGCCCTCCAAACCTTCTAAGGGCTCAAGCCGCACATGGTGTCTCCGTCTGACGTTGAGCATTTGAACGAATAACGCTGGAAGCCCTTTGCGGATCAATCGGAGCGTTGCTTGTCCTCCCCAAAATGCGAAACAGAGATGCACTCACGGCTGTCTAGCCGAGTTCTGAGCCTGCTGATATTGCTACAGTTTGCGGTGGGCTCGGTCGCATGGCTGGAGTCGCGATCGCTGCAGGGGCTGGATTCCCGGCTGCTGGATCAGCATGCGGCTTTGATCCACTACCATGAGCGGCAGCAAGTGCTGGCTGATGAACTGAGTGCGATCGGCGGCCGGTCCGAGCCCGGCGCGTCGACCGATAGCGCGCAGCGGGTGCGGGCGGAGCGCCTGAGCGAGACGCTGAAGCGCCTGGCGCAGGACAATCCGGCGGTGCCGCGGGAGCAACTGGCGTCCGCGCGGGCGTTGTCGGACAGCTTCGCGCGCATCGCCAGCGGGGCGGCGGATGCTCCCTCCTTTGAGAGAACGCTGCATGAGACGTCCGAGCGATTGGAGCAGTGGCGTGCCGCCGCCAACCCGGTGGACGCGGCCTATCACCAGTGGATGGCCGCGAGCCGGCGTGCTTATGAGTGGCTGGAGGCCGATCTTGCCGCCACACCGCTCTTTCTGCTTGGAGCAGTCTTGTGCGTGAACATCTTGAAGCGCGATGCGCGCCGGCAGACCCTCCGCCGGGAGGCGATGGAAGCGGAGTTGCGCCGCGAACGCGCCCTGCTGGAGACGCACATTGAGGCGCGTACGGCGGAACTGCAGGCCGAGGTCGCAGTGCGAATGCGTTTCGAGCAGCTGCATCGCGGGCGAAACCGGATGCTCGAGATGCTGGCGCGGGAAGAGCCGGCGAAGAATATCTTCGACGCGCTGGTGGACGTGGTGGCGAAGGATCGCACACGCTGGTGCTGCGCGCTGCACCTGGTCGAGGCGGGCGATCTGCGTCTGGAGGCTTCGTGCGGGCTGCCGGTGAGCCTGCTCCGCAACCTGCAGCAGCTAGCCACGGACATGGCGGACGCACCCGAGGCGATGGCCTTGCGCGAGCGCACGACACAGGCGCTGGAGGATCTGGCGCAGGAGCGCCGTCCCTGGCCGCACCTGCTGCACGCAAGCGGCATCCAGTCGCTGTGGACGACGCCGATCTTTGCTCCGGACGGAACCCCGCTGGGCACGCTGACGGTCTACTCGCTGCTGCGCTGCCGGCCCACCGAGGCGGATCTCGACCTGCTGGAGTCGCACGCGCAGATGGCCTCGATGGTGCTGGAGCGGTATCGCCTTCAGCAGGAACTGCGGCGGCATGCCTATCACGACAGCCTGACTGGCCTGCCGAACCGGCTGCTTGGGGAAGAACAGCTCTCAGGGGCGATCTTGCGCGGACGCCGCACTCACCAGCCGGTGGCGATCCTCTGGATCGATCTCGACAAGTTCAAACAGACCAACGACGTGCATGGACACCTGGCAGGCGATGCTGTGTTGCGCGAGGTGGCTGCCCGGCTGGCAAAGCGCTTTCGCGAGAGCGACTGCATTGCACGGATGGGCGGCGACGAGTTCATGGCGGTGCTCGAAGGAATCAAGGACCGCAGCGACGTGGAGCGCATCGCGGAGCAGCTTACCCGCGATTTGGCATTGCCGATCCCGTTCCAGGGTTTGAACCTGCATACCGGCGCCAGCATCGGAATTTCGCTCTTTCCCGAGGATGGCGAATCCGCCTACCTGTTGCAGCGCAATGCCGACCTCGCGATGTACGAGGCGAAGTTCGGGCAGCATGGCGTGCGCACGTTTTCTCCTGCGCTGGACAGCGTGCTGTCGGCGCGGCGGGAGCTGGAGACGGCGATGCTGGAGGCGTTAGAAGGCGGAGGGTTCTGTCTCTTCTACCAGCCCCAGTATGAACGGTATGGACGGCTTGCAGGTTTCGAAGCGCTGTTGCGGTTACCTCATCCACGCCTGGGGATGGTGCCTCCGGCGCGTCTGATCCCGATCGCCGAAGAGAGCCAGATGATCGTGGCACTGGGCGGTTGGGTGCTGCGCGAGGCCTGCCGCCAGAGCCGCCGCTGGCGCGACGCCGGATACACGGAGGTTCCGGTGGCGGTGAACATCTCGGCCATGCAGTTTGCGCGCCGCGACTTCGCCGAGCAGGTGGACCAAGCGCTACGCGATTCAGGCCTGGCGCCGGAGCTGCTGGAGCTGGAGCTGACCGAAAGCCTGATGGTCCAGGACTTCGAAGAGTCTACCCGGCAGCTGGAGCGTTTAAAGCGGCTCGGTGTCAGCATTGCACTCGACGACTTCGGCACCGGCTACTCGTCGCTGAACCAGCTGCACCGGCTGCCGATCGATCGCATCAAGATCGACCGGTCGTTTACCCAGGCGCTCCACGATCCGCTGGGAACGTTGCCCATCGTCGAGAGCATTATCGTCATGGCGCATCGCATGCAGATGAACGTGGTAGCGGAAGGTGTGGAGACGACCGAGCAGATGCGTCTGCTGCGGCTGAATGGATGCGATGTCCTGCAGGGCTTCCTGTTTTCGCCGCCGGTAGACGCTCACGGCGCGGAGAAGCTGCTGGCCGCGGGCAAGAGCAGCCTGCTCGCGCTGGACGGCGGGCAGGTCCGCCGCGGGCGCGATGCTGACGTCGATCTCGATCCGCTGGCGAAGTCTCTGGCCTGAGTGCCTGCGGCTTCGAGAGCAGCGAAGGACTTCAGCCGAAGGGATGTTCGAGCGACGGGCTCTGTGGAGTGAAGAGCACGCCACCCTGCGCGGTCAGGTGCCAGTCGTCTTCCAAACGGATGCCGAATTCGCCCGGCAGATAGATGCCTGGCTCGTCCGAGAAGCACATGCCGATCTGGAGCGGGGTATCGTTGCCGCGGACCAGGTACGGCCACTCGTGTCCGTTCATGCCGATGCCGTGGCCGACACGATGGGTGAAGGTTTTGTAGTCCGGGCCGAAGCCGGCGGCGGCGATTACCTTGCGCGCGGCGTCGTCGATGGCATGGCAGCGAACGCCGGATGCCGCGGCAGCCAGGGCCGCAGCCTGGGCCTGGTGGACAATGTCGAACACCTGCTTCTGCTTGTCGGTCGGCTTGCCGTACACGAAGGAGCGGGAGATGTCGGACTGGTAGCCCTGTACGCTGCAGCCGTCATCGATCAGAACCACCTGCCCTTCCCGGATCACCTGGGGGCGGGGGCTGCCGTGGGGCAGCGCGGACCACTCGCCCACCTGGCAGGAGGCCTCGCCCTGCACGCCGGACTGTTTGTAGCCAAGGGCGCACAGGCTGGAGAAGTCTTCGTTGCTCATGCCCGGACGCGCGGACTGCCAGGCGGCCTTGTAGACGGAGAGCGTGATGTCGTTCGCGAGCTGCATCAGCGCGAGCTCGGCCGGCGACTTGATCTGGCGGCAGCCGGAGATGACCGGAATGGCTGAGATGATCTTGCGATTGGGATCCGCCAGCTGGATGCGGTTGGCGAAGACGAACTGGACGCGCTCGTCGAGGGCGATGGTCCCGAAGGGCAGGTGTTTCACGAGCAGGTCGTAAGGATCGTCGTCTTCGTTCCAGGTGTAGATCCTGGTGAGCGAGCCGTCCGGGATGGAGGCAAGCTGCTCGGTCATGCGCGACTCTTCGAAGCTGGGGCAGACGATGTAGGGTGGGGCGTTCGCCGGCAGGATCCAGGCGAACAGGCGCTCGGACTGGCCGCCGCGGATGCCGGTGAAGTAAGCGAGTGAGGTGCCGCCGGTGATGACGACGGCGGCCAGCCGCTGCTCCACCATCAGGGCGCGGGCCTTGTCGGCGCGGCCCTGGCGTTCGCGCGGCGTGATGGGGACAGCTTCGTGCGCGCGGTTGGGCAGCGCCGCGATCGCGGGAGGAAGCTTCGCCGGTCCCTGCGCGAGCAGCGGAAAGGTAGAGAGTGCGGCGGCGGAGGCGAGAAAGTCGCGGCGGGTGGGCATGAGTGTGCGTCCAGTTTACTTCCGGCGCGAGGTGCGGCGGGTTCAGCTTCACCAATGCTCACGCGCAGGGTCCGGCTGCGGTCGTAAGATGGCAAGATGGCGATGATCACGACGGTGCAGCAGCACATCCTGGAGCAGCAGCAGGATTTCTCGGAGGCGAGCGGGACGTTTTCATGGCTTCTGAGCGGCATCACGCTGGCGACCAAGATGATCGAAGCGAAGATTCGCTCGGCGGGGCTTACCGGCGTGCTGGGCGCATACGGCAGCGAGAACGTGCAGGGAGAGCAGCAGCAGAAGCTGGACGTTTACGCCAACCAGGCGCTACTGCATTGCCTGGGGCTGCGCGACTCGGTGGCCGCGCTGGTGAGCGAGGAAGACGAGGAGCCGGTGACGTTCGACCGCAGCGTCAAAACCGGAAAGTACATCATCATCTTCGACCCGCTCGATGGATCTTCAAACATCGATGTGAACGTGAATGTAGGGACGATCTTTTCCATTCACAAACGTCTGCAAGACGGCGATCTGAATGCATCGATTCTGCAGCCGGGCACGCGCCAGGTGGCAGCCGGCTACGTGGTCTACGGGCCCAGCACGGTGCTGGTGTATACCACCGGTGAAGGGGTGCACGGGTTTACCCTCGACCCGGCAATCGGTGCCTTTGTGCTGAGCCATGAGAACATGCGCATGCCCGATCGAGGACCGTACTACAGTGTGAACGAGGCAAACGCGGCAAGCTGGCCGGACGGTTATGCGGAGTACCTGGCTGAGTTGCGCGGCGAAGGCTACAGCTCGCGTTATATAGGAAGCCTGGTGGCGGACTTTCATCGCACCGTGCTGAAGGGTGGAGTTTTCCTCTATCCGCCGACACGCAAGCAGCCGGGCGGCAAGCTGCGGCTGCTGTATGAGGCCAACCCGCTGGCGTTCCTGGCGGAGCAGGCAGGCGGAATGGCGTCCAACGGGACCGGACGAACCCTGGAGATTCAGCCTGCGGGAATCCATCAACGCACACCGTTCATGGTCGGCAGCAGGTGGGAGATGGAGCGATTCCAGGCGGTGATGCGTGAGGTTTGAGGCTGTGGTTGAAGATATCCGGCTGGAGTCGCGGAGCGGGCTTGAGGCGGTGTGGTGGATGTCGCTTGATCGGACCGGGTTTGCCCCGGGCGACACCGGTGTGCTCGAAGCCGTCACCCGAAGCGGCAACCGGCTTCAGATTCCGGTGACGGCGGTCGTCGTGGATGCTGAGGGTGTCCTTTGGCATGTGGTGGAGAAGCCGTTGGCGGCGGGCACCGAGGTGACGGGCAGGGCGGCGGACAGCGCCTGAGCGGGTGGAATGCACCGGCGGATTTGGCATGGCTCGCTACCTTGGAGATTGGGTAGCGCTGCTGATACACTCGGAGAGGTTCGGTGGAGCGGCTTGCCCGCGGCTCTGCCTGGAGCCAGATGTGGGGCTGTAGCTCAGTTGGGAGAGCGCCTCGTTCGCAACGAGGAGGTCAGCGGTTCGATCCCGCTCAGCTCCACCAGATCCTCCACCACCTGCGGCATGAGCATGGAGCGCACAGCCGCCTTTCGGGACGCTTTGAGTGTCATCGCTCGGGTCGTGCTCATGTTTGCGTCGCCTGGTTTGGGCGGGACGCCCGAGTCGGCCGCCGGGCGGAGGTTGCCAGGGGCTTCTCGTTGGCTCGCTCCGCCCCAGGAATCTCAAGGTCAAGAATCCAGACCCTCGTTGATGCGGGAAGCCGGACCAGCCTGCCGCTGGCCGGAACGCAGGTGTGGCCTCAATCGAGAAGAACTCCGGAAAGAATCGGTTGACCGAGGTCTTTGTTGACCATGTTTATGCTAAGTTTAGGGGTTCGTCAAAAAACCAAAACCAAATCGAGCTCTCGTTCATCTCATAAGAGAAAGAGGGGCCGTGGGCTTTGCTTTTCCCGCCGCTTTCGGAGGGTATGACGATGAAGGTGGATACATACAAGTGCGATGTTTGCGGACAGATCAAGGGCGAGAATAATCACTGGTTCCGCGCTGACACAGGAACATCTGGCATCGAGTTGAATGCGTGGGGAATTCTTCCCGCCTCGGCAACGACAATGGACCTTTGCTCGGACCAGTGCGTGATCAAGGTGGTGCAGAAGTGGCTCACCAACCAGGCATCGTCCAGCGGGGCCCGGTATCCGGAGGTTCGGGCCGCGGGCGTGGTTTCCATCAACGGGCAGCGCGCCGTGTAGGTCGCTAAAAACGGATGGTGGCGTGGACCATCCGTTCTTGTTTGCAGCAGGTCAACCGGGTTGATTGGACCGTCAGTCTCTGGTGCGCTTACGAACTTCAACGTTTAATCGCTTGATCTTCTGGTTGAGCGTGCTGAGCGGGATCTTGAAGAACTCGGCGGCTTCCGTCTGGTTCCAGTGACACCGCTCCAGGCGATCGGCGATGATGCGCCGCTCAATATCCTCCATGACATCGAAGAGGCTGGCGTCAGGTCGATGATCCATCAGCGAAGCGGTGTAGGTGTTGCCCCTGAGCTGCGCCGGCAGCAGGTCAGGAGTAATCGTACGCGTGGTTGAAAGCACTACGCCGCGCTCCATGGCGTTCTCCAGTTCACGAACGTTACCGGGCCACTCGTAGTCCATCAGAATGCGCAGGGCCTCAGGTGTGAGCGAAGGGGCTTCGGTGCCGTTTTCTTCCGCGTAGAACCTCAGGAAATGCTGGCACAGCAGGGGAATGTCCTGTCGCCGCTGACGCAGCGGCGGCAGTTCCAGGCAGATGACGTTCAAGCGATAGAAGAGGTCTTCGCGGAAGCGCCCATCCTTCACCGCCTGCTGCAGGTTGACGTTGGTGGCGGCGACGATGCGCACGTCGACCTGGATCTCGGACGTGCCCCCTAGATGCATGAAGCGGCGGTCCTGCAGGACGCGCAGGATCTTGGCCTGCATATCGATGGACATGGTGCCGATCTCGTCCAGGAACAGGGTTCCTCCATTGGCCACTTCGAATAGGCCCTTTTTCGCATTGATGGCGGAGGTAAACGCTCCTTTGACATGCCCGAAGAGGCTGGACTCCAGCAGGTCCGACGGGATGGCACCGGTATTGACCGGAATGAACGGCCGGTCCCGGCGCGGAGAGTTCTGGTGGATCGCCTTGGCGATCAGTTCTTTGCCGGTCCCGGATTCGCCCTGGATGAGCACCGTCGAGCGGCTGGGAGCGACCTGGGCAACGGTGTCGAAGAGGCGCAGCATGGGCTCGGACTTGCCGATGATGTTCTCGAAGTTGTAGCGCTGTTTGAGCACGCGCTTGAGCTGGATGACCTCGGCTTCGGCCTTTTGGCGGGCGATCGCCGAACGGATATCGGCCAGCAGCTTCTCGTTGTCCCATGGTTTCTGTACAAAGTTTTCCGCGCCCGCGCGGATCGCGTCGACCACGTTGCCGACAGTCCCGAAGGCGGTGATCATGATGACCGGAAGCTGCGGGTGCATGGTCGTGATCCGCGGCAGCAGGTCGATGCCGGACTCGCCAGGCAGGGCGAGGTCGAGCAGCAGGAGGTCGAATTCGTCACGCGAGAGGGCTTCCAGGCCGCGTGGGCCATCCGGAGCGAGGGTGACGTCGAAGCCTTCGAGCGTCAGCAGGGTTTCGAGTGACTCGCGGATGGAAGGTTCGTCATCAATGATGAGCAGGCGGGCAGTAGCCGCTGCTGTCTTAACGAGGGGCTGTTCCGCAATGGTTCCACTAGCCATAGTTTGCTTGTACCGGAAGTTCGAAGTGACACGAGTTAGACGACGTCCTGGTTAACCGCCGACAACTTAGACGGATGACAGGGTCGGTTGGAAGGAAGCCAGAGCAGGATCACGGGGATCAGCGTGAGCGCCCATGGGATGACAAAGATGAAAGCGAAGGCCCGTCCGTGCAGCAGGAGCGCGGTGAGTGGAATGAGCAGCGGGATGTCCGCCCACACTGAAGTACCAGCCGACGTTCGTTGTGGCCCAGAGCAGAACCCAGCCGACAGTCATGAACACTTGGAAGCAGACGCAGAAAACTCCGGGTCTATTCCACAGGATCGGCCTGGTCATCCGCGGCCTCCCGCCAGCGTAAGCGGGGTGGATGCCGTGGTCGCCAGCGCCGGGATTTCGAGCCGGAAAGTCGTCCCCTGGCCGGGCACGGACTCTACCTTGATCTTGCCGCCGTGCTCCTGCAGGATGCCGTAGCTGACGGCGAGGCCCAGCCCCGTGCCTTTGTGCTGGCCCGGCTGCGGGTTGGTCTTGGTGGTGAAGAACGGGTCGAAGATGCGATGCAGGTGCTCTGGCTCAATGCCGACGCCGGAGTCGATGATCTCGACGACCGCTAAAGACTCGTCATTATAGGTGCGGAGGCGGATGGACTTCTCGCCGTCGACGCTGGACATGGCGTCGCGAGCGTTCAGCATCAGGTTGAGGATCACCTGCTGGAGCTTGCCCTGATTTCCATGGATGGCGGCGAGACTTTGGTCAAGGTCGGATTCGATGCCGATGCGGGCCGTCTTGAACTGGTGATCCAGCAGCATGGCCGAGTCATGCAGAAGCTGGTTCAGATTGATGGAAACGAACTCGCTGCCCGAGGTCCGCGAAAAATTGAGCAGCCCGTTGACGATCTCAGAGGCGCGGAAGGTCTGCTGCGTGATCTTCTCCAGCACCGGCGAAAGGCGCGTGTCGTCCCGCAACTGCTTGGTCAGCATCTGGGTGTAGCTGGAGATGACGGCGAGCGGCGTGTTGACCTCGTGGGCGACCCCGGCCGCAAGCAGGCCGATGGACGAAAGCTTCTCGGACTGGGTGAGCTGGGCTTCGAGCTGGATGCGGTCGGTGATGTCGTCAATGAGGATAATGCGGCCGACCACGTCGAAGCTGCGGGTGAGCAGCGGCGCGATGGCGATGTTGGCCGTACGGTTTTCGCCGGTGGGGAGCGCAAGGCGGAATTTGTAGAGCGTGTGGGTGCCCTGCGCGGAGGGATCGCGCCGGATGTCGTTGAATCGCTCCATGAAGTCGGCCGGCAATAGCTCCGAGAGCGGGCGCCGCAGCGCTTCGCCGCGCGATCTGGCGAAGAGCACCTCCATCTGCGTGTTCCAGGATTCCACCCTGTCTTCCAAATCGACGGCGAAGATGCCGATGTTGATCGACTCGACGATATTTTGATTGAAATCCTTCAGGCGCTCGAATTCATTGATCTTCGATTCCAGCCGGCGATAAAGCTGCGCGTTCTGAATGGCGATGCCGATGTATCCAGCCAGCGATTCGAGCACTTCCATGTCTTCAGAGGAAAGGAAGTCGCCGTCGTTGGTGCGTCCGAGGCCGATGATGGCAACGGTGCGGGTGCCCGAGCCTGAGGCAGAAGAGGCTCCGCGCCGGTTTGCGACCTTGCAGGGCAGATAATAGTTCAGATCGAGCCTGGCGGCCGTCTGGCGTTCCTTTTCGGGGAGACGCAGCACCTGCTGCGGGTTCTCGAGGAAGACGTGCGAGTTCGAATCGGGCGCGTCAAAGTCGAGAAAGCTGACGTCGAGCTGGCGCAGGTCCGAGGCCTGCAGTTCGGTGAGCCCGTGTGAGGCGGCGAGCTCGAACCGAGGCGCAACCGGGCTGCGCCCTTCGGACTCCACCGCCAGGAAGACGGCAACCCGGGTGACCAGCAGCGTCTGCGGCAGGCGCTCCACGATCGAGTCGACCAGCGCCCGCAGGTCAGTCTGCGAGTTGAGCGAGCGGCCAAAGTCGACAAGCGTCTCGCGGTAGTCGAAACGCTTGCGGTCGAAGACCCGGTCGACGCGTGCCTGAATGGCCCGCTTGAGCGGATCGAAGATGAGGCCGGTGGCCACGATGGCCGCCAGAAGCCCCCAGATCTTCAGGCTGGGCAGGCGGGTGTGCACGATCTCCGCCGAGACCGCGACGATGCCGAAGTAAAGCCCAACCAGGGCGGCGGTTGCCAGGGTGTAGGTGACTCCGCGCTTGAAGATCAGATCCACATCCATCAGGCGGTAGCGGATGATCGCCCAGGCGAACGTCAGGGGCAGAAAGACCAGCGACAGCGGCACCAGGTTGGCGAAGGCCACGGGAACTACGCGGTCGAACAGGAACGGCACGACATACAGCAGGGTGAAGGGGATCACCGCCACGAAGGTTCCGCGGGTAAGCCACTTCAGCTGCTGGCGTTGCAGCGGCGATTCGGCCCGGCGGGCGCGGCTGAAGAAAACGGCGGCCGCCCACACGTAGTAAATCGCCACGTACGCGTAGTCGATCTTGTCCAGCGCATGCTTCAGGTTCTCGGTTGCCTCCCAGAGCCTGATGGCGGTGATCTGCAGGCCGATCAGCGCCGCTCCGGGCAGGTAGAGCATGCTCGCCAGCAGCCAGCGGCGCAGGCGATGACGCGGGCTTGGAACAGCATTCGAAAAGGTGATGGCGAAGTGCAGGAAGAGCGCGGGCTGCAGTGCCGTCGCGACGATGTTCGACCAGTAGATGATCCAGTCGAAGGTGTCGAGCTCGCTGGTGAAGTGGAAGGCATAGAGAACGAACGACGCCAGGCAGAAAACGTAAAAATGGGTCGATTTGGGCGCGGTCCAGCGGCGAAACAGGACGTACAGGCCGATCAGCAGGTAAACGGCGCCGATCAGGCGAAGTCCGAGGTTCAGCGAGCGATCGGTGTTATCCAGGATGACCTTGATGGGGAAGCTCTTGGTATTCGGCGGGACCGTGCAAGGCGCCAGCATTCCCCCAGCCGGCGTCGCCCGCGCAGGCGCACGGAGAATCGAGTAGGTCGCACTTTCGAGGGCACCGACACGGAAGATCTCCTCTTCGAAGGCGGAGACGCGCGGGGTGGGGTGATCGTCGACCGAGAGCAGGATGTCGCCTTCACGGACGCCGGCGCGGTCTCCGGGAGAATCAGCCGGAACTCGACCGGCGCACAGGCCGGCTGGTCCTCCGGCAGGCGCTTCCACCCACCAGATGCCGTCCGTCGGGACCTTGTAGTTATTCTCCGCGGCGACGTTGAATCCGGCTAAGACGCAGGCCGCGAGCGTGGCCGCAGCGAGGACCACCGCAAGGATCCGCGTTTGAAATGCATTCTTCATGAACTGCTCTAAGAGCGCTGCAGCACGTTGGAGTCCAAACAGCAATAAGCGAGGAAAGCAGTCGCGCTGGCGCAAAGACACACAAAGCTACCGATAATCATAGCTGGGTTCCGGCGCACGGAAGTTGTGCAGACAAGGGATACGTCCGGGTGCCGAGGCTTGTTCCACTTAAGTCTCACTTCGCTTGACCGAACCAAACCTCTGATGTGAACTAAACCTATGAGTTTTTTTGCGGGCCGGCCGGTCGAACCTGATGAGCCAGCGATGAGTGAAGCCGCCAGGGAGATCCTGGCACGAGACGAGAATTACCTGCTCCCGGTGTATGCCCGGTATCCGGTCGTGATGGAGCGCGGCGAGGGCTGCACGCTGTTCGACATCGACGGCAACCAGTACCTGGACATGATGGGCGGGCTCGGCGTCAACGCGCTCGGCCACACCCATCCGCGCATGCTCGCGGCCATGGCAGAGCAGGCAGCGAAGATCGTGCATCTGTCGCCGCAGTTCAGCAACCGCTGGGCCAGCGAACTGGCGGCGCGGCTGTGCCGGCTGTCGGGAATGTCCGGAGCCTTCTTCTCGACCGGCGGCTCCGAAGCCGTCGAGGGCGCGCTCAAGCTGGCTCGTACCGCGGGGCGGCAGCGCGGCGGGAATCGCAAGCACGGAATAGTCGCGCTCAAAGGTTCCTATCATGGCCGGACGTTCGGCTCCATGTCAGTGACCGGGCAGGAAAAGTACAGCGTGGACTTCGGCCCGGGCCTTCCCGGCGTGCACTTCGTTCAGCGGAACGACCTCAGCGGATTGCGTGCCGCCGTCACGGATCAGACCTGCGCGATTCTGCTGGAGCCCGTGCTGGGCGAGGGCGGTGTCCATTTTCTCTCCGCGGAATTCCTGAGCGAAGCCCGGCGGCTGGCCGATCAGGCTGGGGCACTGCTCATCTTCGATGAGATCCAGAGCGGGTTAGGGCGTACCGGTGAGTGGTTCGCCTACAGCCGCCATGGAGTACAGCCGGATGTGCTGATCCTGGGCAAGCCGCTTGGCGGTGGTATTCCGTTGAGCGCGCTGCTGGTGGATGACGAGTTGTTTCACAGCTTCGGCATGGCGAAGCATGGCAGCACCCTCGGCGGAACCCCGCTCGGATGCCGGCTGGGCGTCGAGTTTCTCGATGTGATGGAAGAAGAGAACATCTTGGAGCGCGTCCGGGCCGTCGGAGCCCGCCTGGGCGAACGGCTGGAACAGCTTGCCGCAGAGTACGATGAAGTCGTTCAAGTCCGCGGCGCGGGGTTGATGTGGGGCGTGGAACTGACGGTGCCGGCGCGTCCGCTGGCCGAGGAAGGCCTGCGACGCGGAGTGATGTTCAACGTGGTGCAGGGCAACGTGCTGCGTTTTCTGCCGCCGCTCATCCTGAACGAGGCGCAGGTCGACCAGGCGATGGAAGTCCTGGGAGCTGTCTTCGCCGAAGCATTCACCTCCCGCCGGGCGAACCAGGCGCAGGTGGCGAACGTCGCTTAGCACTTCAGTCTGTTTTAGCTCGATCCGCAAACCGGCGGCACGATCAGCCTTGTGTTCACTCCCGCGAAGATAAGTTCCGCCTTCGATTCACATCCCTGTAACATTACAAGAGCAAGTGAGCTGCGCGCGTCGACTGCTTCACGGGATTGCTTTGGGGTGCAGGGGGATGGGGCGTCGGGTAGAAGTTGCGGATTTCACCATCGTGGTGGACGGGATCAGGTTGCACTACAGCCGTGCTGGCCGGGGACCCGCTCTGGTGCTGCTGCATGGTCTGGTCGGTTCCTCCAGGAACTGGGACCGGAATATTCAGTTTCTTGCGAAGTTTCGCACGGTCTATGCCCTCGATCTAGCGAATATGGGAGCATCCGAGCGGGTCTCCGGCCTCGATCCAGGCCTGGAGGCGACAGCGGACCGCATTGCAGCTGCGATGGCTGCACTCGATATTTCCAAGGCCGATGTTGCAGGGCACTCGCATGGGGGCGCCGTTGCGATGATGCTGGCAGCACGATATCCCGATCGCGTGCGGCGGCTGGTGCTGTTTGCGCCGGCCAACCCTTACTGCGACTTCTGCCGCCCCTTGATCCGCTTCTATCGGACACGCCTGGGCGTGGCCTTTGCGCACCTGGTCCCGCGGCTCCCGCGGGCGCTGCATAAGACGGCACTCAGCCGCATGTATGGAGATCCAAAACGCGTGCATGAGGGTGCGCTCGAGGGTTATACGCAGGGCATGAACGCCGGTGCGGTGGAGCATGTGCTCGGCATTGTGCGCGGCTGGACGGATGATATGAGGGCATTGGCAGAGGTGCTGAACCAGCTCAGTGGCCTGCCGACACTGTTGATCTGGGGCGATCGCGATCGGGCTGTCGGGGTGGGGTCGGGCGAGCGCCTGGCCGCCAGGTTGGGGGCGCGCCTGATGGTCATTCCGGGCGTCGGACACCTGCCATTTGCGGAGACGCCGGAAGTCTGCAACCGGGCCGTGCGGGAGTGGCTCGGTTAGCGCAAATCTGCTGTGGGCGTATAGGGCACCTTCGCGGTCGGCAGAAAGGCTGCGCTCCACAGCGACTGGAAAGCTGTCCCTAGAGCTCCGCCAGGCCAAGCTTCAGCAGCGCGTCCGCGACCTGGTCGTAGTCGTGGCGCAGCAGATCGCCTTCGTGGACGAAGTTTCCGGTCACCGGCTCGACGCCCAGCGCGCGAACCCGGTCTAGGTCTGCCTCGATCGGCTGCTGGCCTTCGGCCGCATACTTCTCCAGCAGCACCGGTGAGATCGTTCCGATATTGATCAGGGCATAGTCAAAGATTTGCCGGCCATTGCACCGCGCATGCTGCAGAATCTTCTCGATGTGCTGCGACGCAGTCAAACCGAGCGATTCGTTCGCCTGGGTCATCAGGTTGCAGACAAAGACGCGGGTGGCGCCGGAGGCGGCCAGGGCCTCGGGCACACCGCGAACCAGCAGGTTCGTGATCAGCGACGTGTATAGCGAGCCCGGTCCAAGGGTAACCAGGTCGGCGCCGGCGATAGCATCCAGCGCTCCCGGTAGCGGCTCGGCATCGGGCGGCTGCAGCATCAACTCGACGATGCGACGGCTGGAGCGTGTGATGTTGGTCTCACCGGGGACCGTCGTGCCATCGTCCATGCATGCGGAGAGGGTTACGTCCGTATTGGTCGCCGGGTAGATGCGCCCACGGGTCGCCAGAATCTGCGACGACATCTGAACCGCCAACGCGAAATCCCCGGTGATGTGGGAGAGCGCGGCCAGGAAAAGATTGCCGAAGCTGTGCCCATCAAGCTCACCCTGTGCGAAACGATAGCGGAAGAGTCGGGAGAGCAGGTGCTCGTCCTCCGAAAGCGCGACCATGCAGTTGCGCACGTCCCCCGGCGGCAGCATCTTGAAGTCTTCGCGCAGACGCCCCGACGAGCCGCCATCGTCGGTGACTGTGACGATGGCCGCGAGGTCCCGGATGAGACAAGGCAAGCCCTGGCAGCGAGCGTCGGCAAGGGGGAGCGAGCCGGCCGGAGGCGGCACGAAGCGTTTCAATCCGCGCAACAGGGTAGAGAGGCCGGTGCCGCCGCCGATCGCGACGACCCGCAGCATTCTTTGCGCGGAGGGTGCGGGGCTCGAGGGCTCCAGATCTGCAGCATCAAGGGTGTTGCCCGGCATCGGCACAGCCTTCCTTCACCGGGCAGGAGGTGCGGCCAGAAGACCGAGGCCCGGCTGCATCTCAGCATAAAGGAGCGCGGCCTCGCAGTCCGAGTCCCGGAGCCGCCTCACGGCAGGTGTCTCCGGCAGAAAAGGCGTAAGAGCCGCGCGGTTGCGAGCAAAAGCGGCATCCCCTCCGTCAGGAAACGACGGGGTCGGATAACGCAGACGCTGACCTAGACCTCGGGGTAAAGCAACTCGGTGAACCGGGGATCGTCCGCCATGTCCTGGAAATCGGAGTCGGCGCGCGCTTGAATGCGGTTGCGTGGGTTGTGCTTGATAGCGTTGCTCAGGTGCTCCAGGCACTCGTGAGAGTCGCCGGTCATGCTGGCCAGCACGGCCAGACCGTAGAACGCGTAGTCCGCGGTCGGGTTCGCGGCCAGGATCTGTTTGAACTGCTCCCGCGCGTCCGGATACATGCCGTTGTTCAGCAGCGAGATGGCATAGTCATACTGCTCCTCGTGGCTTTGGAACGTTGTGGCGCCCTTCGCCACCTGGAGCAGGCACGCATTGATGTACATGCGGATGCGGTCGGCGAGTTCAGCAGGGCTCGTAACCAGCATCTTGTCGAACGCCTCGTGGGCCTTGTCGTACTTGCCCTGCTGCATCAGGCGGAGAGCGGCCTCATAGCTGGCGAGGGCGGCGGCGCGGGTGCTGTCCTGCTGCAGGGGGAGTGAACCGGCAAGGACGCGCGGAGCGCGCTTCGGTGCGGCAGATGGAACCGATTTTGGCTGGGACATACGGAACGTTCCTGGTGCCGCTCTGTGCAACAGGCTCGGGGCACAGCGAGGCAGGCTTACAGGGATTTAGGGTGCTTCAGGGAGTTATACGCGGTAGCATGCAGCGGGTCAATCCCGCCCCGGCGGGCGCTGACCAGACCATTTCATCCAGTCAAGGGCCTAGATTCAGCGCTGCCGGCTGTAGAGCACCGGGTTCAACTCCGGATCGTTGTACATCTTCATCTGCCGGTATAACCGGAAGCGGCGCCGCCCGGAGAGTACATCGGCCCACAGCGCGTCCAGGCACGCCACCAGGTCAGAACGCTGCTGCACCAGGATAGCCAGCCGCTGACGGTTGCGCTCGTGATGCTGGTCGGACCCGGTGGGACGATGGACCTCCTCGTCGGTGTGGAAGATCTTCAGGGAGAGGATTGAGAGGCGGTCGATGATCAGCCCGGGCGTCTCGGAATGCAGGGGAGCGGCTTCGTCCTGCGGTCCCGCCAGGGAAAGCAGAAATTCGTCGATCTGCTCAACGAGGTCGTTCCGCTGCTGGTTGAGGCGATCGATAGTGTGCTTCACCTCGGCGATGGTGGCGTCGGAGGCCATGGGACTGCGCGCGTCGTCCTCCTGATGCCAGAGATCGAAGTTTGCCCGGTGCTGAGCCAAGGCCAAAGGCAGCAGCACGCCGTCAGGAGACGGAATCGCCTGTGCATGGTGCCATCCAGTCGTGGCGCAATCCTGGAGTTCAACCAGCCCGGCAGCGTTCAGCACAGCAGGAGCAGCGGATTCGGGAGCAGGGAATGACACATCCACAAGCGTAGCAAACTGCCATGGCTTCATCGAGCTTGCACCTGCGCCAGGGTAGCCTTCAGCAGCCTGACCAGCAGCTGCGGCGGGCGCCCGGCCGCAGCATGGATAGATATACGTCAAAATGAATTTTCATTCCTGTAGACGCGCTGTTTTGCGCCTGCCATGCTACAGGAATGAAGAAGCCTGAGTTACTTATGTGTGCGCCGACTTATTATGACGTCGACTATGTCATCAATCCATGGATGGAGGGAAATGTTCACGCCGCGTCCAAGCGGCGTGCCGGCGAGCAATGGAACGCGCTTTATGCGGAACTTTGCAAGCGGGCTTCCGTGCGCCTGGTGGATCCGGTTCAAGGTTCGCCGGATATGGTATTCACGGCGAACGCAGGCTTGAAATTCGAAGGCGAGGTGGCGCTTTCGCGCTTCCAGTTTGCGGAACGGCAGGGAGAAGCGGAATGGTTTGAGCGGTGGTTTCGGCGTGCGGGGTTCCGCGTTCGGGAGATGCCGCCGGAGATGCCGTTCGAAGGCGAGGGCGACGCGCTCTGGGCCATGGATGGCGGGCCTTTGTGGGCAGGTTGGGGCTTTCGCACGTCCCTCGAAAGTCATCGGCGGCTGGAAGAATGGTGGGGCATCGAAGTAAGTTCGTTGCGGTTGGTCGACCCGCGGTTCTACCACCTCGATACCTGTTTCGCGCCCTTGCCGAATGGGGACGTGATGTACTTTCCGGCGGCGTTCGACCAGGTTTCGCGGCAATCAGTCGAGGTCTACTACCCGCAGCAGCGCAGAATCATTGTAAGTGAAGAGGATGCCACGTCGTTCTGCTGCAATGTGGTGTGTCTTGGGGATGAGTTGGTGATGAACCATGTCTCAATCGAGTTACGCAGGGACTTAGAATCCCGTGGATTTGTGGTGTGCGAAACTCCGCTCGATGAGTTTCTCAAAGCGGGTGGGGCGGCTAAGTGCCTGGTGATGACCCTCTCCTCTGCTGCTCGCGAAAATACAAAGACGGAGAAGCCGGAGAAGGCAGAGGACGACCGGCAAGTGCTCTCGGCGTGCGCGGACTAAGGCTTCACACCCGGCATCGACTGGGTCGATGCGAGCAGGGCCGCCCAAACATCTTTTTTCAAGCGGTGCGACCACTCCGCGAAGTTGCTGATGCGGAACGTAGGGCGCTCCGGATCCTTGAGTTCAGACCAGGCAAGTGGGACTGAGACGGGCGCGCCTCTCCGCGCGCGCGGACTGTACGGTGCTACGGCGGTCGCGCCACGCTCGTTGCGAAGATAGTCGAGATAGATCTTCCCGGCCCGCGCAGCCTTGGTCATCTTGGTCAGGTAGCGGGTGGGCTTGTCCCGCTCCATGCGCAGCACGAACTGGTGAGCCCATTCCTTGATCACCTGCCAGGGTTGCTCGGGCGCGATGGGGATCACGACGTGCAGGCCTTTTCCTCCGGTAGTTTTTACCCAGGACTCCAGGCCCAGCGACTTCAGCCTCCTGCGCACGTCGAGTGCGGCTTCGGTCAGCGTCTCCCACGGCAATGCCTCGTCCGGGTCCAGGTCGATGGTGATGCGGTCAGGCTGTTCGAGCGTCCGGTTGCGGGAGCCCCAGGGATGAACTTCGAGGACGCCGAGCTGGGCGAGTCCGGCCAGTGCCTCCCGCGTGTTGAGCGTGATGTAGGGCTCAACCACTCCCTTCTTGTCCGCGACGTCGACCGAGCCGATACCCGGCGGAAGCGTGTGGTTGACGTGTTTCTGGAAGAAGCAGGGCTTTTCCGAGCCTTCGGGACAGCGCACCAGCGAAAGCGGGCGGTCGGCAATGTGGGGCAGCATGCGATCGGCGACGGCCCAGTAGAAATCAGCAAGCTGCTGCTTGGTGAGTTTGGTCTCGTTGTCGAGGATCTTCTGCGCATGGGTCAGCCGGACCGGTGCATGTTCCATGGTCTGGGGCGTCAGGTCCTTCGCTGCCTGAGCTGGGGCCTTGGCTGCCTGAGCCGGCTTCGCGGCATGTGAGGCTGCTGGCGAGGAGACCTTCGGAGAGCTGGAATTCGCCGTGTTCGCTGCATTGGCCCCTCTGGTCTTGGCGCCTTTCGGCGTGGGCGCGGCGGTTTCGCGGCGGATGTCAGCGGCCGGTTTGTCTTCGCGCAGACCGAGAAAGGCTGCCTGGCGAACCTGCTGGTCGGCCGTCCAGGTGGCGAAGCGGACCTGAGCGGCCAACGTAGGTTGCACCCACAGCGCGCCCTTGCGGGCGTCGGCGGTAATGGATTTGAACGGACAGGCCTGCACCTGCATCGCCTCCAGTCGTCTGCGCAGCTCCGCGGCGAACTTCTGCGAGAAGCCGGTCCCGGTGCGGCCGGCGTAGATCAAGTTCTTGCCCGGATCGTCGTAGTAGCCCAGCAGCAGCGCCCCCAGGCCCGGTCCGCCGGCTTTGCCTTTGCCGGGCAGCGTGTATCCGCCGATGACGAACTCCTGCTCGTGCAGACACTTGGCCTTCAGCCAGTCGGAGTTGCGGGAGCCCGAGTAGCGCGAGCTGGCGCGCTTGCTGACAATGCCCTCGGCGCGGAGCTCGCACGCTTTGCGAAACATCGCGGCGCCGTTCGAGACGATATGCTCCGACACCTGGAGAATGTCGGAGCCGGCGGACTGAAGCGCTTCTGCAAGCAGCTGCTTACGCTCCAGCAGCGGCAGGTCTCGCGGATTGCGGCCGTTCAGGTGGAGCATATCGAAGCAGAAGTAGGTGAGGGGATTGCGGGCATTCTCCTGGAAGGCGGCCTGCAGGTCGGCGAAGTTCGTGGTCCCATCCGCCGCGAGCACGACCACCTCGCCATCGAGCGTGATCGAGTCGACCGGCAGCCGGGCAACTTCGGCGGCAATCTCCTTCATGCGCGCGGTCCAGTCCAGCCCGGAGCGGGTGAGCAGTTGCACCTTCGCACCATCCTTCCGCGCCTGCATGCGATAGCCATCGAGCTTAAGCTCGTGAATCCACGCGTCGCCCTCGGGCGGGGCTTGCGTCTCCTGCGCGAGCTGCGGCTTCAGGAATGTGGGCTGATGTTCTTTGGGGAGGCTTTCCAGTGAGGTTGTGAACGCTGGAGCGCGGCGAGCCGGAGGCTTCCCGGGGTTTGGCTTCGAGGCGGCAGAGGCCGCCTTCTGCGGCTTGTTCGATTGCCAGACGTGGTCTTCGTTGGCTGCGATCTGGTCGAGCGAGCGGCCCGTGATAACCGACTCGGGAGCCTCGTCCGTGATGGCTGGGGCATCGGGACCGCGCTCGAACTCGTCATGCTCCTTGATCAGGAGCCAGCTGGGCTTGGTCTCCTTCGGGCGTGGCGTCATGCGGATCAGCGCCCACTTGCCCTTCAGCTTGGCTCCATCCAGAAGGAACTTCAGGTGCCCTTCGCGCAGTGCCTTGTCCACGTCTTGGCTCTCGGTCTGGGGCTGCCAGCTCCCCTGGTCCCACAGCATGACGGTGCCGCCGCCATACTGGCCGGCGGGGATGATGCCCTCAAAACCGCCGTACTCCATGGGGTGATCTTCCACCTGAACAGCGAGCCGCCTGTCCTTGACGTTGTAGCTCGGCCCCTTTGCGCAGGCCCAGGACTTCAGCACGCCGTTCCAGCCAAGCCGGAAGTCGTAGTGCAGATGCGACGCGGCATGTTTCTGGACGCAAAAAGGGTAGCTGGCGCCGTCCTTCTTCGCCTTCCGGCTCGCGCCGGGCTCGCCTGAGGGCTCGGCAGTGACCGCGAAGTCGCGCATGGAACGATACCGTTCCAGTTGCGCGTCCACGGCATCGGAGGCGCTGGAAGGAGACGAATCGATTGCCGCCGCTTTCTTCACGGGCGATCTCTTAGCCGCGGCCGTCCTTGCCACGGCCTTGCCTGCCGCGGCCTTCGCAGGTGTCTTCTTGCTGGTTTTCCGGGTTGGCATCAATCACGGCTGTTGCAGGCGTGTTGAACGATGTCGTCAATTCCGCCGAGCTGGATCTCGGCCTGGACAAAGCCGGCGTTGAAGCACTCTGGCCGCGAGTCATTGGCGCCGCAGGCATTCTTCGTATCGAGCGTGATCAACTGCTGGCTCTGCGTGTCGGCGTCGTTCAGGTAGTCCTTCGCGAACTCGTTGAACTTCTCCGGATTGACCTGCTTCCCCGGGCAGTGGTTGGCGATCTGATCGTTGAAGTGCTTCATGGCAACTTCGGTCGAGACCGGCTTCGGCCGGTCCGACTGGCAGCCCAAAGCGGCGGCGAAGAGCACAGTGAAGCAAAGCTTGCGCAATGGAGGCATGAGTGTTTCTTCCTTTCGTCTTGCTGGAGCAAAGTGAGCGCGCGGAGGCAACAAAAACTGCTAGGCGGATCTCCGCTTCGCCGCCTTTGCCGGTTTGGCTTTCTCCGACTTTACCAAGGCAATGCCCTTGGCGGGCGCGGCCTTGGCGACCGGCTTTTTCTTCGCGGGTGCAGCCTCTTCGGGAGCCTCGCTGCCGATCGATTTGCGCAGCGCGTCCATCAGCGAGATCACCTTGCCGCGCTGCGGCGCCACGGCCTCGTCCTTCGGAATCGGCGCATGTTCAATCTTGGCCTGGACCAACTCCTTGAGCGCGACCTCGTAGCCGTCGACAAACTTGCTGGGGTCGAACTTCGCGGCCTTGCGCTTGATCAACTCCTTCGCGAGCGAAAGCGAGTCTTCGTCGACTTCCACCTTCTTGATGTCGCGGAAGTAATCGCGTGCGTCGCGCAGTTCCTCGGCATAGCGCATGGTGTACGCCATCATGCCGCCATATTCGTCGTCCTGCGCCGGGGCGATAGCGACCACGTGCTCTCGGCCGCCAAACGCAATCTTCGAGAGCGCGATCTTCTTCGTCTCTTTCAAGGCCTGGCGCACCACGGCAAAGGCCTGCGTCTGCGAGTCGTTCTCCGGCACCACGAAGTAAGGCTTCTCGAAGTACTCAGGATCGATCTGCGCCGCGTCGACGAACTGCGTCACCTCCATCGAGTGCTTCGATGGAACCCGCAGGTTGGCAAGCTCCGAAGGCTCGACAATGACGTACTGCCCCTTCTGATACTCATATCCCTTGACAATCTCATCGTTCCGCACCGTCGGCGCGGCAGCCGGTGCCTCTTCGCCGGAGTCCTGTTGCGACTGCTGGGCTTCGGCGGCAGAGGCCGTCACCTTCTGGTAGCGGACGCGCTCGCCGGTGGAGCGCGAAATCTGGTGGAAGGTGATCTGGCTCTTGGCCTCGGTGGCGACGAACAGCTTTACCGAGAACGACACGAGCGAGATAGTGATCTGACCGGACCAGTAAGGACGCGCCATGGATGTGAGCCTCTCGTGCGTTGGATTCTAGGAGGATTTCGGAAGATGTACAAGAAAAGAAACAGGAACCGCGCCTGCCGTCTTACTCCTTCAGCGGAAGCTCAGTCTCACCTGGCCCAGCGTGCTGAAATGGGCGCGTACGGCGCTGCCGGCAACGGCTCGGGTGACCCCGGTCCAGCTTCCGGTGGTCACGAACTGACCGGCGCGCAGTCCGCCCGTTCGTGCTGCCCCGTCGTTCGCAAGCCAATGTAGCAGACGATTGAAATGGTCGCCTGCCGCGCTGGAGGCAGTATGCTCGGCGCGAATACTGCCGTCGACCGCGAGCGTGGTGGTCTCACCTTCCAGGTTCAGGGAAGGCCACGACGGGCACGCCGGTCCGAAGACGAAGCCGCCATGCATCTGCAGGTCGGCGAGCATGGAGAGTCGCGCGACCTGAGTGGGATCGGTAAAGGCGGATTCAAGAATTTCGATCGCGGGGTGGGCGGACGCGATGGCGCCTTTGATCTCCTCCACCGTGTACGGCGCAGCCCGGCGCGGCAGGTCCTCGCCAAACAGGAAGGCAAGTTCGGCTTCGAGGCCGCGGAAGCGGAAGTGCGGGGCTGCAAGGATGCAGGCATTCGATGCGATCCACGCCCGCGGCATGGGCGCGCATATCGGCGGTGCGTCGGGCGTGGGTACGCCCACCTTCCATCCGCCGATCTCACCGAACGACTGGATGAGCTGATCCTGCACCCAGAAGGCCTCGCCTTCCGTTGCCGGCCGCAGCGCCGGCGGCAGTTCGTCGATGGGCACGACGGTGCGGCGGGCGTCCAGCAGCGTGTTCACGGTTTCCAGCAGTTGGGCTTCGCGTTGTCCGGTCATAACAGGGTCAGATGCAGAAGCGGTTCTGTTCGCTCGTGATTGCTTGACGGCATTTTCCGGCCGGTGTGACCGGGCTAGCGATGCGGGTTCTTCGCGTAACTTAGCAGGTTCGCCATCAGCCGGTAGGCGCCGGGAACGCCTTCAGGAAGCTGGCGATAGAGCGCCAGCGCGCAGTAGATGTAGGCCCCTTTCCCAACCGGCGCAACCAGCAGGCCGCCTCGTTGCGGATCCTGCCCGGCGTCGTGCATCTCCAGTAACGGCGTATATTCCGAGGCCCACTCGGACGCGAACCCGTGTCCCCGCTCTTCCACCCAGTGGTCGAAGTCGGCGGAGGTGATGCGGTTCGGCCAGGCGAGCAGCGCATTGGCCGGCTGCAGCATACGGACCGGCTGGTCTTCTTCAACCACGTTGTGCGCCGAATCTCCCGGCAGGGAGTACGGGAAGGGCGCCGACGCGGGATCGAAGCCACCCGAGTTGTACTGTGCAATGACGATGCCGCCCTGCCGTGCGTACGCGTTCAACGGAGCCGAGCCGGTGCCCTCCAGTTCCGGATGCGCGGAGTAAGCGCGCACGCCCAGCACCACCGCGTCATACTGCTTCAGGTTGTCGAGGGTCAGGTCCTTGGCCGCCAGCAGGGTGGGAGTGACGCCAAGCGATGGCAGGAACTGCGACACTTCGTCGCCGGTTCCCGGCAGATACCCGATGCGGAGGTTGGGAGCGGTGGTGACGTCAATGGCCGTGATACGGGTGGTCGCAGGGGTGTAGTAGTTGGTCATGGTGAGCCCCGGGTACCCGACCGGCCGGTAGGTTTCACCCCAGCTTCCATCGTGCGTGCCCAGGTCGACAACGGCGGAGACGGTGCTGTGTTCGTTCGGCTTGAGTGGACCGGTCTTGACCTCAAAGGAGCTGGTGGCCCGGGGGCGCTCCGGGGTAAGGCGAAGTCCGAAGTCAACCGGCTGCGAGGTCCAGCCGGCCGGCATGGCGAGCCGGACAGGACCATCGAGGTTGTCTTCCGCCTGGCTGGCGACGCTGAAAAAGAGGGTGGCGGGAGGTTGAACTCCTGCCTGCGACTCAGAACGGATGAGGATCGGCGGAGATGTTGCGACAGAGACTGGCGGCACCAGCTGAAGCTCGCCCGAGCCGGTTTCGATACGGCGGCTGAGATCGAGCACCACGCCTCCGTCGTTGAGCCTCGCATCGACGGTAAGGCCGGGGGTTGCTGGTGCGTTGCGCAGGTTGGGCCGTGAGATGTCGTAGAAGGGTTGTTCGAGATTGGAGCGGTAGAAGTAGGGGCGGGTGTCGCCAAACCGGTTCTGCAGCTCTTCGCTGACGCGGATGGTTTCGGCTGCACTGAGTGGCTGAGACTTCGCGCGGGGCGAAGGCCAGCGGTTGATATCGACGCCGCCCAGCGTAATCGCGGGCGGCGCGCTGAGGGTCAGGTTGACCTGAAATGGAGACGTGAGGACGCTGTTCTCGCCGCCGACAATGGCGACCTCGCGCTCGACATTCGCGTTTGATCTGATATGAGCATGGGCGCTGAAGACGATGCCATCAGCAAGGACGAGGGCGTCATTGAGCTGGACCCGCTTGATACGGAGCTCGTGGAGGAGGTTGAACCTTTCGGATGGAGGCAGGGAACTGGATTCGACGTCCTTGATCAGCTCGTCCATGAGTTTCAATCCCTGGCGCAGTGGGGGTGCGGTGAGATCGAGATGGTGGGGATCGAAGAGCTTCTGCGCGGCGGCGGTTTGCAGGTCGATGACGCCGAGAGCGGCACGGAGCTTCGCGGGCGCGGAGGGTGCGAAACCGGCCAGCGATGGAAGCGACGTGTCGATGCCGGTGAAAAGATCCTGATCTTGGGGAAGAGTTGGTGGCTGCGGTGGAAGTGCGGCTGGCTTCGCCGGTTTCCACTCCTCCTGGAATGAAGCCGTAGATTGGGTGGGGCAACCGGCCCTGGTGGCGAGGCAAGCCGTGCGCGAGCCGTAGAGCGTATAGCCAACGTCCACTCGGCCGGGCGGCGGGATACGAAAGCCAGCGCCGATCTGGGTCTTCTGCAGCGCAAGCCCTTGCCGCGCCCACTGCGCGTAGCTTCTGCCCTCAAATGCCGCGATGTCTGGCACTTCGCCTTCGTGGATGACCACCGTCGCCTGCGGCGGTGTGGTCGTGTCTGTCCCCGTCACGTAGTTATGAAAGCTCGGCGGCAGATATTTGCCCGTGGCATAGTCGAACATGCCCTGCGCGGTGATGGGCGCGAACGGTATGCGGGCGTAGACGCGCAGCGGCGCCCACGGCGGCAGCCCCATCTCCGGAAATACTTTCGGGTCGGCGGCCGCGACGAAGACCTCCTGCGCGATCTCGCCCGAGACCTGGTGCTGCCCGTGCCCGTCCGTCACTCCGCCGATAAAGACTGACGCCAAAACCAGCGGACGATAGAGCCGGACCGCTCGCACCGCATCGTAGAGAACGCGGTCATGACCCCATTGCTTCAACGATTCTTCCTTGGTCTTGCTGAAGCCGAAATCGACCTCGGTGCCGAAGAACTGGTCGGTGCCGGTATAGCGGTCTTCGGCCAGCAGCTCCTGCGTGCGGATCAGACCCAGCGCATCGTTGAAGTCGGAGGTCATCAGGTTCTGGCCGCCTTCGCCGCGGGTGAGCGTCAGCATGGCAACCCGCGCGCCCATGCCGCGTGATTCATAGGTCAGCAACCCGCTGTCCTCGTCGTCCGGGTGGGCGACGATCAGCATCATGCTGGCGCGGGTGCGCAGCTTGCGTAAAAGCTGTTCGAGTGCAGCCGCACCGTGATTGATGGGGAGCGTATCGGCCAGCGCCGGCGCCGAGACGCGCTCGCCCATGAGATTCGCGGGGTCGTCAATTTGCTGGGCGGCGGCGGAGATGGTGGCGAGGAGCAGGAGTGCCAGGTAACGGTGCATTGGTCTTAATCTCTCATAGACATGCGTCATCGAGACACCATCGCAAGTGCGCTGGAACGCCCGGGACTTCGTCCGCTTCTCGCAGCCTGCGGAATTGAAGCTTGCGGCACGTGCAGCCTGCGGCGTGCAGCCTGCGGTACGTGCAGCTTGGGCACGTGAAGCTTGCCTCATCTCATGCGCCATCGCGTCCGCGTGGTTTACTGAGGTGTATCGAGGATCAGGGCCAACTCGGGCGCACGCTGGGACTGAAGTCCGCCATCGCCGTCAACATGCTGGACATGATCGGCGTCGGGCCCTTCATCACCCTGCCCCTGCTGTTGTCGGCCATGGGTGGACCGCAGGCCATGCTGGGTTGGATCCTGGGTGCGCTGCTGGCAGTATGCGACGGCCTGGTGTGGGCTGAGCTCGGGGCGATGATGCCCGAGGCGGGCGGCTCCTACCGTTTCCTGCGCGAGATGTTTCCCGGGCAGCCTGGGCGATTTCTCTCGTTCCTTTTCGTCTTCCAGCTCATGTTTTCCGCGCCGCTTTCGGTGGCCAGCGGATGCATTGGTCTCTCGCAGTATGCGGGATACCTTTGGCCTGTGCTGCGACACGCCTCCTGGCACTGGGGACGCATCTCAGCAGGACCAGGTACCGCCGTCGCGATTGCCGCGGTCGCACTTGCCGTCCTGCTCCTTTACCGCAACCTCGCCAGCCTGCGGATCGCCTCGTTTGCGCTTTGGGCGACGGTGATCGCCACGCTTGGCTGGATCTTTCTCGTGGCTTTACAGCATGGCCACTTAGCCCAGGCGTTCGACTTTCCGGCGCACGCCTTTCAGCTCACCCGGCCCTTCTTCGCGGGCTTGGCCGGAGCCATGCTGGTCGCCACCTACGACTTCTGGGGTTACTACAACGTAGCGTTTCTCGGTGGCGAGGTGCGTGACCCGGCAAGGACGATTCCCCGCGCCATCTTGATCTCGATCGTAGCCGTGGGTGCACTTTACCTGGCGTTGAATGTGGCCGTGCTCACGGTCGTTCCGTGGCGTCCTCTGGTGGCGATGAAGAATCTCGATGAGCGCCAGGCACTCGTCTCGTTCTTCATGCGGACGGCATACGGCGCGCCTCACGGTGCTCTGGCAGGCAGCATCGCTGCCGTGCTGGTGATGGTGACAGCCTTCGCCAGCATCTTCTCGCTGCTGCTGGGCTACTCGCGAATTCCCTTCGCCGCGGCACGCGATGGCAACTTCTTCGCTGGCCTTGGCAGGCTGCATCGCGTCGGCAGGTTTCCTCACGTGTCGCTGCTGTGGCTCGGCGCCACGGCGGCCCTGTTCTGCTTCCTTTCGCTCGGCGAGGTCATCGCCGGCCTGGTCGTCCTGCGCATCCTCGTCCAGTTCCTGGCCCAGCACGTCGGCTTGATGTGGATGAGGCGCACGCAGCCGCTCAGGCCGCGCCCGTTCCGGCTGTGGCTCTATCCGGTGCCTCCGCTCGTAGCATTGGCTGGATTCGCCTGGATCCTGGTGGGGAGGAAGAACTTTCAGCAGGAGATTTGGATGGCGCTCGCGGTGCTTGCGCTGGGAACGATATTCTTCTTTGTCAGACAAGCGCTCGTCAGACGAGGCGAAACCATGCTTCCCTGATGCCTGAGACGCCACTTCGTCAGCAGGATTACCCCGCGTCCAGCCGCTCGGCTCCTGCTTCCGCTTGGTAAGATAAAAAGATGAGTGAGACTTTAGAAGCGACCGTCGCGCCCGCGGCCGGCCATTCACGCTACACCCGCAACAATCCCTACTTGTCGGTTGTGCTGGCAAACTACCTGTTGACGGCTCCAGGTTCGGAGAAAGAGACCCGCCACCTCGAGCTCGCGATCGAAGAGGGAATGACCTACACTCCGGGCGATGCGGTCGGTATCGTGGCCGAGAATCGCCGTCAGGCCGTGGATGAGGTGCTGCAGGCGCTCGGCTTTACCGGCTCGGAACGCGTGCTCGACCACTACAAGGTCGAGATCGATCTGGATGAGGCCCTGCGGACGCGTCTGGCCATCGGCAAGCTCACCCGCGGCAGCGTCACCCAGATGGCCAAGCTCGATCCGGACCATCCGCGGCTGAAGTCCATGTCCGGTGCCGAGGGCAAAGCGCTCGCCGAGGAGTACTGCTACGGCCGCGAGTTCGTCGATCTCGCAACCGACTTCCCCGGCCTGATCAAAACACCGCAGCAACTCTTTCAGGTTCTCGCACGGCTGACGCCGCGCATGTATTCGATCGCGTCCAGCCAGGCGCTGCATCCGGATAACGTGCAGACAACCGTGCGGGTCGTGCGCTACGAAGCGCATGGGCGCGAGCGCCAGGGCCTGTGCAGTGGCCATCTTGGCGAGCGTTCTCCGCTGGGTTCCACCATGCCGATCTTCCTGCACGCCAACGGAAACTTCCGTTTGCCCGAGGATCCGTCGGCACCGGTCATCATGGTTGGCCCGGGTACCGGCATCGCACCCTTCCGTGCTTTTCTCGAAGAGCGGCAGGCGACCGGCGCTAAAGGCGATAACTGGCTGTTCTTCGGCGAACAGCGCCGCAAGCTCGACTTTCTCTACCAGGAGCAGTTGGAGGCAATGCACAAAGATGGCCTGCTCACCCATCTGCATACCGCCTTCTCACGCGATCAGGCGAAGAAGGTGTACGTGCAGGACCGTATGCAAGAGAACGCGACCCAGTTGTACGACTGGCTGGAGCGGGGCGCCTACTTCTACGTCTGCGGCGACGCAACCCGTATGGCGAAAGATGTCGAACTCGCCCTGCTCGATGCCATTGCCCGCGGATCGAACGGCACGCTTGACCACGCCGCGGAGTACCTGGCGGCCATGAAAAAGCAGAAGCGCTATCAACGCGACGTGTATTAGAACCTGTGCTCAGACAGTTTCTCTAGAGTGGTGCCGGCCGCGCCCCGGCACAGACTCCTAGGCAGGAATGTTCCCGATGGCTGCTTCTTCAAACTGCTCGGGATCCTTGTCGTAAGCATCCGCCCCTTCGTGCAGGTGCGTGCTCATCGCCACCAGGCAGGGCGATAAAAGCATGGTGATGAACGAAAGCGCTACCAATAGATCCTTCATGGCTTGCTCCTTTGGCCGGGAGTCGGTACCCGTCCCTTCACGTTCGTCCTGAACCCTCCTCCCGGCGTGAGGCAGCCGCCGATGGCGAGCCGGTCGGCGGCTGGGGGAGGTCAGGAACTGGAGTTTGCGGAGGCGGTCCGATTGGAGTCCGCCTCCGCGGGGTTTTCTTACTGGATCAGCTTCAGCACGTTCTGTGCCTGCTGGTTCGCCTGCTGCAGCGCCGAGACGCCGGTCTGCTCCAGGATGCTGTACTTGGTGTCGTTCGCCACCACCTGGCTGATGTCGGCAGAGGTGATGTTGCTTGACGCGGTGGTCAGGTTCTGCGACTCGGTCGTGTCCACCGTGGAAGCCGCCTGCAGCTGCTCCACCGTCGCCCCCAGAGTGCCGCGCTCCGAGGAAACCGTCGAGATCGCGCTCGTCAGTGCCGAGAGAGCAGAGGCTGCCGCCGTCGTGCTGGTCAGGCTGGTGCTGCTCAGCCCCAGGGCGGAGGCGTCGGTGCCCGCAACCGTCGTGCCGATGCTCACCGTGCCGCCCGTCGTACCATCGCTGGTGAAGGCCGAAACGGTCGAGCCGAAGATCGAGGTGCCGTTGAAGTTCGTCGAGCTGTTGATGTTGTTGATCTGCGTCAGCAGGGCCTGGAACTCGTTGTCAATCGCGGTCGACTGGGAGCTCGTCAACCCGGTGTTCGAAGCCTCCGTCGCCAGCGTCACCGAGCGGTTCAGCAGCGAGGTGATCTGCGACAGGGCGCCGTCCGCGGTCTGCAGCGTGCCCACAGCGTTGGTGGCGTTCAGCGAAGACTGGTTCAGAGCCGCGATGTTCGCGTTCAAACCGTCCGAGATGGCCAGACCGGCGGCATCGTCCGAACCCGAGTTGATGCGCGAGCCGGTCGAGAGCTCCTTCAAGGAAGCGTTGGCGGCGGTGGTGGTGATGTTCAACTGGTTGTCGGCCTGGAGTGCTGCGATGTTGTTGAGAATGCTGAGTGACATGACTTGCTCCTTTGAATATTGAAGGTGATTGAACTTGGGTCTCGCCACTGCTGAGCATTGCTCTTGGAGGGCGGTTCGTTTGCTGCACGCCTTCTATCGACAGCCCCCGGCCTCTCGTTCAGTGCAGTCCGAAAAAAAGTCGCAGTCCCTCTCTGATTCCGCATTCACGCTCGGTCATTCCGCTGCGCAGCGGAGAACCTGCGTTCACAGCCAGCGCGACTCTCATCCACTTCCGTCTCTCTCATGGAACTCTCATCCAACCGGAGACAGGGAAAACCGCACTCGTTCTCTGTTCGGCTCCTCAGCAACCGAAACTGCTCTACTCTTCACGAATTCAGGCGCATCCACCTTGCAATCGACCCGGTCATGGAAGGCGCACCTCTCACCAGGCGCTGTCAACATGAGTGCCGCTTTGGCCCCTTGCGTGCACAAAGCCTGTTCGCGAGCTTCCGGCTCCAACCAGGCCGGACAACGCACTTGAGGCTATGAGCAAACCAGCCATCGACAAGGGCACCCTCTTCGGAATTCTCCTGTCCCTCTCCGGGGTCGCCGCCGGCTTATGGCTTGAGGGCGGAAGCGCCACCCAGATCCTGCAGCCCACCGCCGCCCTGATCGTTCTCGGAGGCACACTCGGCGCGGTCATGATCCAGTTCCCCTTCGAGACCGTCCGCGAAGCCCTCGCACAGATTCGTCACACGCTCTTCCATTCCAGCCCCATCACCCCGCAATTCATTGAGGAGATCGTCTCCTGCTGCACCCAGGTGCGCCGCTTTGGCTGGCTCATCCTCGATAACCGCCTCGACCAGATTCAGGACCCCTTCTTGCGGAAGTGCCTCACGCTCGGCGTCGACAACGTCGGCATCGAACGTCTCCGCGCCGCCATGGAGATCGATCTCGATCTCGCCGAAGAGCACGACGAGGGCGTCACCGGCGTCCTGCTCGCCGCCGGCGGCTTCGCCCCCACGCTCGGCATCATCGGCGCCGTCCTCGGCCTCATCCAGGTGATGCAGAAGATGGATAATCTCGGCGAAATCGGGAAGGGAATCGCCGTGGCCTTCGTCTCGACCCTCTATGGCATCGGCCTCGCGAACCTCTGCTTTTTGCCGCTCGCTGGCAAGCTCAAAATTCGCATGCGCCAGCGCCAGCTCATGCGCGAGATGACGCTTGAGGCCGTGATCTCCATGCTCGAAGGCATCAGCCCCCGCGCCCTGCGCGAGCGGCTGCAGTCCTATGCTGCCTCCGGCACCGTCCACAAAGCACAGGATCAGCCGCAGGCGGCCGCGGAGCTGCTTCCCTCATGAGCCGCACCCGCAGGCGCAGCCGCTTTCTCGCCGCCCAGCACGCCCCGGCGCAGGATCGCTGGCTCTTCTCGTACGCGGATTTCGTCACGCTTCTGTTCGCGGTCTTCGTCGTCCTCTTCGCCTTCTCCTGGAAGCGCAAGCAGCCCATCGGCAACTTCTCTTCCGCCGTGCATCAGGGCTTCGATGCCATGAGCGCAAACCCGCCCAGGCAAACCAGCGCATCCGGCACGACCAACGCTCCCCCGCCCGCTCCGCCTGTCACCGACGCCCATACCTTCGGCCAGAGCGAACTCTTCCACCAGCTCCACGGCATCCTCGGCGACGCGATCAACCGCCAGGAGATCGTGCTGCAGCAGACCCCCGACGGCCTCATTATCAGTCTCCGCGAGCTGGGCTTCTTTGCCTCCGGTGAGGCGCAGCTCAAGCCCGGAGCCGACGCCAAGCTCACCGAAGCCGCCAGAGTGCTGCAACAGCATGGCCTCGAGATCCGTGTTGAGGGCCACTCCGACGATCAGCCCATCCACAGCGCGCTCTTCCAGTCCAACTGGGAGCTCTCCGTCGCCCGCGCCATGAACGTCCTCAAGCTGCTGGTCGAAGACGCCAACTTTCCGCCCAGCAAGATCTCCGCCGCCGGCTACGGTCCCTTTCGTCCGGTCGCCAGCAACGAGACTCCTGAGGGCCGGCAACAGAACCGCCGCGTCGATCTCGTCGTGCTCGCGCCGCGCTCGAGCCCGGTCCCCATCCCATAGCGGCCTGTGCGAGAAGAGTCCTGATCACACGGCTCAGGTGCCCCATGTCTGCCCGCACCTTCTCCCGAGGAGGCTAGGTTGGATTTCGCTTGAATCGGCACCTTCGAACCCGGCTCAGTTCCGGCACAAGATCTTTTCAAGCGACTTCCGCTACTTCCCGCCCGGGCTTCCCGGCAAGGGCGTCGAAAGCAGCATTCGAATCGCATCCTGGTAGGGCATGCCGGGGATTACCGAGAACTCCGACGCCACCAGGTCGGTATTCTCCTTCACCGTCCGCACCATCAGTTCGCGAACCGTCACATGTTCGACAAAGTGCTCCACAATCCAGCGCCCTTCATCGACCGGCACCTGTTCCAGAACAAACGTTCCTCCGGGATAAAGGTGCGCGAAGATCCCGTACCCGAAGTTCACTCCCTGGAATAGCCGCGCCTCCAGCCGCGTCAGGTAATGCGTTCGTGCGTCGATCCAGGCGCGTCCTTCCAGTCCCGTCAACGCCTCGGACGCCATGCTGGGCGGGTTCCACTGCGGATTCGGCTTGAAGTCCACTACCAGTTCGGGCGCGCCGCCTGCAGGCTTGTCGCCGCGCTGCGGCTGCCCCGGGGTATAGCTGAAAATCATCGCGTCCGGCAGCAGCTTCAGCAGGTCGACAGCCAGTTTCTTGCCCGTTCGATCCTTATCGATATGCCGATGAAAAGCGTCTGGCGAGTTCAGCATCTCCTGCAGCCGCTCATGCTCCGCGGCATCTTCATCTGCGGTCAATGGCCTCTCGTCGCGCATCACCACCCGCGCCACGGTCCCATCTTTCGTTTCAACCACGTCCCGCACCTGGTCGCCTTTCGCATCCCTGGTATGCACGCGGTAGCGCAGGTACGTGCGATCGTAAACGATCAGGTTCACCTCGTTTTCGGCCGCTTCTTTGGCCAGCTGCTTCGCCTCCGGCATGGGCGCCGACTGTCCGCGCGCCCCGGGGTAAAAGCCGCATAGCAACAAGGACAGCACGGCCGCCGCAGCGCCTCTTGCCGCATTCCGGTTGCTCCAGGTCATCGCCAGCGTGTCGATCCCCATAAGGCAGCTTATCCGCTCACCCGCCTTCAACTCCGATTGGACGTTGCGGACGCATGTCGAGTTTTCCGGTTTGCACCCTGCCGGGGGGATGGGTATAGTTCGGGCAGTGATGCCACATCACCCGGGAGAACGCGGCCACAAATGAAACCAGCAGATGGATCCACCAACATCGGTAAGACAGTCTCCATTCGCGGCGAACTCAGCGGAACGGAAGACCTCTTCCTCGACGGCAGCTTTGATGGTTCCGTCAGCCTCCCACAGTCAGCCCTCACCATCGGGCCCAACGCCCACGTCACCGCCGAACTCAACGTCCGTGACCTCATCGTCTTCGGCTCGGTCGATGGCAACGTCCACGCCTCCGGACGCATCGAGCTCCGTCAGACCGCCGTGCTCTTCGGCGACATCGTCGCCGCCCGCCTTTCCATCGAAGAGAGTGCCTCCATCCACGGGCGTGTCGAGCTGACCGGCCACCCAGCCCACCAGCTCGCTGCAACCTCCGAGTAACAGCAAGGAATGCAAGCGCATGGGTTTGTTTGGCGGAAAAGCAGGAGGATCCGACGCAGGCGCGCACGCCGCGCGCGTCTCACGGCACTCCAGCGGATGGGCGCAGATGGCAAAATATCTGCGCGCCGAAGACTCTCTCCGCATCCTTGACTTCGGGCCCACTTCGGCTGGAAACATCTCGCTGGTGACCAACCTCGGACATAGTATCTACATGGCCAACCTGGTCGAAGACGCAGCCCGTCCCGACTACCTGCTGCCAGCGCAGGAAGAAGAACCGCCCAGCTTCGACACCAACCGCTTCCTCACCGAAAATCTCGACTTCGACGGCCGCCACTTCAACGTCGTCCTGCTCTGGGATACCCTCGACTACCTGCCCAAAGCTCTCATCCAGCCGGTTGCCGACCGCCTCTTCGATGTGATGACACCCGGAGGCCAGTTACTCGCCCTCTTTCACTCCAGCACACCGGCTCGTCCGGCCCACAAGTCGCCCGACGAAAACGCCTTTTCGCGGTACCACCTTACCGATCACGACCAGCTCGAGCTCCAGCGCGTCGGCGGACGTCCCATCCTCCACACCCAGACCAACCGCCAGGTCGAAGCGATCTTCCATCGCTACGCCGGCTATAAATTCTTCCTGGCAAAAGACACGCTGCGCGAAGTCATCGTCACACGCTGACCAGATTGCATGGCTGCGGTCGCAGGTTTGAGAGAAAACAAAGCGTGCCTCAATGCCAGTGATCGGCGATTAGCCGATCCCATGAATCCGCTGTGTTTTCGCCTTTCTACGCTCGTCACCTGCCATTCGCTTAGACGATGGCCGCAGATCCGCGCAAGCAGCAGGGGCTCCGCGATCGGAGCCCCCGTGATGTTGCTTCTCCTGCCTGCACCCGAAACCCACCTACGCGGGCGGACCGTTTATGCTCTTCGCCCCTGGAATAACCCTACTTCGCCGTCTGCTTCCGACGCTCGTCCCAGCGCCGCTTCATCGCATCGGCGATCGCTTTGCGGCCCTCCGGACTCAGCTTCCGCTTTCCCTTCGACACAGCTTCTGTCGCCGACGCAACCAGCGCAGCCGCGTTCTTCGAACCCTTCGGACGACCCCGTCCACTCTTCGGAGCTTCTGCTCCGCTCAACAATACCTTTGCCTGTTGTAACTTCGCTATCTCCGCATCAATCTGCGCAACCACATCGCTTAGTGCCAAAGAATTTCCTCCATTCTGTAAGGAGCGACACATTGCGTTGGATGAGCATGCCCGGTGTCCAATCGTCAGCGCCTACTCTCTCAACGAGAATACAGCTTTACTTATTCACCTACAAATGCAACTGCACGACTTCCATCAGAAGTTACTCCCGCGTTCCAAAAATGCACCCTGCCGCTGCCTTCAAAATCATTCCTTAGAAACTTACAGCAATCCTATAGAGCAACTTTTTTTGTGTTCAGAATGAAACTCTATGATCTCTTTCGTTGTCGCACCAACTGGCCGCCATCAAGAACTATCAAGTGGAGATATTCTTTGTGCGATGGCCGCACAGCCGCTCTCTCCATGAACAGCTGACACTCCCATCCTCGACAGAGCGGCCCGCCATCCGGAGAACTGCTCTAAACTAGCCGGGAATGAATTCTCTGCGTCTGATCCCCGCCCGTTCGTGGTTTCTCGTCCTCTCCTCGGCCCTGCTGCAGACTTATATCTTCCCCATCGCCGGCCCGGTCTCGCCGCCGCGCGCTGCCATAGGCTGGTTTGCGCTGGTACCGTTCCTGGCCGCGTTACTGCAGCCCGATCGCGCCGGACGCCCGCTGCGCACGCTGCACGATGCCGTGCTCGGCTATCTCTGCGGCATCCTCTGGTATCTCGGAAATTGCTACTGGATCTACCAGACCATGTACCTCTACGGTGCCCTGCCAAAGCCCGTCGCCTTCGCCATTCTCATCCTCTTTGCGCTCTATCTCGGCCTCTATCATGCCGGCTTCGCCATCCTGCTCGCCGTCATCCGCAAATCCCGTTTTGGAATTCCCGGAGCGCTCTTCCTCGCTCCCTTCTTCTGGGTCGCCATCGAGTTAGCACGCACCCGCATCACCGGTTTCCCCTGGGACTTACTCGGATATTCGCAGATCGACAATCTTCTGCTCACCCGCTTCGCACCCATCGCCGGCGTGATGGCGATCAGCTTCGTCCTCGCCGCCGCCAACGCCGCACTCGCCGGCTATCTCCTGCTCAAAGGCGCGCAGCGCCTTTGGATCCCCGCATCCGCCGCAATCCTCGCCATCTTCCTCCAGGCCGGCTCGCTCCTCATCCGGGACCACTCGCTCGCTGACGCCGGCCAGCAGGCCGTCATGATGCAGGAGAACCTCGAAGTCGGTGCCGTCGGCAGAAATCAGCGCCCACTCTCCACCGCGGAAGAACTCTCCGTCTTCTCCCGAATGACCTTGAATCCCGGATATTCCCTGACTGCTCCGTCCACTCCCGGCGCCACCCTGTCGCTGCTCCCCGGCATGCATCCCACCATCCTCATCTGGCCCGAAGCTCCCTCGCAATTCGAATCCAGCGATCCCAGCTTCCGCACGGCCATCGCCAACTTAGTCCGAACCGCGCAAGCTCCCGCCATCATCGGTTCCCTCGGCGTCGACCTCACCAGTCTCTCCAGCCGCGGCTACTTCCTCTACGACTCCGCATCGCTCTTCAATTCGGCCGGCACCTATCAGGGACGCTACGACAAAATCCACTTAGTCCCATGGGGCGAATATGTCCCGTTCAAACAAGTCTTCGCCTTCGCCCAGAAACTGACCGCAGGCGTCGGCGACATGGATCGCGGCGTCCAGCGCTCGGTCTTCACCGCCGATGGCCATCGCTACGGCATCTTCGTCTGCTACGAGAGCATCTTCGGCGACGAGGTTCGTCACTTCGCTCTCAATGGCGCCCAGGTTCTCGTCAACATCTCCGACGACGGCTGGTACGGAGACACCGGCGCACCCTGGCAGCACCTCAACATGACCCGCATGCGCGCCATCGAAAATCGCCGCTGGCTTCTGCTCGACACCAATACCGGAATTACCACAGCCATCGATCCTCAGGG
>CAJCHN010000021.1 GCA_903970285.1 Rhodanobacteraceae bacterium | reverse complement strand
AGGCGGTTGGACTGTACGCGAACGTGCAGCAGATCGAGAACACCGTCATCAAGACGCAGAATGGCACGCCGCTGCTGGTGAAAGACATCGCGACGGTGGAGCAGGGACCGAAGATCCGGCTGGGACAGATATCGAAGACCTATCGGGTCGAGAACGGCAAGCTGATCGACAATCCGGACGTCGTTGAAGGCGCGCTGCTGCTGCAGAAGGGCGCGGACGCCGAGCCCGCGCTGGTGGCGGTGGAAGCGAAGGTGAAGGAGCTGAACGGAACGCCCGCGCAGCCGGCGGAGCCGGCCGGATGGCACGGCTGGTGGTATCACAAGGCGAAGCCGGCTGTAGCCGCGGTGAAGGGCCTGCTGCCTCCCGGCGTGACGGTGGTTCCATTTCTCGACCGCAGCGACCTGGTCCACCTGACGACGCACACGGTGCTGCACAACCTGACCGAAGGCATCATCCTGGTGATCATCATCCTGATGCTGTTTCTCGGCAATGTGCGTGGTGCGATCATCGTCGCGCTGACCATCCCGTTTGCGCTGTTATTCGCGTCGATATGCCTGAGCCTGAAACATATCCCGGCGAACCTGCTTTCGCTCGGTGCGCTTGACTTCGGCATGGTGGTGGATGGCGCGGTGGTGATGATCGAGAACATCGTACGCCATCTGAGCCATAAGAAAGATCCCAACCGGACGGCGATGGAACAGATTAGAGAGGCTGCGCACGAGGTGCAGCGGCCGGTGTTCTACGCGATCGGCATCATCATTACGGCGTATCTGCCGATCTTCACGCTGCAGTCGGTGGAGGGTAAGCTGTTCCGTCCGATGGCGTGGACGGTGGCGTTCGCGCTGCTCGGCGCGCTGATCTACTCGATGATTGTGGCACCGGTGATGGCGAGTTTCCTGTTCAGCAGGGGCGCGACCGAGTGGGAGAACCCGGTCATGCACTTCCTGCGCGACGGCTACCGGAGCAGCCTGCGCTGGGCAATTCATCATCGTTTCGTGACTGTGGGCGTGAGCGTGATCGCCTGCTTTACCTCGATGTACATCATGTTCGGGGTGGTCGGGTCGGAGTTTCTACCGCACCTGGACGAGGGTGCCATGTGGGTTCGTGGATCGCTGGCACCTTCGACCGGGCCTGAAGAGAGTCTGGCCATCGCGAACCGTGCCCGCCGTATTCTGGCGAGCTTTCCGGAGGTCACGGGTGTGGTCGATCAGATCGGGCGGCCTGATGACGGGACCGACGCAACCGGCTTCTTCGATACCGAATATTTCGTGGACCTGAAGCCGAAGCAGCAGTGGCGACCGGTGTTCGAGAAGAGCAAGGATAATCTGATCGCATCGATGGATCAGCAACTCGAAACCATTCCCGGTGTCCTCTGGGGGTTCTCGCAGCCGATCGAAGACAATATGGAGGAGGCAGTTTCGGGGGTAAAGGGCGAGCTCTCGGTCAAGATCTACGGGGACGATCTGAAGACGCTCGAGGCCAAGGGCGACGAAGTCGTGAACGTGATGAGCAAGGTTCGGGGGGTGGCCGACCTCGGCCTGTTCCGGCTGATCGGCCAGCCGAATCTGACCTTCACGGTGGATCGCGCGGCGGCGGCCAGGTACCAGATCAACGTGGCGGACATTCAGGACGCGATCCAGACGGCGGTCGGGGGCAACGCGGTAAGCCAGGTGCTCGACGGCGAGGCGCGCTACGACCTGGTGCTGCGCTACCAGAAGCCGTACCGCGACACCCGGCAGGCCATTGAGAATGTACGTCTGCTGGCGCCTTCGGGCGAGCGGGTGTCGCTCGCGCAACTGACCAACGTCGCGACGACAGACGGCGCGGAAGAGATCTATCGCGAGGGCGAACAGCGCTACATCGCGGTGAAGTACAGTGTGCGCGATCGCGACCTGGGCAGCACGGTCGAAGAAGCCATCAACAAGGTGGATAAGGAGGTCCCGCTCCCCACGGGGTACCACTTTGTGTGGGCGGGGGAATACCAGAGCAAGCAGCGCGCGGATAAGCGGTTGGCGATGATCGTGCCGCTCACGATCCTGCTGATCTTCCTGATCCTCTACCTGATGTTCAACTCGTTCAAGTGGGCGTCGCTCATCTTGTGCAACGTGGCGATGGCGCCGATCGGCGGTTCGCTGGCGCTGCTGCTGACGCATACCAATATCAGTGTGTCTTCGAGCGTGGGTTTTCTCGCGCTGTTCGGGGTGTCGGTGCAGACCGGCGTGATCATGCTGGAGTACATGAACCAGATGCGGGTGCGCGGGCATTCGGTGGAGGATTCGGCGATTGAGGGCGCGGTGCTGCGGCTCCGTCCCATCATGATGACGATGCTGGTGGCGACGCTGGGCCTGCTGCCCGCGGCGACCTCGCATGGCATCGGCTCGGACTCGCAGCGTCCGTTTGCGATCGTCATCGTCGGCGGACTGATCGGTGCTCTGTTGTTCAGCGTGTTCCTGCTGCCGACGCTCTATGTATGGATCTCGCGCCCGACGGACGTACTGCCGGAGCCGGAAGGGGATTTAGAGGTTTGAGGATGCGTCTGACGACTCTTGGAATGACAAGGATTGGCCACGGCCGAATACCGTTTGAAGCGTTGCTGCTGGCCGCTCTGGTGCTGCCTGCGGCGGCGCTGGCGCAGGCCGGCGGTGGAGGTGCGGGCGGCGCAGGTGCGGGCTCCGGTGCCAGCGGCCCCGGTGCAGGCGCCGCTGGCCAGGGACAGGCGGCGGGTCAGGCCGCCGGACAGGCCGCGGGGGCACACGGAGGGCAGAACGGACAGGCGCAGGGTCAGAACGGGCAGACGCCGCAGCAGTATGCCGCGGGTGCAAGCCTGATCGTCGATCCGCGGAAGAAGGCACCAGCCAAGGCCGGAGCCTTTACCATGCAGGAGGTGATCGACCTGGCCAAGGCGAAGAATCCAACCATTCTCGCGGCGGAATCGACCTTGCGCAGCGTGCGGGCGCAGGAGATTCAGGCGGCGGTGAGGCAGAACCCCTACTTCACGTTCTACGGAACGAACATCACGCTGCCGGCTGAGGGCGCTTCCAATCCCTACGCCTATAGCGCGCAGGTTTCGCGTCTGTTTGAGCGCGGGAACAAGCGCGGGTTCCGCATCGAGAACGCAAAAGCGACCACCGCGCAGACGCAGGCTCAATTGGAAGAGCAGATTCGGCAGACCATTTTGACGGTGAAGACGGCGTTTACCACCATGCTGATCGCCAAGCAGGCAACGCTGCTGTCGCAGGCGAATCTGAAGGAGTTCGGCCACGAGGTCGACATTGCCAACGATCGCTACAAGGCAGGCGATCTGGCGAAGATCGACTTCGAGCGGCTGGACCTGCAGCTGGGAGACTTCGAGGCCGGCGAGGCCAACGACATCATCAACCTGCAGCAGGCAAGCGCGCAGTTACAGACCCTGATTGGCTATGACACCCCGAAACCGGACTTCGATATCACCGGCGAAGTGGTTCCGCCGGCGGTCTCGCAGACCAAGGAGCAGCTGACGCAGGCTGCCCTGGCCAGCCGCCCCGATTACGCCGCCGCACGCTATGGAGTGGAGGTCGCAGACTCCGCTTATAGCCTGGCGAAGGCGAATGGAACGACCGACCCGACGCTCGAAGGAGAGTACGACCGAAGCGGCACCTATAACTCGGCAGGCTTCTCGCTTAACATTCCGTTGCGCATCTTTGACCGCAACCAGGGCAACAAGGAGACCGCGCGCTTTGTCGCCGAGGCCTCCCGCTTTACCGAGCTGGCGGCAAAGAACCAGGTGTACTCGGAGGTCGAGCAGGCCTGGGTAGGGTATGTGCAGTCGAAAAAGCTGTCGGACCGCTTTACCGGCCATTATCTGGATGAATCGACGGACGTGCTGAAGATTGCGCAGTTCGCGTTCGAGCACGGCGGCATCGCTCTGATCGATTACCTCGACGCGCTGCGAGATGCGCGGAGCACGGTGAGCAATGCCTTGAACGCGTATCAAAATACCTGGCTGGCGATCCACCAGTTGGCGGCGAGTGCCGGAGCTGAGGTCGTTCCGTAGGGCAACTGGGCTGCCAGGTGAGCGCAGTTTGAGAATCCCGGGCTTCTGTATGGTTCCCGAATGGGGACGGCTGGCGGATCTGAAGAGTGGCGCGCCAGCCTGTTCATCCAACGTTTGCGCGAGCACCTGTGTCCGGAACCTTTTGCTGTTCGGCAGCGTAGAGGTGTAGGAAGGAGCCTGTGATGAACGCGAGGTTATTCGACAGTCCGTGGCTGGCAGGAGTGTGCGTGGCGGCAGTTCCCGTGGTGGCAATGGCGGCCTACATGGCTTTGCTGATGGTGCCGGGCATCGTGGAGGCAGTCGTCGTCTCGGTGGTCCGGTCGGTCTATTAGGTAGGGAAGTGTGCTCACGAGATCCAGTTCCATTGGGGAGTGGCCCGGGTGCGCGCGTCCGGACCGGGCAAAAGGGTGGGGATCGGCTTGGAGCGGCCATAGCTGATAGGCTTAAGGTAGATGGCACAAGATAAATTACGCATGATTCCTTTGGGGGGCCTGGGTGAGTTCGGGATGAACTGCATGGCCCTCCGCTGGCAGGACGAGATTATCGTCGTCGATGCCGGGTTGATGTTTCCTGAAGAAGAGCTGCTCGGGGTCGATATCGTCGTTCCGGATATCAGCTACTTGACCGAGAACCGGGACAAGGTGAAGGCGATCCTGCTGACGCATGGGCACGAGGACCACATTGGCGGTCTGCCGTGGATCCTGTCAGAGCTGAACGTTCCCGTTTACGGAACGGAATTCACCCTGGCCCTGGTGGAAGGCAAGCTGGATGAGCACCGGCTGCTGGACGATGCCGACCTGATCGAGATGCTGCCCGGCAAGCGATTCACACTGGGACCGTTTTCGGTGATGCCGATCCGCGTGACCCACTCGCTGGTGGATTGCGTGGCGCTGGCGATCCATACGCCGGTGGGCGTGGTGCTGCATACCGGCGACTTCAAGGTTGATCTCTCGCCTCCGGATGGCAAGGTCTTCGATCTGCAGGCGTTTGCCGACCTGGGCAAGGCCGGCGGGGTGCTGGCGCTGCTGCAGGATTCGACCAACGTGGACCGCAGAGGCTGGACGCCGAGTGAGCGCGCGGTGCGGCCGCGGCTGGACGAGATCTTTGCACAGACCAAGAAGAAGCTGTTTTTCACCTGCTTCTCGTCCTCGATCACGCGGCTTGGACTGGCGTTTGAACTGGCGCAGAAGCATGGGCGCAAGGTGGCCGTAGTCGGTCGGTCGATGGATAACTCAACCGAGATCGCGCAGGATCTGGGGTATCTGAAGATTCCGCAGGGGCTGCTGATCCATCCCGGGCAGATCAAGGAGCATCCGGCGGAGAAGGTGCTGGTAATGATCTCGGGCACGCAGGGCGAGCCAATGAGCGCGTTGAGCCGGGCGGCGGTGAACAATCACAAGTTCGCCAAGATCGAGGCGGGGGACACCGTGATCATGAGCTCGCGGGTGATTCCGGGCAATGAAAAGGCGATCTATCGCGTGGTCGATCACCTGGAACGGCGCGACGCCGTGGTCATCCACGACGATGGCACAAACGGGCTGATTCACGTCTCGGGCCACGGCAGCCAGGAAGAGCTGAAGCTGATCATTAACCTGGTGCAGCCGAAGTTTTTCATCCCCGTGCATGGCGATTACCGGCACCTGAAGCGGCATGTGGAACTGGCGCTTTCGACCGGCGTGCCGGAGAAGGCGATCCTGCTGGAAGATGGCGATGTGCTGGAGCTGACCAGGGACTCCGCGACCAAGAACGGCAAGGTGACGACGGGCCGGGTCTGCATCGATTCCGGCGGAAGTATTGACGTGGTGGAGGACGTGGTGATTCGCGACCGGCAGCATCTGTCGGAGGATGGGATCGTGATCGCCATCATTGCGATCAACAAGCGCACCGGCCGGGTGGAGTCGCCGCCCGAGATCGTGATGCGCGGGTTCGCGTTGGACGACGCGCAGGTGATCGCGGAGGCGCGGCAGATGGTGGGTCGAACGCTGGAGGGCTCGAACGCCGAAGAGAAGCAGGACTACGGAGTGATCAAGGAGAAGATCCGCAACGACCTGAAGCGTTTTCTGCAGAAGGCGACTAGCCGGAGGCCTTTGATCATGCCGGTGATCATGGAAATTTAGGAGCCTTGTAGTCCGGGCCGGTCACGAATCTCTTCCGGCGCGGCTCGGTAGATGACAAGTCGCGCTGCGGAGCGGCGGCCCTCCTGTGCGCTGATATCCGAGGCGAAGATCGGGGTTCGGTGGGCGTCCGGTTGTGCTGGACGGATCTGATCCCGTCCGATCTGCCTGATCTCCTTGCCGGGCTTCGACGCGTTTGGATTTTGCGCTGGGTCTGGATGCGCCGGGCTTCGAGCATGTCGGAAGCCGCCGGGAGGGGTCGTCCGGGATATGATCCGGGTGGTCTGCTGTAGCTGTGTCGGCATGGCTACGGCCCGGCGCTGGTTGGCACGGACGGGGATATACTGCTTCACGTCTCCTCACATGAAGCGCCACGTCCTCATCTTCGGCCTGGTCGGTGGCCTGCTGATCGCCACCCTGCAATATACCCAATACCGCTTCGTGGTCATCGAGCATTCGGTTGAGATCTACAGTGCGTTGGTGGCCATCCTGTTTGCGGCCTTCGGGATCTGGCTCGGCCTGCGCATCACGCGCCGCCGCGTCATCGTTCGAGAGACGGTTGTGGTGAAGGAGGTGCTGGTCCCGGCCGCAGCACCCGGTCCGAAATCCTTCGTTCCCGATACTGCCCGGCAGCAGATGCTCGGCATCACCGCGCGCGAGCTTGAAATCCTCACCTTTGTCGCCCGCGGCCTGAGCAATCGCGAGATCGCCACGCAGCTCTTCGTCTCCGAAAGCACGGTGAAGACCCACTGCGCGCGCGCCTTCGACAAACTTGGAGCCGTACGGCGCACGCAGGCCGTCCTTCGCGGCAAGGAACTGGGCCTGCTGCCGTGAACGGCGTCACCCTAAAGCACGATTTCTTCGCATTTTCCGTCCCGTCGCGCAGAATCATACGAAAGCATGACGACACCGGGAGCCGTCACACCGCATCGTGACTCCATTCTCATTCGCAAAGGAGCTCGCCATGAAAAAAACTGTTCTCACCTTCGGCCTGATCGCCGGGGTCATGATCTCGGTCCTGATGGATGGGTCGCTGCTGCTGGCCAACAAGATCGGCTCGGGCCACAGCATGGTTCTGGGCTACACCATGATGGTGGCGTCGTTCCTGCTGATCTACTTCGGCATCCGCAGTTATCGCGACAACACTCTGGACGGGCAGATCTCTTTCAGCCGCGCGTTTGCCTGCGGCATCCTGATCGCCCTCATCACCACGGTCTGCTACGTCGCCACGTGGGAGATTCTCTACTTCAACTTCATTCCGCACTTTATGGACAGCTACTTCGCCGCTCAGATTCACAAGGTGCAAACCTCGGGACTTGACCCGGCCACGACCGCCGCGCAGGTCGCCGCCATCCGGCACTCGCAGCAGCTCTACCAGAACCCGTTGGTCAACATGGCCTATACGTTCATCGAGCCGCTGCCTGTCGGGCTGGTGATGACGCTCATTTCAGCGGCTGTTCTGCGGCGCAAGAAGCCGGTAGGAGCCGCGGCTGCTGGCGCGGTCGTGACCACATAAAGGAAGAGGCCGGGACGGACGATCAGCCATCTCTTCTTGGGTGAAATGTGCCGATCGGCGAAGTCTGCCTTCACGTCGGTCGTTTGGGGCGATGGTGATTTCGGGGCTTCTGGGTTGGGCATGATCTCGCTTGCTAGAGGCGACCTCCTGGTTAAGGCCAGGTTCAGCCTGCTCGTCTCCGAGCGGTATGAGACGAGGCATTGACACCTGCTGCGGATCGCACGTTGTTCGTCTTCGAGCCAGCCGCCACCGCGTGGGCGCATATGAATCGCGACGCGACGTTCGCGGCCGATTTCGACCCCAGAATGGCTTCATTGGGCGGTTACTGCCTGGCCAGGCAGGGCAGGCAGGATTCTCCGCACGTTGAAGCCCATGGGGGCGGCGACGAATCCGGCGTCGAGGAGGGTGCGGGCGATCCAGTGCTCGGCGACTGGGGTGCCGTTGACGCTGGTCACGAGCATGCCGCCATCGTGGTGAGCGCGGTTGACTAAGAACTCCGCCAGCGCCTTGGCCGATTGGCCGCGCGCGGGTTCTTCCTCGGGCAGGAAGACTTGAATGTTGGGGTTGGCGCGACGCAGGTAGGCGATCAAGGATCCGTCGCAGAGGACGACCTTGGCGCCCACGCTGCGGGTGAGGGAAGAGGCGGCATCGCCGCCGGCGGGCCACTTCAGCAGCGAGCCGTAGGGGTTGGCCGGGTCGGTGGCGGCGAGCAGGAGAAGCTCGCTCTTGTCGCCGTCGCGGCGGATGCGCAGGCTGCGCAGGAGATCGACGGCGGCGGGCATGGCGAACTGGGTTGCGCCGAGGTCCGCCGCAAAGTAGCCGCGGCGAATCTTGCCGCTTTCCTCGAGTGCTTTGAGGACATCGTAGACGGCGGAGAAGCCGCCGGGCAGACCTTCGGCGTGGGCGGTCTCGCGGAAGACGACGCCGTAACGGGCGAGCAGCTGGTGGGCGATGGCGTGCGACCAGTGGGTGGCGTTCGGAATTTCCTGAAAAGCCGCGGCATTAAGCGACCAGCGGCCCTGCACGCTTGGCGGCGTGGTGCGGCGGGAGCGGAAGCCGGTCTGCTGGTGGATGCGTCGAGCGGGTTTGGCACTGCGGCTGTTGGCTGGAGTGCGGTCGGTGTAGGCACGCAGGGCGTTGAGGCCATCGTTGGTAAGCAGACCGCGCCAGACCAGGTTCCATAGCGAGTCGATGGTTTCGCCGGGGTAGCCGCCGCCCGTGGCATCGTGCAGGTCCTGGAAGAACGATGCTCCGCGTTGCTGAAGGAAGGCGAGAATGCGGGATTCGCGTTCGGCGGTTGGGGATTCGATCACTGCTTCGGGAGGCGTGGTGGGAGACGCAGATCCTCTGGCTTCGCCGGAGGATGACAAAAAGGGTGGGGATGGCGCAGCGCTTGAGCGGGAGGTCGGCCAGAGGGCGGGGAGCTTTTCGGCAAGATAGAGGGCGACGCGTCCGTCCTTCTCGCCGATGGGTTCTAAGCCGCACCAGACGACTTCGCCGGCGGCGATAAGGGTATCGAGGTCGGCGGGCTTATAGCCGAGGATTCTGGCCGGTAGTATCTCCGGTTCCAGCACCGAGGCAGGGATAGGCGCGCCCTGCAGGTTCTCGATGACGTCGAGTAGCGCGTCCAGGCCGCGGCGCGGCTGGGTGACGCCCTGCCAGCGGGTGAAGAGGCGGGCAAGCGTGGCTTGCTCGACCGGTTCCACCTCTTTTCTCAGCTTTGCCAGGGATTTACGACGTATGGTCCGCAGGACTTCGTGGTCGCACCACTCGCGGTGAGTGCCCCCGGGGCGAAAACCGCCTTCGACGATGCGTCCCAGGCCGACGAGACGGTTGAGGATGGCTTCGGCGGAGGTGGCCGCGATGCCGAAGCGGCCGGCAACCTGGGCGGTGGTGAAGGGGCCGTGGGTGCGGCCGAAGCGGCGGATAAGGTCGAGCAGCGCGTCCTGCACCGGAGCCTGAAAGGCGGTGGGCAGGCCGGGCGGCAGCGGCACGCCGATGGCGTCGCGGAAGCGGCCTGCGTCTTCTACTGCGATCAACCGCTTTTCCCCAGCGACGCTGACTTCAAGGATGCGGAGCGACTTGCGCAGGCGTTCGCCGGTGAGTGCTACCGCGGGAGACACACAGCGGGCCAGCAATTCCGCGCGGGAGAGATCCCCGAGCTTGAGCAGGAGGTCATGGACGCCATCCATCGTGCGGGCTTTGTAGGTTTCGGCCAGGCTTTGAAGTTGTTCTTCGGTCTCTTCGATGGCGGCGAGATCGAGCAGTTCGCGCAGGTCGGCGTCGCCCATCAGTTCGCGAAGCTGGTCCTGATCGATGGAGAGGGCCTGAGCGCGGCGCTCGGCGAGCGGGGCGTCGCCATCGTAGATGTAGTTGGCGACGTAGCTGAAGAGCAGCGCTGCGGCAAAGGGCGAGGGCGTGCGCGAGTCGACGGTGTGGATGCGCAGGGTGCGGTTCGAGATGGCGCGCATGATCTCCATCAGGGCGGGCATGTCGAAGACGTCGCGCAGGCATTCGCGGTAGGCCTCGAGCAGGATGGGGAACTCGGCGTAGCGGCTGGCGACGGCTAGCAGGTCGTAAGCGCGCTTGCGCTGCTGCCAAAGCGGGGTTCGGCCGTCGGCCCGTCTTCGGGGCAGTAACAGCGCGCGCGAGGCGCCTTCGCGAAACTTGGCGGCGAAGAGGGCGGTTGAGCCGAGCTGGCGCAGGACCAGCGCGGCGGCTTCTTCAGGTTCCATCAGTAGATGGTCGATGGCAGGAGGTTCGTCGGACTCGGGAAAGCGCAGGACGAAGCCGTCTTCGGACCACATGGTTTCGACCTCGGGGCCGCCATTAGCGCGGATGCGCGCGGTTGCGGCCATCGACCAGGGCGCATGGACTTTGCTGCCAAACGGGGTCAGACAGCACATGCGCCAGTCGCCGAGTTCGTCGCGCACGCGCTCGATGACCAGGGTTCGGTCGTCGGGGACCTCGCCGGTGGCGAGTTCCTGGTCGGCGAGGTAGCGCATGACATTTTCGGCGGCCTGGGGGTCGAGATCGTGTTCGCTGGTGAGGCTGGCGACGGCGACGCTGCGAGGCATCTCGCGCAGGGTGCGGACGAGCGCGCCGATGCGGCGGCCGAACTCAAGCGGGCGTCCGGCCTGGTCGCCGTGCCAGAAGGGCATCTTGCCGGGATCGCCGGGCGCAGGCGAGACCAGCACGCGGTCGTGGGTGATCTCTTCGACGCGCCAGGTGGAGGCGCCGAGGATGAAGGTGTCGCCGGTGCGCTGCTCGAAGACCATCTCTTCGTCCAGCTCGCCGACGCGGATGGACTTGCCGCTGGCGGTGCCGGCAAGAAAGACCCCATAAAGTCCGCGATCCGGGATCGTTCCGCCGTTGAGGATGGCGATTTTCTTAACGCCCTGGCGTGGGGTGAGCCAGTTACGCTGGCGATCCCAGGTAATGCGCGGCCTGAGCTCGGCAAATTCATCGGAGGGGTAGCGCCCGGCGAGCATGTCGAGCACGCCAACGAAGACGGTCTGCGAGAGTGCCGCAAAACCGGCGGCGGAGCGGATGATGGCGAACAGCGCGTTGTAGGAGATGCCGGCGCCGCCGTCTTCGTCTTCCCTTGACCGGCCGGAGTCGGCGGCTTCGCCGGGTGCGAGCGGAGGAGCGGCGATGATGGCGACCATCTGCTGCGCGAGGACGTCGAGCGGATTGCGAAGGAAGCGGGTGGATTCGACGTGACCCTCGTGCATGGCGCGGGTGACGGCGGCGCAGGCGACGAGGTCGGCGCGGTACTTGGGGAAGATGATGCCGTTCGAGGGCATCCCGACCTGGTGTCCGGCGCGACCGATGCGCTGCATACCGCTCGCCACCGAGGGCGGGGCTTCGATCTGGATGACGAGGTCGATAGCGCCCATGTCGATGCCGAGTTCAAGTGACGATGTGCAGACCAGCGCCTGGATGCGGCCAGCCTTGAGGAGCTCTTCGATCTCGCTGCGCTGGGCAGCCGCGAGCGAACCGTGGTGCGCGCGGGCAATGGGCTCGCCGGCGAGATCGTTGAGCGCGCCGGCGAGGCGCTCGGCGACGCGGCGGGCGTTGACGAAGATGAGGGTGGAGGTGCGTTCGCGGATGATCTCGAGCAGCCGGGGATGAATGCTTTGCCAGATGGAGGTTCGTTTGGGCGCTTGGCTGGCGGGTCCGCTGGGAATGTCCTGGATCTCGCCAAGCCGGGCCATGTCTTCGACCGGAACTTCGACACGGAGGTCGAGTGCTTTGCGGGCACCGGCGTTGACGATGGTGACGGGGCGAAAGCGCGGTCCGCCGGCGAGCGTTTCGGCTTCGACGCCGGAGCCGGCCACGTCCATCAGGGCTTCGGGCACTTCGCCGGCGATGTTTTCAGTCAGCAATGCGGAAGGGGGAGCGGCTGTCGCGAACGACTGGGCTTCGGCGCCGCCGAGAAAGCGGGCGACCTCTTCCAGCGGACGCTGCGTGGCGGAGAGGCCGATGCGCTGCAGGCGGCGTGTGGGGTCGCTCGCGCTGACCAGAGCTTCCAGGCGTTCGAGCGAGAGTGCGAGGTGGGCGCCGCGCTTGGTGGGGACCAGCGCGTGGATCTCATCGACGATGACGGTCTCGACGGTGCGCAGCTGCTCGGCGGCAGCGCTGGTGAGCATCAGGTAGAGCGACTCGGGCGTGGTGATGAGGATGTCGCCGGGATGGCGGTTGAAGCGCGCGCGCTCCTTGGCCGGAGTGTCGCCGGTGCGAACGCTGATCTCCGGCTGGCGGAACGGAACGCCTTCTCGCTGCGCGAAGTTGGCGATACCGGCAAGCGGAGAGCGGAGGTTGCGTTCGACGTCCACGGCGAGCGCCTTGAGCGGGGAAAGATAGACGACGCGGCAGCCGCGCGCCGCTTCCGCGGTGGGCGTGTCCAGCATGAGTTTGTTCAGGCACCACAGGAAAGCGGTGAGCGTCTTGCCGGTGCCGGTCGGGGCCAGGATGAGGGTGGACTCACCGCGTGCGATCGCCGGCCAGCCTTCAACCTGGGGCGGTGTAGGCCCATCGAATACGGCGCGAAACCAGGCTGCGGTGATGGGATGGAAGAGAGCCAGTGCGGCGTCGGCCGGTGAGATAAGAGTACTGCCGCTATCGGTCTTCTTCGCTCGCGCCATGTCACCGGTCCGTTTGTCAGGATACCGGAGAACCAGGCCGCAGAGATGGGGCAGGCAGAGCGACGACGCGTGGCCCGGGTGCAAGGCCGCGGTGAAGTGGTTCGTTCACGAAAGGCAGCGACTCGAAAGCCATCCCATGTCCCAGGTGCAAGACAGCGGATGATCGAGCTGTTGGGGCCGGGCTCCTGGTAGATAACGTGAGTTTGCTTAGCAGGTACTTGGGGGTCAGTCGGGCGGGAAGGAGGCCGGGCGGGCGTCGGGGCAGCTCGAACAGGTCACCGGACGGTGGGTCGCTGGACGATAGAAGAGGTAGTCAGCCGCGAACTCGGTTGAAAAGCGGTCTGTAGAGTCTTCTGCCTGTTCGGCGTTGCCGAGGAGGAGAAAGCCCTGAGGATTCATCTGGCGCCGCACGCGGGCAAAGACCGAGCTGCGATCTGTGTGCGAGAAGTAAAGAAGTACGTTGCGCAGCAGCACGAGGTCGAAGACAGGCAGCGGCGGCAACGGGGCGCATAGGTTGGCCTCGCGGAACTCGCAAAGCTCCCGGACCCGCGACTGCAGCTGCCACTCATCGCCGACCCGCGTGAAGTACTTCACCAATAGCCGAACGGGCAGGCCGCGGTTGACCTCCATGCGCCGGTATCGCGCATGCCGGGCAGCGTCAAGAACGAACTGCGACACATCGCTGCCGACGATCTTTACGTCCCAGTCCGCAAGCTGGGGGAAGTGCTCCAGGAGCAGCATGGCGATGGAATAAGCCTCCTGGCCGGTGGAGCAGGCGGCGCTCCAGATGTGCAGGCGGCGTTTGGCCTGATTCTGGGCGATCAGCGCGGGGATAATCGTCTGGCGCAGCGCATCGAACGGCCGCACATCGCGGAAGAAGCTGGTTTCGTGAATGGTCATCGCCTCAGCGACGGCACGATGGAGATGCGGCGCGGGTTCGAGCCGCAGCAGGTTGACGAACTCCTGCAGGCTGCCTGCCCCGTTTGCCATCGGCGAAGGGCGATGTTCAAAGGGGAGGCCGGGCAAGGATTCCACCAGACTTGCTGATTCGTCGCTTCCTGCGTGGCGCAGGACCGCGTAATTCAAGTCAGAGCACGGCATTGTCATTCTCCTTTTCCCTGCATGTGCGAATTCATGAAGCCACCCCCAGATCCATGAGGAGCAGTTTTTCGCGCAGGCTCTGCGCGGAGAACGGCTTCATCAGGAACTCATCCACGCCTTCGTTCAGGGCCTGTTGAATAGAGCTGTGGTCCGCCTCTGTCGTGACCATCATGATCTTCATCCCGGGGCCGAGCCTCTGCTCGCGTACCCGGCGCACGCACTCCAGCCCGTCCATCACCGGCATGTTCCAATCGATCAGCATGACGTCGAAAGCTTCGCCCGGCTCCAGCCGGATCATCGCTTCGCGCCCGTCTTCGGCTTCGGCGCACTCGATGCCCATCTCGGCGAGGAGTAGGTGCAGGCGCTGCCGGATAAACTTCGAATCATCGACGATCAGCGCTCTCATGCCGCACCTTTCATGCCGGCGGTCCGGTTTCGGGCAAAGGGCTGCCGGGGATCGACATCTTCAGCGACGACGCTTGTCGCGACGCAGGAATCGGCTCTCACGAGTTCGCCCGCCTCCGGGCGAACTGCGATGACCGCCCGGACTTTGTGCATCCGGTCCAGCCCCTCGAGCCTCTTTGCCAAAGACCTTTGCATGAGTTTGTCCACTTCCGGGTTATCGGGCGGATTGACAAAGGCATGAGGGGGATACAACGGCGGCGGGAATGTAGCGGTAACCAATGGGCTGCTTCGCTTCAACCCGGCATGGCTTCTACCAGGCATCGCCGTACCCTCCCGGCTGCCCGTACAACCTCGCGACGCGAAATCTTCCCGCCTGCACGGTGCGCACGTGCGTTGCCTGTAGTCCGAACATGGTTACGCAGTGGTACGCCTTCAGCGCGGAGCTGGGCAGGGAGCGTCAAACCGCGTTCCTGGGCTTCGGGATGATACGTTTTTTGCATGAGTGCTTTGTTGCAGACAGAGTTGGGTTCGCTTGCCCTGCTGGCGCGGGGGAAGGTGAGAGATATTTATGCGCTGTCGGAGCAGCCAGAGAGCGACCTGGTGTTTGTGGCGACGGATCGCATCTCCGCGTTCGATCATGTGCTGGGTTCGGGGATTCCCGATAAGGGAAAAATTTTGACGCAGCTTTCACTGTTCTGGTTTGACTTCCTCAAGGACTTGGCACCGAACCACCTGGTGACGGCCGAGGTGCGCGAGTTTCCAGCCGGGCTGCAGCCTTACGCCGAGCAGTTGGAAGGCCGGACAATGATCGTCCGGCGAGCCCGGATGTTTCCGGTCGAGTGCGTCGCGCGCGGATATCTGTCCGGTTCCGGTTGGAAGGATTACAGGACCACCGGAGCGGTGTGCGGCATCGCTCTGCCGTCGGGGCTGCGCGAGTCGGACAAGCTGCCGGAGCCCATTTTCACCCCCGCGGCGAAGGTCAATACCGGCGGACATGACGAAAACATCTCCTTCACGCGGGTGGTCGAGACGGTTGGCCAGGAGACGGCGGACCGGTTGCGCGAGTTGACGCTGGCAATTTACGAGAAGGCGTCGGAGTATGCTGCCAGCAGGGGTGTGATCCTGGCGGACACGAAGTTCGAATTCGGGCTGATCGATGGCAGGATCGCGCTGGCGGACGAGGTGCTAACGCCCGATTCGAGCCGCTACTGGCCGGCAGATCAGTATCGGCCGGGCGGGCCAACACCGAGCTTCGATAAGCAGTATGTGCGCGACTACCTGGAATCGATAGGCTGGAACAAGCGGGCGCCTGCACCTGCTCTGCCGGCCGAGGTGGTGGCGCGGACCAGGGACAAGTATCTGCAGGCCTACGAGTTACTGACCCGGCACAGGATGTGAACAAAAGCCTGCAGAACCCCGGAGGGCGGTCCTGCGAATGCCTTTTTGAGGGAGAATGAAAGCGTGCCAGTTCCTCCGCCAGCCGCGACCTTCACCCCGTTCGACTGGTTCCTGGTGCTGATGCTGGTGGTATCGACGATCGGGGCGCTTGCGCGCGGCTTTATCCGCGTTCTGCTGTCGCTGGCGGGTCTGGTTGCCGGCATCCTGGTGGCGAGCTGGAACTACCTGCAGGTGGCGACGAATCTGCACCGCTGGATCACGAATTACGCAGTCGACCAGGTGCTGGCGTTCCTGCTGATCCTGGCGCTGGTGATGGCGCTGTTCGGATGGATTGCGGCGCTGTTGAGCCGGACGGTGCGGGCAGTGGGGCTGGGCTTTGTGGACCGGCTGCTGGGTGCGGCGCTGGGTGCGGTGCGCGGGCTGCTGCTGGGCGTGGCGGCGATGATGGCTGTCAGCGCGTTTCTGCCGGATGCGGGATGGGTGCAGAATTCCGTGCTCGCACCCTATTTCCTCGATGGGGTGGATGCGGTATCCTTCGTTGTGCCCAGACATTTGCAGGTTCAGATCTCGACGGGGGCCAGGCACCTTTTGCACGAGAGTCCGGAGCTTCTCAGGCCACATACGCAGACCAAGCAACTTTAGGAAGATTTCACAGGCGGCCCGCACGAGGCTGCAGGGCGAGGGTTATCTTGAAGCGCGAACTGGATGGTTTGGTTACTCAGATGCATAGCGCCGGAGTCTCCTACACTGAGGCCATCCGGCAGTTTAAGCGGCGTTACATTCTGGAAGTGCTTGCTCAGCACAAGGGCAACCAGTGCAAGGCTGCCGAAGAGCTGGGCATGCATCGCAACACGCTGAGCCGCACGCTGGCGGAGTTGGATCTGGATACGGCGCAGATTCGGACGGGGCTGCGGCGCCCACCGATGAGCGAACGTCCGCGGCAGCAGCCGGCGGCGGCCGCAAACATGGCAAATATGCGGTAGGTGAGGCGCCTGTCGGGGATGGCTCAGGGGCTGGGGCGGAGTGTGCCTGCTGAGCCAGGCCTGCGCCGCGAAGCGTTCGCGCCTGAGCTTCGTCCAACCGTCAGCCGCATGCCAATCAGACCCTTTGTTCGAAGTTCCAGCCGGATCACTCCCGCCAGCGCGGTGGTGCTGCTGCTTGCAATGGGGTTGTGTCCGGGGTACAGCCAGATTCTTTCCGCGAGCGTGAAGCCGGCGGACGCCGAGCGCGCGGAGCAGGCCTATCTTCAGGGCGCGCGGCTGCTGGAGAAACAGGACCTCGCCGCGGCGGAGACCGAGTTTGCCCGCGCGGCGAAGCTCAATCCCGCGCAGACGGAGTATGGCCTGGCGGCAAAGCTGACCCGAGACCACCAGATCAGCGAGCTTACGCAGCAGGCGGCCAGGGCGCGCCTGCTGGGTCGTTCGCTCGAGGCCGACCGCCTGCTGGCCGAGGCCAGGGCGGTCGATCCAACCAACGAACTTGTGCTGGAGCATGCTGGGGACGGACAGATGTCCAGCCTGGGCGAGGGCCCGAAGGTCAGCTTCACGCCGACGCACCAGGTGAGCTTTCTGCCTCCGATCCAGATTCAGCCGAAACCCGGACCGGAGACCATCCACGCGAGGGGAAATTCGCAGCAGGTGATCGCGCAGGCGGCGACGCAGTACGGGCTCAAGACGGTCTTCGACAGTTCGCTGACGTCAGAGCCGGGCGGGCTGCTGCGCTTCGACCTGGAGGATAGCCCCTACGACCGGACCATGCCGCTGTTGTTCAAGATGACGCACACCTTCGCGGTGCCGCTGGACCGGACAACGCTGCTGGTCGCGAAAGATACGCAGGAGGAACGCAACCGGCTGGAACGGCAGGTGGAGGAGTCGATCTACGTCCCCGCGAGCACGCCGGAACAGTTGAACGAGTTGACCAACATCATCAAGAACGTCTTCGACGTGAGGCAGGTGGCGGTTGCGCAGGAGAGCGGCACCCTGCTGGTGCGGGCGCCGCAACCCACGCTGACTGCAATGAATGAGACGCTCGATGACCTGATCGATGGCGGCTCCGAGGTGGTCGTGGACCTGAAGCTGATCAGCATCGCCAGGACCTCCACGCTCAACACGGGCCTGCAGCCGCCGACTTCGGTGGGAATTTTCAATGCGTATGCGGAGGCTTCTTCGATTGTCTCGGCCAACCAGTCGCTGGTCAGCGCGCTCCTCTCGTCCGGAGGGTTTGTGCCGACCGGCAACGTGGTCAACGACACCATTCTGGAGGCGCTCTACCTGATCCTGAGCGGTGCGGTGTCGGATTCGAAGCTGACCGGGCTGATCGCGCTGATTGGGCATGTGCCCTCGGCGACCCTGACCGGGGTCTATCTCACGTCGGGCGCGACCATCAACTTCGGCCTCAACACATCCGATTCGCGGGCGCTGGACGATCTGAGCGTGCGCGTGGGGGACCGGCAGACGACCACCCTGCGCGTGGGCGAGAAGTATCCGATCACCACCGCCACCTACTCGAGCGGAGTCTCCAGTTCGACGGCGTCCGCGCTGGCGGGCGTGACGATCAATGGTCAGAGCGCGAGTACGCTGTTGAACCAGTACCTTGGCAGTGCGGCCAACCAGACCATCCCTCAGGTGCAGTACGAGGATCTGGGTATCACCCTGAAAGTGACGCCGACGGTGCTCAAATCCGGCATGGTGGATACCAAGATCGATCTGAAGATCGAGGCGCTCGAAGGCGCCAGCCTGGACAACATTCCAGTGCTTACCAGCGAGGTGTTTACGTCGGACATCACGGTGCCGGATGGATCGAGCGCGGTCATGCTGTCGCAGTTGAGCCGGACCGAGTCGGCGAGCATCAGCGGGCTGCCCGGCATTTCGGAGTTGCCCGGCTTTCAACAGACGGCGGCCGATGATCTGCGCGAGCGTGACTCCTCGGAGCTTGTGCTGCTGATTACGCCGCACGTGGTGCGGCATCGCAGCGACCTGACGGCGAGCCGCAGGATTCCGTTTAGCACGTCCGTTCCGCAGGAGTATTGACGGCGCGGATGGGCCCGGCAGGGCGCCGGGCCGAGCTCGTCTGCGTCACGTCTGCGGCTCGTCTGCGTTGACCCTGCGCGTGAAGCCCGTTATAGTTACAGAGGTGAGCGGGAGTAGCTCAGTGGTAGAGTGCTTCCTTGCCAAGGAAGATGTCGCCGGTTCGACCCCGGTCTCCCGCTCCAATGACACCCCTTCTTTGTGATCGCCCGGACCTCGTAAACTGCGCAAGCGGTAGACTGATGGAAGGCTGGATCTACACTCGGGGCGCGGTACCCAAGTGGTAAGGGAGAGGTCTGCAAAACCTTTATGCGTCGGTTCGATCCCGACCCGCGCCTCCAATCTTTTGCCCGGTCGCCACCTGCGACATCACCCAGAACGGCTACACCCCCATAACGGACTACGTGCTAGACCAATCCGGCGGCCAGATGACTGAGATGGCCATGATGACCACGAAGTCGGGTACCACATACAACTGGGTCCACTCGAACGTGACCGCGAGCGGGCATCTCATTGCCACCTACGACAACACAGGGCAGGGACTGCATTTCTACCTGAACGACGCGCTCGGCTCACGACGCTTCCAAACCGACGCCTCCGGAATTCCCAAACAGGCATGCCAGAGCCTCCCCTTTGGAGACCAGCTCTACTGCACAGGCTCCCTCTCCACCCCAACGGAACACCATTTCACCGGCAAAGAAAGAGACACCGAATCAGGACTCGACTACTTCGGGGCCAGGTACTACGCCAGCAGTATGGGCCGGTGGATGAGCCCCGACTGGAGCGCCAAGCAAGACCCGGTGCCATACGCGAAGATGGACGATCCGCAATCGCTCAACCTGTACGAGTACGTCGGAAATAACCCGCTGAGCCAAGCCGATCCTGACGGACATTGCTGCGAAAGACTGAAGGAGTTTGCAAAGTCTGTTGGTAGAGGAGCTGCGAAATATCTTTACAACTCAGCAGCTACAAATCCTCTCATCCCAGCAGCAGCTAAAGAAGCTGGTCTGGGCATGGACATTACGGGCAATCAGACTCTCGCTGTTCCAAACGGAGTTGGCGAGAACATCGGCTACTACGGAACGCCCGTTGCGCTGGCTGCGGCATCAATCGTCACCGATGCTGCGTTCGGTGGCTCAGTGACCGTTACTGCTGCTCTCGAAGCACCGACGGCGATTGAACCGGTAGCTACGCCTTCGACTAGCTTCATCTCGACACCCGGCGGTGATGTAATCCCTGTTCCTCAAGGAGCATCTGGGCCGTCCCCAGTAGTGAATGGAGCGGGCAACACAACTGGTATGCAATATCAGGGCGGTTCAGGAGGAAATGGGATGGACGCCCGGACTACAGGAGTTCGCGTCATGGACCCAACGCCAGCTCGCGGAGCATCGCCGGGATACCCTGATGGATATGCGTCTTACAACAACGCCTCCGGCCAGACGGTTAACCCGCAAACTGGACGGACCGTACCAAGGTCAGACCCGTCGGCACATCAGCCACTAACGCCGCCGCAGTAGGAAGGAGGAATCATGGAACTAAAACACCCGACGCTCAGCGAAGCACTCCAGCGGATAGTTGGAAAGCCTCTGCTGTCGGCGACCTTCATCGAGGACTACCTTCAGCTCTTATGGGAGGGCGCTTTCCTTAACGCATATACGATGCCAAGAGTTCTTCGCGATGGGGTTGAATATGCGTGTGAGTCCCCAGAGTATCGCAATGCAATGTACGGCCTTGAAGGGCAGACCTTGAAGAGCGTCGATGTGCGACCCGGCGAGAGAGTGTGGTTGAACTTCTCAAACGCCGCTCTAAGCGTCTCTCTTCGGGATGCCGATTACGTCGGCCCAGAAGCGTTGCAGTTCGGGGGAGGAGATGGCCCGCTGTGGGTCGTCTGACCGTCGAGGGTGCAACTAACCAAGGCCGTCCCTTCGGGGGCGGCCTCGCCGCGTCTGGGAAGCCCGTAGACGCGCTGGCGGGCTTCCAGCGTCATCGGAGGGCCTTTCGGACGCTCCTGAGCCGCGCTAAAGCCGCCGCAGAAGCATCCTCGCCTTCCATGGAATCCGTCGCTGCAATGGGGGCCATGCTGCGCATGGGATGAATGTTGTCGCGGTAGGGATACGGCTTACGCCGTACCCCCCGCACAGATCCGTACGGGCGGATTTCCCGCATACGGCTCTTGCCTCAGGTGGTGACGCGCAGACGGCGCGAGGGATAAGGATGGCAGATATGGGCCGGAG
>CAJCHN010000020.1 GCA_903970285.1 Rhodanobacteraceae bacterium | reverse complement strand
CTGGCCATCATGATCGGCGTCCTGCTCGCTGCCTCCGCCATGAAAAAGGACCTGGGCCTTCCCACCTGCCTCGCTGCCCTCCTCATTACCGCCGTCGTCTCCATCAAAGCCCGCCAAAACCCCTTCAAGCTAGCCAAAGAGATCAGTTGGAGCACCCTCCTGCTCGTCGCCGGCCTTTTCATCATGGTGGACGCGGTCGAAAGCCAGGGCGCGCTTCGGCTGACGCAAGCCTGGTTGGGCTGGGTACAGCATTTCGCTCCGGCTGTGGGAGCCCTGATCGTCGGGTTCGCGGTAGGTGTCGGCAACAACGTGATCAACAACCTTCCTCTTGGGCTGATTGCGGGCGGAACCATACAGGCGGCGCACGTCAAAGGCCTCATGGCCAATGCTGTTCTGATCGGGGTCGATCTTGGTCCGAATCTCTCGGTCACCGGGTCGCTCGCAACCATTCTTTGGCTGCTGGCCCTGCGCAAGGAAGAGCTGGACGTAAGTTTCTGGAAGTTTCTGCGGGTCGGAGCGGTTGCCATGCCGGTGGCGCTTCTGGCCGCACTGGGCGGGGCAATGGCCATGAACGCCATCGCCGGACAGCAATAAGCAAAGGAGACGAAATGAACGCCGGATGGATCATTCCCTTCATCATCGTCGGGGGCGCGCTGCAGAGCTGTGGCTCCGCGATGAACGGCCAACTGAACAAGTACGTCGTCAACCCATGGATCGCGTCGGCGATCTCGTTCGCGCTCATCACGTTCTTCTTTCTGAGCGCATCCCTGATCATGCCGCATCCGCTTCCAACGCGCGATCAGCTGGCGCAGATGCCGTGGTGGGCCGTGGTCGGGGGTCTGGTCGGGGCGGTCCAGGTGTATGCCGGACTGACTCTGGTCAACAAGGTAGGCGCGGGTCCATTCGTGGGCTTCACGGTCACCGCCGCGCTGATCGCGTCCCTGCTGATCGACCACTTCGGCTGGTTCCGGATGCAGCCCCACGCGCTGAATGCCGGACGGATCACCGGAGGTCTCCTGCTCATCGCCGGCATCAGCCTGATCGCAAAATTCTGACGGCAGCGAAGCAGCCCTGGAGGAAGCGCCGTGAGTCCGCCTCGCTGGGGAAGCGCCTGCAGCAGAACCCGCAGCGCCGGACGCAAGGTCGCGATGTACGAAGCCTCCAGAGTGAAGTTAGCGTCCAAACCTCTGTTTGGTTTGCTGCATTTGGCTCATCAGCCGTTGCTGGGCTTTGATGCCGCCGCCTAGTCCGCCGCCCATGGTCTTGAACATCTTGGACATTTGATTGTATTGGCGGAGCAGGTTGTTGACCTCCTGCACGCTGGTGCCGGAGCCGGCGGCGATGCGCTTGCGCCGACTGCCGTTGATCAGGTCGGCATTCTGGCGCTCCTTGTTGGTCATCGAGTTGATGATGGATTCAACGCGGGTGAACTGGCTCTCATCGACGTTCTCTGCCGCTTGAGCCATGCCGGCGAAGGGGCCGACCGAGGGCAGCATCTTGAGGATGGACTTCATCGAGCCCATCTTCTTGATCTGGCGCAGCTGTTCGCGGAAGTCTTCGAGGGTGAAGCCCTGGCCGCCGAGCGCCTTCTTGGCGAAGGCTTCGGCCTTGCCGCGGTCGAGCTTCTCTTCGGCGCGTTCGAGCAGGGTGGCGATGTCGCCCATGCCCATGATGCGGGAGACGATGCGGTCGGGGTGGAAAGGCTCGAAGGCGTCGGGTTTTTCGCCAGTGCCGAGGAACTTGATGGGCGCGCCGGTGACCTGGCGGATGGAGAGCGCGGCGCCGCCGCGAGCGTCGCCATCCATCTTGGTGAGGACGGCGCCGGTGATGGCGAGCAGATCGTTGAAGGCCTTGGCGGAGTTGACCGCGTCCTGGCCGGTCATGGCATCGGCGACGAACAGGATTTCGGATGGGTTCAAGAGCTTTTTCAGCTCGGCCATCTCATCCATGAGCGCCTTGTCGATGCCGAGGCGGCCGGCGGTGTCGACGATGAGGATGTCGCAGCCGAAGTTGGAGGCCTCGCGCCTGGCTTCTTTGGCGAGCCGGAGGACGTCGGGTGTGCCGTGCTGCGCGTCGGGGTCGAGCTTGCCCTCGTAGAGGTTGACGCCGGTGGATTTGGCGACGATGGCGAGCTGCTGGCGCGCGGCGGGTCGGTAGACGTCGACCGAGACCAGCATGGGGCGGTGCCCGCCCTTCTTGAGCCATTGCGCGAGCTTGGCGCTGGTGGTGGTCTTGCCGGAGCCTTGCAGCCCGGCCATCAGCACGACGCTGGGCGGCTGCGAGGCGGTTCTGAACCTGGCGATGTCCTTGCCCAGTAGTGCGGCCAACTCATCGTGGACGATCTTGACGATCTGCTCCGACGGGCTGAGCGCGGTCGTGACCTGGGTGCCCATGGCTTTCACGCGGATGTGTTCGACGAGGTCGTCGACGACCTTCAGGTTGACGTCCGACTCGAGCAGAGCGACGCGAATCTCGCGCATGGCGTCGGAGATGTTTTCTTCGGTGATGGTGCCCTGGCCGCGGAGGGTCTTGAAGGAACGCTGGAGCTTCTCGGAGAGGTTTTCAAACATGGCTCTTCAAGTATAGGCAAAAGAGAGGAGGCAGGATCGCCCTGGTCGCGGGCGGCGGCCACTTCGTGGGCTGCTGGACCGCTGCGCGGTGCTTTCCTGGTGGATGCGCAAGTCATGGCGATGGTCAGATTGGTACGCCCTGATTTCTCTCGCGGTGTGGGCGGCTTTGCGCTCGATAATGTGGCTATGAGCGGTATGCCATCGGCTGCGGGGAATGTTCGCCTGGTGCGGGAGTACGAAGCCTATCTGCAGGTGGAGAAGGGGCTTCGACCGGCGTCGGTGGAGGCGTACCTGCGCGATGTGGAGCAGTTTGCGGAGTTTGTGGAGACGCGCGGCGGGCGGCCGAATGGGATTCTGCTTACGGCTTCGCAGGCCGAAGTGAGCCGGTTTCTCGAGGAGTTGCGCTCGCACCAGGTGGAGAACCGAAGTGTGGCGCGCAAGCTGAGCGCACTCCGCGGGTTCTATCGCTGGCTGCTGATGGATCAGCGCATCGCGCACGATCCGACGGTGAATGTGGAGACGCCGGCGAGCTGGAAGGTGCTGCCGAAGTCGCTGGCGGAGAGGGAAGTGGCGGCCATGCTGGAGCGGACGGGCTGCGCCGCGCGGGCCGAGGACGCGGATGGGCTGGCGCTGCGCGATCACGCCATCCTGGAGCTGCTGTATGCGGGCGCGCTGAGGGTCGGCGAGATCTGCGCGCTGCGCGTGGAGGACGTGCGGCTGGACGAGCAGCGTGCGCAGGTGCGCGGCAAGGGCGATAAGGAACGTCTGGTGCCGCTGGGGCGGACGGCGTGCGAGGCACTGGAGAGCTACCTGGAACGCGGCCGGCCCGGGCTGGTGAAGCGCAACGGCGCCATGCAGCGGTGGATGTTTTTGAGCGTGCGCGGCAGGCAGCTGACGCGGCAGTGGGTGTGGGAGATGGTGAAGGCGACTTCCGAGGGCCGGGTTGCGAGTCCCCATACCCTGCGACATAGCTGTGCGACGCATATGGTCGAGCATGGGGCGGACCTGCGCAGCGTGCAGACGTTCCTGGGGCACGCGGATATCGCGACCACGCAGGTGTATACGCATGTGGCGCTGGGACATCTGAAGGCGGTGCACCGGATGCATCACCCCAGAGGCAGGCAACTGGTGACCAGAGACTAGAATGCCGGGAGCGAAAGCAAAGTCGAAGTTCCCGGAGGCGGCGGAGGCGTTTCTGCGGGTGCTGGCGGCGGAGCGCGGGGCCAGCGAGCATACGGTGCGGGCGTACACGCGGGAGCTGCGCGACTTCGCGGCGTGGCTGGAGACGACGCTGGATGCGGCGGCCGGGGTCACGGCGGTGGATCATCTGCATATCCGGGCTTACCTGGGGGTGCTGTATGCGCGCGGTCTGGGTAAGGCGAGCGCGGCGCGTGCGCTGGCGGCGATTCGGAGCTGGTTCAAGTGGCTGGCGAAGGAAGGGCGTGTGCAGCAGAATCCGGCGCTGCTGGTGAGTACGCCGAAGCGTCCGCTGCATCTGCCGCGGGTGCCAAGTATGGAAGAGGTCAACCGGGTGATTACCTCGCTGCAGCCAGCGGCCAAGAAGGGTGATGAAGATGCCGGCGCCTGGCCGGAACGGGATCGGGTGATCTTTGAGCTGTTGTATGGCTGCGGGATCCGCAACTCGGAGCTGGTGGGGCTGGATATGCGCAGCGTGCGCTGGGCGGACGACTGCGTGCTGGTGCGCGGCAAGGGCAGGAAGGAGAGGCTGGTGCCGCTGGGAGATGAGGCGGCGCGGGCACTGCGGGAGTATCTGCCGGGTCGCGAGGCGAGGCTGATGGCGGCGGGCAAGGGTGAGATGGCGGCGGCCGGCCCGCTGCTGATGAACCTGCGCATGCGCGGGAACTGCCGGCTCACCACGCGCAGCGTCGGGCGGATTGTGAAAGCCATCGCGCTCAGCCGGGGGCTGCCCGCGGACGTCCATCCGCATACGCTGCGGCATGCTTTCGGCACGCACATGCTGGAAGAAGGTGCCGACCTGCGGGCCATTCAGGAGATGCTGGGTCACGAGCGCCTGTCCACCACGCAGCGCTACACGCGCATGACCGTGGGGCAGGTGCAGAAGGTCTACGAGCGGACGCATCCGCGGGCGTTGTAGCGGCTGTCGTCCGCGGGCGAGACCAGAGGCGGCGTAGACGAGCTGAGAGCTTCGGGTGAGCCCGTTGAGAGTCAGCCGGCGGCTTTACCAGACACTTGTTGAGGCCTCGCCGGCTACGCTGCGCCCTCGATGCGCAGGGCGTAAGCATGGGCACCCCGCGGCGTGGGAGGAAGTTGGATGGCGAGTCCGTCGGGCTGGCGGGTGAACTGGAGCGGGTCGCCACCATCGAGCATGCGGACGCTGGACGGCGTCGAACCGGTGAGCGACTTCAGCACCAACTTGCCGCCGGCGGGCCAGGCGAGCGCGAAGGCGAAAAGGGTGCTGCCCTGGGTGGTGTAGCGGATGTCTTCGGCGGTGTAGGTCAACTGGTCTTCGTTGAAGTTGCCGGGCTTGGGGCCGTTGTGGCCTTCGCCGAAGACGCGCCAGGGACGGGTGGCGTAGATGCCCTCCCCGTTGCGCGAGGTCCAGTCGGCGAGTTCGGCGAGGATGGCCTCTTCCTGGGAGTCGAGGGTACCGTCGCCGCGCGGCGGCACGCTGAGCAGCAGGTTGCCGTTCTTGCTGACGATGTCCACCAGCATCTGGACGACGGTGGTGGGTGTTTTGTACTTGATGCCCTTCTTGTAGTACCAGTCGCCGATGCAGGTGTCGGTCTGCCAGGGTAGCGGATTGATGCCGTCTTCGACGCCGCGCTCGATATCCTGAACGCAGAAGCCGTTGCGGAACTGGCCTCCATCGGGGTTGTTCTTGCAGAAGTAGACGGCTTCCAGGCGGCCGGCGTGGTGCTCGATGTTGGTGTTGTAGTAGTGGGCAAGGAAGTCCATGCCGTATTGTCCGAAGGGCAGGCTGCCGTCAGAGTAGACGAGATCCGGCTGGTGTTGATCGATGAGGTCGGTGACGCGCCGGGACCACTCCATCTGGAAGCTCACCGGCGCGTTGTGATACCAGGCGTGCCAGTCGGACTGGGCGTCGCCGGAGTGATAGAGCGAAGCGTACTCGGGATTGGCGCCGTCGTAGGGAACGCCGGCCAGCGGGCCTGCGGTATCGGCGAGATGGGAGACGCCGAACCAGTTCCAGGAGGCGCCGAGATGTTCGCTCACGCCGTAGCGCAGGCCGTGGGCGCGGGCGGTCTCGCCCCAGATGCCGATGACATCCTTCTTCGGCCCCATTTTGACCGAGTTCCAGGGATGATAGGTGGAGTTCCAGCAGTCGATATTGTCGTGGTGCTGGGCGATGGCGAAGAAGTAGCGAGCACCCGCTTTTTTGTAGAGCGCCATGAGGCGGTGGGGCTGCCAGTTTTCACCGTGCCACAGCGGCACCATGTCCTTGTAGCCGACCTTCGAGGGATGGCCGTAGGCCTCGAGGTGCTGCTGGTAGGTGGGGTCGCCGGGAATGTACATCTTGCGGGCGTACCAGTCGCCGAACTCGGGCACGGACTCTGGCCCCCAGCAGTTCCAAATGCCGAACTTCGCGTCGCGGAACCAGTCTGGCGCTTTATAGCCGGCGAGCGAATCCAGATTGGGGGCGAAGCTGCGAGCCGAGGCAGCGGCCTGTGCCGGGGCGAGCCGGGCAAGAGAGGCGGCGGTCGAGAGGGCGAGAAACTGGCGGCGATCCATTGGCTTGGAGGGTACGTGAGAAAGCGTTTACTTGGCAAGCCGCGCAGGCGGCCCAGAACACTTCTGGCGGAAAGCGCCATCGCAGGAAGGCAACGATGGAAGCGGGCTTCATCTCAACTCTGCCTGTGCGAAAGGTAAGGCACCCGGCAGGTCGGAAGCTGGGGAAAGTGGGTGCCGCAACAATGGTGCAGTGCCCGGTGAGACCTCAGTCTGACCATAATTTATTTGAAATGAACACTTTGCATCTTTTTACCCGGATGGGCGGTGCAGCCTCGAACCCGGCACGCCCCCTCGCACATCCAATAGCGACAAGAAGTTCTGGAGGATGTGCGTTGAGTCGATTGCTGGAGCCGTTGAAAGTTGGTGCCTTGGAACTGCCGAATCGCGTCGTGATGGCGCCCTTGACCCGTCTGCGCGGGACGGTCGATCACCTGCCGACGCCCCTGATGGTGGAGTACTACAGGCAGCGTGCCGGGGCGGGCCTGATCATCTCCGAGGGCACGCCGATCTCCCCGATGGGCGTGGGCTACGCCCAGGTTCCGGGCATCTGGTCGCAGCGGCAGACGGAATTGTGGAAGCCGGTGACCGAAGCGGTGCACCAGGCGGGCGGACGCATCTTTTGCCAGATCTGGCATGTGGGCCGGGTCAGCGATCCGACTTTCCTGGGCGGCAAACAGCCGGTAGCGCCCAGCCCGATCGCGCCTCCCGGAACGGTGACCCTCATCCGGCCGAAGAAGGAGTTTGAGACGCCGCGGGCGCTTTCGATCGCAGAGATCAGAAGCGTCGTGGAAGAGTTTCGCCAGGGTGCTCAGAACGCCAAGGACGCCGGCTTCGATGGCGTGGAGATTCATGGCGCGAACGGCTACCTGCTGGACCAGTTTCTGCACTCCGCGTCGAACCACCGCACGGACGAGTACGGCGGCTCGGTGGCGAACCGCGCGCGTCTGCACCTGGAGGTGGCGGATGCGGCGAGCAGCGTCTTTGGTGCCGATCGCGTGGGCATGCACCTGGCTCCGCGGGGCGATGTGATGGGCATGGGCGACCACAATCCCCGGGAGATCTTCACCTACGTCGCAACCGAGCTGGGCAAGCGCGGCCTGGCGTTCCTGATGGCGCGGGAGTACTTTGGAGACGATCGCCTGGGCCCGGATCTGAAGCGGGCCTTCGGCGGCGTTTACATTGCCAACGAGAAGTACACGCAGGCGCAGGCGGAGGCTGTGATCGCCGCCGGAGAGGCGGATGCTGTCGGCTTCGGCAAGCTTTGGATCGCCAATCCGGACCTGGTGGAGCGCTTCCGCACGGGTGCTCCGCTGAACCAGCCGAACCCGGAGACCTTCTACACGCACGGGCCGGAGGGTTACGTCGATTATCCCGTGCTTGCCGACCAGGTGGTCGGCGCCGGAAGGGCATGATCGCGCCGATTTTGGAGGTCGATTGAGAGGTCGATCGGGAGTGAGCTCTCCGGCAGGGGAAGAGCTTGCTTCTGGATCGTGCGGCGAGTTCGGCGGTTGACTTTGGCCGGCGCTACTGGTATCTTCAGAGGGTTGCATTGGTGGCCTGCGGTCTGCAGCGTGAATCGGGAGCCGGTATTCGACCGGCGCCCTAGATTTCAGGTACACTGTTTGAGGTAACTGGAGTATTACCGCAGGCCTTTGAAGGTTAGAGGCGGACTTCTGCGGCCCTTCGCAAACACGACTGCGCCACCCTTCACCCCGCTGCAACTGGCGGGATCCAATGTGAATGGGCTATGCGGTCGGGAACAGCGAAACGGAGCTGGCTGAACTTTGCGCGCAGTGCCTGGGAGAGTTGCAGGGCCCGGGGTCAAAGGATCAGGCTCGGTCACCGTCGACTGTATTTCGTCTGAGTAGATGTACAGACGTACAGCAGGGACAAATTCCGCGCGAGGCGCTTCAGCGTCCTCAGGTTTTCGTGCGTTGCACGGTTTCCAGGGCCCGGAGATGTCCCGGTTGGTGCGCGAAAAGATGGGTTTCAAAGCAGGTTTCAGAAGGAGCACACGTGCCTACGTTTCATCAGCTCGTCAAGCAGGGCCGCACGCCCACTCGCTACAAGACTGCCAGCCCGGCGCTGCAGGGTTCGCCGCAGCGGCGCGGTGTCTGCACCCGGGTCTACACCCAGACCCCGAAGAAGCCGAACTCGGCGCTGCGTAAGGTTGCGCGTGTTCGCCTGACCAACGGGATTGAAGTGACAACCTACATCCCGGGCATCGGCCACAACCTGCAGGAGCACTCGATTGTGCTGATTCGCGGTGGCCGTGTGAAGGATCTGCCGGGAGTGCGGTACCACGTGGTGCGCGGAACGCTGGATTCGGTGGGCGTGGCCAAGCGGATGCAGAGCCGGTCGAAGTACGGCGCGAAGCGTCCGAAGGCAGCGGCGAAATAAGCAGCGAGCAGGAGCGACGGCAAGATTTTGTCGAACAGCTTTATATGTTGTCGAACAGCTATTTGCGAACAGCTTTATAGGCTCAGCGCGTGAGAGGTCGACCGGGCTGAGGGAAGAAGAGAAGAGAGAGAATGCCGAGAAAAGGTTACATCGCGAAGCGTGAGGTTGCACCGGATCCGATCTACGGATCGACCCTGGTGACGAAGTTTGTGAACAGCATGATGTGGGGCGGCAAGAAGTCGACCGCGCAGGGCATCTTCTACACGGCCATGACCAACCTGGAGCAGAAGGGTGGCGATGAAGCTCTGAAGCTGTTCAAGAAGGCGGTCGAGAACTGCAAGCCTCTGCTCGAAGTGAAGAGCCGGCGGGTGGGCGGCGCCAACTACCAGGTGCCGATCGAGGTGCTGCCGGAGCGGCGGACGTCGTTGGCGATTCGCTGGCTGGTGACGTATGGCCGGGCGCGCGGCGAGAAGGGCATGGTCGAGAAGCTGAGCGCCGAGCTGCTGGATGCGGCGAACGGGCGGGGCGCGGCGATGAAGAAGAAAGAAGACGTTCATCGCATGGCCGAGGCGAACAAGGCTTTTGCTCACTACCGCTGGTAGGGAGCAGGGACTGGGGTCCAGGGACTGGGATTTGGGGACTGGCCTGGCAAGATAGTTGATGGAACCGCGGACGCTGGTCCGCAGAGTGAGAGAGACACCGTGGCACGCACTATCCCGCTGAATCGTTGCCGGAACATCGGAATCATGGCTCACATCGATGCCGGAAAGACGACGACCACCGAACGCATCCTGTTCTATACGGGCATCACGCACCGTATCGGCGAGGTGCACGAGGGCACTGCGACGATGGACTGGATGGAGCAGGAGCAGGAGCGCGGCATCACGATTACGTCCGCCGCGACGACCTGCACCTGGAAGAACATCCGCATCAACATTATCGATACGCCGGGCCACGTGGATTTTACGGCCGAGGTGGAACGCTCGCTGCGTGTGCTGGACGGCGCGGTGGCGTGCTTCGACGCGGTAGCCGGAGTGCAGCCGCAGAGTGAGACGGTGTGGCGCCAGGCGGACAAGTACAAGGTGCCACGGGTGTGCTTCATTAACAAGATGGACAAGGCCGGCGCGGACGCGGTGTATGCGACCTCGACGATTGTCGATCGTCTGGGCGCGCGCGCGGTGCCGATCAACATTCAGATTGGCGCGGAGGCAAAGTTCCTCGGCGTGATTGACCTGGTGACCATGAAGGCGATCCTGTGGCACGACGAGACCATGGGCGCGGAGTACTCGGTCGAAGAGATTCCGGCCGACCTGCTGGAGACGGCGAAGACGGCGCGGCAGCACCTGATCGAGGCGGTTGCGGACTCCGATGACGAGATCATGCACCTGTATCTCGAGGGCGAGGAGCCGACGGTCGAGCAGTTGAAGAAGGGGATCCGCAAGGCCACCATCGCGATGAACATCTTCCCGGTGCTGTGCGGTTCGTCGTTCAAGAACAAAGGCGTGCAGACGCTGCTGGATGCGGTGGTCGACTACCTGCCTAGTCCGCTCGACATTCCTCCCATGATTGGGCACGACCCGGACAACATGGAGAAGGAGATCATCCGCAAGGCGGACGATAACGAGCCGTTGTCGGCGCTGGGCTTCAAGATCATGACTGACCCGTTCGTCGGCCAGCTGATCTTCATCCGGGTGTACTCGGGTGTGCTGAAGACGGGTGATTCGGTGCTGAACCCGCGCACCGGCAAGACCGAGCGCATCGGTCGTCTGCTGAAGATGCACGCGAACAAGCGCGAAGAGATCACCGAGATCCTGGCGGGAGATATCTGCGCGGCGGTGGGCTTGAAGAACCTGATCACGGGCGACACGATCTGCAACGACCGCTACCCGGTCGTGCTCGAGTCGATCGACTTTCCGAAGCCCGTGATTGAGGTCGCGGTGGAGCCGAAGACCAAGGCCGACCAGGAGAAGATGGGCATGGCGCTGGCCAAGCTGGCGCAGGAAGATCCTACCTTCAACGTGCGCACCGACGTGGATTCGGGGCAGACGATCATCGCCGGCATGGGCGAGCTGCACCTCGAAATTATTGTCGACCGCATGATGCGCGAGTATAAGGTCGAGGCCAACGTCGGCAAGCCGCAGGTGAACTATCGCGAGACCATCCGCGGCAATGCGGAGGCGGAGGGCAAGTACATCCGGCAGACCGGAGGTTCGGGCAACTACGGGCATGCCAAGATTCGCATCTCGCCGAACGAGCCGGGCAAGGGCTACGAGTTCTCGAACGATACCAAGGGCGGCGTGGTTCCCAAGGAGTACATCAAGCCGATCGATCAGGGAATCCAGGAGGCGATGCAGCGCGGCATCCTGGCCGGGTACGAGATGGTGGACATCAAGGTAAGCCTGTACGACGGGAGCTATCACGACGTGGACTCAAACGAAATGGCGTTCAAGATCGCTGGTTCGATGGCGTTCCAGGAGGCTGCGAAGAAGGCCAAGCCGGTGCTGCTGGAGCCGGTGATGTCGGTCGAAGTGACGGTGCCGGAGGATTACATGGGTACGATCATCGGCGACCTGAACTCACGGCGTGGGCGCATCGAGGGCATGGAGATGGTGGGCAACACGCAGGCGATTCGCGCCACCGTTCCGCTGTCGACGATGTTCGGCTACGCCACCCACATGCGCGGAGCGACGCAGGGCCGCGCCAATTACTCGATGCAGTTCAAGCAGTACGAGGAAGCGCCGCGGTCGGTGAGCGAAGAGATTATCGCGAAGCAGACGGGCAAGGATAAGTAGCTGGATTGTCCTAAAAACCAAGATTTTGTCTAAAAGAGTTAGAGGAGAAGTGAGATGGGTAAGGAGAAGTTTGACCGGTCGAAGCCGCACGTAAATATTGGGACGATCGGGCACATCGATCATGGCAAGACGACGTTGACGGCGGCGATCACCAAGGTGTTGTCGAAGCATAATCCTTCGAACAAGTTCCGTTCGTTCGACACCATCGACAACGCTCCTGAAGAGCGCGAGCGCGGAATCACCATTGCGACCTCGCATGTGGAGTACGAGACGCCGAACCGGCACTATGCGCACGTCGACTGCCCGGGCCACGCCGACTACATCAAGAACATGATCACCGGCGCGGCGCAGATGGATGG
>CAJCHN010000019.1 GCA_903970285.1 Rhodanobacteraceae bacterium | reverse complement strand
GTGCGCTGGCCACGGGCGCGGTGCTCCAGGCAAAGGCTCCGGCGGAGTCTGCGGCGTATGTGCAGGTGGCGCTGACGCGGTACTACTGGTTTCCGGGGGCATGGCAGTGGTACGAGCAGCTTGGCTTGATCGCGCCCCTGCTGGTGCTGTGGCTGGTGCGGCGGTTGAGTCCACTGCTCGCGCAAACAGGGATCGCGCTGGGCGGGATCTCCTTAGCGGTCGCACTGGCGTTTTCGCATGAGGGTGATGCGACCCACCTGGTGGCGCGGCTGCAGCCGCTGCGGGCTTACCAGGTAGTGTACGAGCTGATGATCCTGCTGCTGGGTGCTTGGCTGGGAGAGCGCGTGCTGCAGGCGCGGGCGTGGCGCTGGGCGGTGCTGCTGGTGGGGATGGGCGGCGTGATGGGTTGGGCGCAGCGAGAGACGTTTGCGCACACGCCTCATCTGGAGTGGCCGGGGACGCCGCCGGGAAATGCGTGGCAGCAGGCGTTTGTGTGGGCGCGGGAGCATACGCCGAAGGACGCGCTGTTCGCGCTCGACGCGCATTACATTACGCGCGGCCGCGGTGAGGATGCGCAGTGCTTTCGGGCGATTGCCGAACGCAGCGCGCTTCCGGACTACTCGAAGGATGGGGGCGAGGCTTCGATTACGCCGGATCTGACGGAGGCCTGGCTGACCGGGGTGACGGCGCAGACGGGTCTGGAGAAGGAGCCGGATGCGGAGCGCGAACGCAGGCTGCGTCCGCTGGGGGTTTCGTGGGCGGTGCTGGAGACGGCGAGCGCGACGGCGTGGAGCTGTCCGTATGCGAATGGGACGGTGAAGGTGTGCAGGATTCCATGAGTGGGGACCCTCCCCCTGCGATTGTTGTCTATCTTCTTCAAAGCAATCGACTTGGGGGTGGTTCTACATATGGCACTGCACCAATGAATAGGCATTGCTCCCGGACGGATTGGGAATTGTCTGAGCGGCCGGCGGAAGGGCTGGCGGCGGCGCAAGCCGGAGGATTCGCCACTCGGTCGTCTTCTATCCGACAATAGAGAGTGGCCATGATGGAAGAGATGACGGAAGTGGAAGCGGGGACGGCTGCGGGTGCGGTGGCCGGGGCGAATGACCGGATTACGATTCGCGGGGCCCGGACGCACAACCTGAAGGGGATCGATGTCGATATCCCGCACAACACGCTGACGGTGGTTTCGGGCGTGTCGGGCTCGGGCAAGAGTTCGCTGGCGTTCGACACAGTGTACGCCGAGGGACAGCGGCGGTACGTGGAGTCGCTTTCGGCGTACGCCCGGCAGTTTCTGGAGCGGATCGAGAAGCCGGACGTCGACCACATGGACGGGCTGGCGCCGGCGATTGCGATCAAGCAGAAGAACCAGACGCGCAATCCGCGTTCGACGGTGGCGACGGCGACCGAGATCTACGACTATCTGCGGCTGCTGTATGCGCGTTGCGGCTCGGTGACATGCCTGCACTGCGGGGGGGTGGTGAAGCGTGACACGGTGGATGAGATCGTGACTTCGCTCTCTGCCATGGCGGAAGGGACGCGGGTGTATGCGCTGTTCCCAATCGTGCGGGCGGAGATCAGGCTGGAGCCGCTGGTGAAGGCTTCGACCGAGCCGGAGGAGGCGCCCAAGCCGCCAAAGAAGCCCGCGGCCAAGAAGAGCGGAAAGGGAAAGAGCGGCAATATCGCCGCCGCGACGCTGACCGAGGGGCTGAAAGAGCGGTTGCTGGAGCTGCGGCGCCGGGGATTTAACCGGCTCTTCCAAAACGGGACGATAGTGGAGTTTTCGACGCCGGAGTCGCTGCTGGAGCTGGATTTTTCGCAGCCTATCTTCGTGCTCGCGGATCGCCTGGCACTTTCGCCGGAGGTGCGGGCGCGGGTGGTGGATGCGATCGAGACCGGCTACCGGGAAGTTGGGGAGATCCGGTTTCTGACCGTGCCGCGGGAGGGTGAGGGCGTCGAGCAGCGGTATTCTTCGGCGTTCGAATGCACGTCCTGCCACCGGGCGTACCGCGAGCCGGAGCCGCGGCTGTTCTCGTTCAACAATCCATTTGGTGCGTGTCCGCGCTGCCAGGGGTTTGGGAATACCATCGACTTCGATCCCGGGCTGATCATTCCGGACCGGTCGAAGAGCCTGGAGGATGGGGCGATTCATCCCTGGACCACGCCGAAGTACCGGGCGTTCCACGGCGTGATGCTGCGGTTTGCCAAGGCCGCCGGCATTCCCACGAATGTGCCGTGGTACGACCTGACGGCAGCGCAGCAGCGGCTGATCGAGGATGGGCAAGGCACGTATGCGGGTATTCGCGGCTTCTTCGCGGAGCTCGACCGCAAGAAGTACAAGCTGCATGTGCGGGTGTTTCTCTCGAAATACCGCGGCTATGCGACGTGCCCGGACTGCCGGGGAACGCGGCTGCGGGCGGAAGCACGCGCGGTCCTGCTGCAGGGCCGGAACATCTCGGAGGTGGTTGCGCTGACCATCACGGAAGCGACCGGCTTCTTCGATTCGCTGGCGCTTTCGCCGTCGCAGATGGAGATTGCCGGCAAAGTGCTCGAAGAGGTGCGGCAGCGGACGCACTTCCTGGAGCAGGTTGGGCTGGAGTATCTGACGCTGGACCGGCTTTCGTCGACGCTTTCGGGCGGCGAGTCGCAGCGCATTCAACTGGCGACCTCGCTGGGCTCGCGGCTGGTGGGCGCGCTGTATGTGCTGGATGAGCCGTCGATCGGGCTGCACACACGGGATACGGCGAAGCTCATCCGGATTATGGAGGAGCTGCGCGATCTCGGGAACACGATCTTAGTGGTGGAGCATGATCCGGATGTGATCCGGGCGGCGGACTACCTGCTGGACCTGGGGCCGGGCGCGGGAGAGCTGGGCGGGCGCCTGCTGGCCGCGGGCACGGTGCCTGAGGTGATGGCGAATCCGAACAGCATTACGGGCAAGTACCTGAGCGGGCGGCTGACGATTCCGGTGCCGCGTACCCGACGCGAACCGGGGCGAGAGCACCTGAAGCTGAAAGGCGCGCGCATTCACAATCTGCGCGGAGTCGATATGGATATTCCGCTGGGCCTGCTGTGCTGCGTGACTGGGGTGTCGGGGTCGGGCAAGTCGACCATCGTGCACCAGGTGCTGTACCGGGCGCTGCAGCATGCGCTCGGGCAGACGGAGGGCGCCGACCCGACCGCGCTCTACCGCGAACTCTCCGGGACGCAGCACCTGAACGACGTGGTGCTGGTCGATCAGTCGCCGATCGGGCGCACGCCGCGCTCGAATCCCGTGACGTATATCAAGGCGTTCGACGACATCCGGGCGTTGTTTGCGGCGCAGCCGGATGCGAAACGCAAGGGCTATGCGGCGGGGGCGTTCTCGTTCAATGTGCCGGGCGGCCGCTGCGATGTGTGCGAAGGGGATGGAACGGTGACGGTGGAGATGCAGTTTCTCGCCGATATTGAGCTGCCCTGCGAGGAGTGTGGCGGCACGCGCTACAAGGCGGCGATCCTGGACGTGAAGTACAAGGGCAAGAACATCTTCGATGTGCTGAACATGACGGTGAAGGAGGCGCTGGTGTACTTTGCCGGGCACGCCAAGATCATCGAAAAGCTGTATGTCCTGGATGAGGTGGGGCTGGGTTATGTTCGGCTGGGGCAGTCGGCGACGACGCTTTCGGGCGGCGAGGCGCAAAGGGTGAAGCTGGCGTCGCACCTGGCGACGGCGCGCAGCATCGTGAACCGGTCGACGACCAGCGAGATGGCGGCAAAGGTGAGGAGCAGGACGCTTTACATCCTGGACGAACCGACGACCGGGCTGCACTTTGACGATGTGGCGAAGCTGCTGGCGGCGTTTCGCAAGCTGATCGAGGGCGGCGGGTCGCTGCTGGTGATCGAGCACAATCTGGATGTGATCAAGTCGGCGGACTGGGTGATCGATATGGGGCCGGAGGGTGGAAGCGGCGGCGGGCAGGTGGTGGGTGAGGGCACGCCGGAGGAGCTGGTGACGAATCCGCGGAGCTACACGGGGCATTGGCTGGGGCCGGTGCTGCGAGCGGGGATGGAGGTGGGGGCTTGAGGAATCGCATGGAGCTTTGTAGCGGCCCCACATGTCGCCTAAGACAAACGCGCGGTAAGTGGGACGCCCGCGGGGTTCGGGTTCTGCTGCTTGCGGCCGGGTTGGTGCTGACGACCTGGATGCCGCTGGCGGCGCAGGATTTCAGTGGTGCGGAGAAGGTGGCGGCGCCGCAGAGCGAGGCGATGCAGGCCGCGAACGAGGCTCTGGTGGCGCGCGACTGGGTGAAGGCGGTCAAGCTGCTGCAGCCGCTGGCGGCGGCCGATCCGCAGAACGCGCAGGTGCTGTACGACCTTGGTTCCGCGCAGGACGCGCTGGAGCAGGAGACGGCGGCGGAGCAGAGCTATCGGGCGGCGATCCTGGACGCGGGCGGGTACCTGGAGCCGCGGCTGGCGCTGGGGCTGCTGCTGGCGCGTGCCGGGCGCATGGAGGATGCGCGGGCGGAGCTGGGTGCGGCGGCCGCGATCACCAACGGCGATAAGCTGCTGCGGGCACGAGCGCTGCGGGCGATGGCGCGGATCGACGAGAAGACGCGGCCGGGCGAGGCGCGGGATGAGCTGCTGGCCGCGCTTTCGCTCTCGCCCGAGACGCCGGAGGATACGCTGATGGCTGCCGAGCTGGCGCAGGGAGCGAGCAACGGCAGGGACGCGGCGGAGGCGGCGTATCGGCGCCTGCTGGAGAAGACTCCGCAGAATGCAGCGGGAACGGCGGCGCTCGCGCATCTGCTGGTGACGGAGAAGCGCTATGCGGAGGCGGAAAAGCTGCTGACCGAAGGCTTGGCGGCGCATCCGCAGGACGAGGCGATGACCATCCAGCTGGCGGCGGCGTACACGGCGGAGGGAAAGAGCGCGCAGGCAGCGCCGCTGGTGGAGGCTCTGCATGCGGCGAATCCGGGCGAGGAGAACGTGAGCCGGCTGCTGGCCGAGCTGTATGTGAACACGAAGGAGTGGGAGAAGGCTGAGCCTTTGCTGAGCACGCTGACTGAGCAGCATCCGCAGGATGGCGACCTGGTGGATTTGCGCGCGCAGGCGCTGATGCATCTGCACCAGGACGCGGAGGGAGAGCGGATACTGGCGCGGGTGATTCCCGATCCGGCACTGTTCTCGAACACGGCGGCGTGGGCGGATGCCGCGGCGGACCTGGCGTTTTGCGCTTCGGCGAACGATGACCCAGGAGTTGTACTACAAGTTCTTGCGAATCGTGCTAAAGTTTTGCCACCTTCAGCGCCGATCTTGTTCTTGACGGCGATTTCTGAAGACAAGCTGCACCGGGGGAAAGAGGCGGTCCAGGCATACGAGCAGTTCCTGGCTGCATCCAACGGCGCAAACCCCAACGAGGAGTTCGAGGCCCGACACCGCCTCGTGGCCCTTCAGCACAGAAAGTAAACGGTCCGAACAAGCAGGTGCACCATGAGAAGCACGGTTGCCAGCATCGTTCTCGTCTTTCTTTTCAGTCTTCCCACCCTGGCTTGTGCCGCGTCCGCTCGAGAAGAGGTTGAGCTGGACTCTGCGGCGCTGGCACAACTTGAACAAAGAGCGCAGCACGCGGAGGCTCGCGACCAGGCGTATCTCTACACCGAGCTGGTGCAGATTTATACGCAGATGGCGGGCAAACAGATGGCAGCCGGGGATATGGACCAGGCCACGGTGACGTTGAAGCGGGTGCAGCATTATGCTGCGCTGGTGCATGCCGGCGTGGCACGCGACGCCAAGAAGCTGAAGAACGCCGAGATGATCATGCAGGCGGCAACGTTCCGGCTGGGGCAGTGCATGCGGATGGTATCGAGCGACGATAAGCCGACAGTGGAATCGACCCTGCACCAGTTGGACAAGGTGCATGACGAGCTGCTGGCGCAGGTGTTTTCGCACTGACGATGCGGCGCGCGAAGGCAGCGGCGTGCAACGGGCGGAGTCTGTGCTGGGTGCTTCTGTGCGGAATGCTGGCGCTACCGGGGGTTTTCGGGGCGCGCGCGCAGGACCGGCCGCAGGCGCTCTCTGATGGCGAGGTGGAGAAGCTGCGGGATACAGCCCCGGTGGCTCCGGAGCGGGTGATGGCGTTCGTGGGGTTTCTGAACCAGCGAGCGGACCGGATCGAAAAGCTGACCGAGGGCAAGCGCGTGCCGGGACGCGAAGAGGATATCCACGAGTTGATGGAGCAGATGACGTCGATTCTGGATGACTTGGACGACAACCTGGACGACTACAGCAAGCGCCACCAGGATATTCGCAAGGTACTGCCGAAGCTGGTGGCGGCGACCGAGCGCTGGGGTACGGTGCTGAAGACGCCGGCGGAGGACCAGCGATACAGCGTGCAGCGCAAGCTGGCGCTGGAGTCGCTGAACGATGTGCATGAGTCGGCGGTGAAGATGATCGAGGAGCAGAAGGCTTATTTTCTGGCTCATCCGCCCGGCAAGACGGAGCAGAGCACAGAGCATTGAGGGGTTCACCTCCTCCCCCCCGCCACTTGTTGCGTATATTCTTCAAACGCAAGCACTTAGGTCTGGTTCAAACGATGACAATGCACCAGGAGTCGTGCACCGCCGCGCGATGGTTTGGATGGGCTTGTGAGCAGCGGATGAGGGCCTGGTGCTGCCTCTTGGGGACGCGCGCGTTGGGCGTGGTTTTCACAGGTGGGAGTTCGGGGTCACGGTAGACTGAAGGTCTCGTGTCTGTCGCGTTGATCGCCATCTTCGAACGGGAGTACCGCGAGCTTCGGCCGCGGGCTCCGATGCCGGGATTGGATATCCGGTTTCGGCGATTCACGTCGCTGAATACCACCATCCGGTTGCGCGAGGGTGTGCTGCATGTGCGGTTGTCCGACCTGCTCGAGGCGGCGCCCGAGAGCGTGCATCATGCGATTGCGCACATCCTGCTGGCCAAGCTTTACAAGAAGCCGATTGTGGCGTCGGCTTCCGACCGGTACCGGCGGTATGTCTCGTCGGAGGCGGTGGCGAGGGGCGCGGAGCACATCCGGCAGACGCGCGGACGCAAGCGGATTTCGACGCCGGTGGGGCGAATTTACGATCTGGATGAGGTGTTCGAGAGTCTGAACCGGCGGTTCTTTCATGGGCTGCTGGGGCGGCCGACGCTGACCTGGTCGGCACATGCGGCGCGGCGGATGCTGGGCCATTACGACGCGGCGCACAATACGATCGTGGTCTCGCGCATCTTCGACCGGCCGGATACGCCGCGGTGTGCGATCGAGTACCTGCTGTATCACGAGATGCTGCACCTGAAGCACCCGGTGCGGGTAAAGGCGGGGCGGCGCTGTGTGCATTCGCGCGAGTTCCAGGCCGAGGAGAGGCTGTTTCCAGAACTGGTCGAGGCGAAAGAGTATCTCAAGCGGATTTGATGGGGGCCGAGATGGGACAGAAGGAAGACAAGGAACTGGCTTTCCTCGATGAGTACCTGATGTCCGACGATGCGCCGAAGGAGAGCATGCAGCTCTCGGACCTGGATGGGTTTCTGACCGCGGTGGCGATCGGGCCGGAACTGATCCTGCCTTCGGAATGGCTGCCGAAGGTGTGGGGCGGTGAGGAACCGGCGTTTTCAAGCGCGGAGCAGGCGGCGCAGGTGACCGGTGCGATCCTGAACCGCTACAACCAGATTTTGGCGCAGGTGAAGGAGCCGGGCGCGTACATCCCCATCCTTTGGGAGCATGAGGGGATCGTCGTCGCGGGAGACTGGTGCCAGGGCTTCATGGACGGGATACAGCTCAGGCTGGCTGCGTGGAGTCGTTTGATGACGACTCGCCGAGACCATGGGATGCTGTTGATGCCCATCCTGATGTTGTGCCATAACGACGAAGGAGAGCCGCTGCTTCCGCTGGATACGACGAAGGATGAGGATCTGCTCGATTCGATTCCTGACCTGCTTCCGGGCTGTGTGGAAGGGATCTACGAGTTCTGGCAGGAGGAGCGGACGGCGCCGCGCGCGGAACCGGCGTAAAAGACCAGAAAGGTTGCCAGAAACGAGACTTGCCCGTGCCGTTTTGAGGAAGAAGTGCTGCGGGTCGTCACGCGCATGAAAGCATCGGCGTAGAAGGGCCTTCCGGTGCTCAGTTCTTCGCGTTGGCGGGCATCTGGCCTTCGATCCAGCGATTGATGCGAAGTTCCAGCAGGTCGAGCGGCAGGTTGCCGCCGTTGAGCACTTCGTCGTGGAAGGTGCGAATGTCGAAGTGTGGGCCGAGTTGCTGGCGTGCGCGCTCGCGCAGTTCGCGGATCTTCAGCTGGCCGAGCTTGTAGCTGTCGGCCTGGCCGGGCCAGGAGATGTAGCGATCGGTTTCGCTCTGGATGGTGGGCTCGTCGATGGCACCGGACTTGCGCATGTATTCGACGACCTGGTCGCGGCTCCAGCCCATGTCGTGGATGCCGGTGTCGACCACCAGGCGAACGGCGCGGAACAATTCAGACCGCAGGCGGCCGTAGTCGGAGCCGGGATCCTGATAGAAGCCGACCTCCTTGCCAAGCTCCTCGGCGTAGAGCGCCCAGCCCTCGGCGTAGGCGGAGTTGCCGCCATGCTTGCGGAACTCGGGCAGGCCGGGGATGGTCTGGGCGACGGAAATCTGCATGTGGTGGCCGGGAATGCCTTCATGGTAGGCAACCGCCTCGTCGTTGATGAGCGAGCGCTGCGCGAAGTCCGAGACCGCGACCGAGATGCGGCCGGGACGCCTGCCGTCCGGCGTGCCCGACTGATAGTGGGTCGCGGCAGCCGACTGGAACCCGGGGATGGGTTCGACGGTAACCGGCGCGGCGGGGATGAGGGTGAACAGCTCCGGCAGCCTGGGCCGCATCTGCGCGATGTAGTGGGCGAAGTCGTCGACGATCTGCTGCGCGGAGTGCGGGACATACTTCGGATCGGATTCGATCGCCTTGCGGAAGCTGGGGAGGTCGGGGTAGCCGTTCTGCTTCGCAAGCGCGGTCATCTCGCGGACAATGCGGTCGTATTCGCTGAGGCCGATCGCGTGAATCTGCGCGGGTGTCAGGTTGGTTGTGGTGAGCCGGTGGATGTCGTTCTGGTAGCGGACTTTTCCTTGCGGAAGGCTCTCGATCGAGAGTTCACTCCGCCCGTAGGGGATGTAGTCCTTCTCTGCGAACGTGGCGAACTGCCTGTAGGCCGGGATCACGACGGTGTTGACGACGTCGGTCATCTCGGCCGTGAGGCGCTGCTTGTCGGCGTCCGAAAACGATGCCGGAAACTTCTTGAGCGGCAGCAGGAAAGGATCGGACGCAATGATGCCGCTGCACTGCTCGGGGATCTTGGCGGCGAGAAATTTGACCGGAACCAGGTGATCGCGGACGCCGGCGCGCAGCACCTCCTCGGTCTGGGCGAAGGCGACGGGAATCTGCCGCAGACGCGCGATGTAATCTTCGTAGTGCTTGATCGAATCGAATGGAACCGACAGCGGAAGATCGGCCAGCGCGGTGTGGATGCCGCCCTGCGAGTTGATCGGCATCTCGTACTCTTTCAGCTCGTAATCGGCGCTGCGCTGCTGCAGATTGCGCAGAAACAGGACGTGCGAGAGTGCGTCCTGATCGTTGAAGCCGGCGTCCGAGATGGTCTCTATACGCGCCATCCACTCCTGTTCGATGGCGTGGCGGCGCTCGATGGCGGCGAGCGAATTATCGCCCAGCTGATCGTTGTAGCGGTAGTCGCCGACATTGGTTGCGAGCAGCGGCGAGAGCTTGAGCGTAGTCTGCCAGGATTGTTCGAACAGCGCGTTCTGGGCGGCCAGACGAGCTTCGGCCGAGGTCTGTGTCGAAGCTTGAACCGGTGCCTGGGCAGCAGTCTGTTCGTGCGCGTAGACGGACAGCAGGGCAAGGGCCGGTGCGGCGAGTGGGGAAAGGCGCATGGGGTGAGCGTAGCAGAGACGGCGGAGGACTTCGAGTGCCGGGAGCCGCCGCATCTTTGAGGCGAGTCGCGGCGCGCAGGACGAGAACTGCTCCGGCGCGCCGCAGGTTCGCCTTACTGGTCGAGCCGCAGATGGTCGCGCCGGTTCTGGTGCCAGCACTCCTCGTTGGACTCGGTGCAGAATGGCTTTTCTTTGCCAAAGCTGATGACGCGGATGCGGCTTGCAGGGATGCCGTCTGTGACCAGCGCCTGCTGCAGCGCTTCGCCGCGGCTTTGTCCGAGGGCCAGGTTGTACTCTTCCGAGCCGCGCTCGTCGCAGTGGCCTTCAATGACGATCTTCATGCGAGGATGCTGCTTCAGGAAGGCTGCGTCCTGGTCCACGATGCGGTCGTCCTGCGCCTCCAGCGCATAGCTGTCGTAGTTGAAGTAGAGGTCGTGGACGCGCTGCTCGAAGAGCTGTTCGTCGGTCATGGAGGGTTCCGCCGACGCCACACCCGGGATGGGCACGTTGACAGTCACGCGCGCGCTCTCCTCGACCGATCCGCCATCGCCCTTAGCGGTCAGGGTGTAGGTGGTCGAGCGCGTGGGCGAGACACTCTGGGTGCCGCTGGAGCTGACGGGACCGATGCCGCTGATGCTGAGCTGGGAGGCATCGCTGGACTTCCAGGTCAGGGTGGTGGACTGGCCCTGGTCAATGACGTTGGGATCGGCGGTGATGGATGCGGTGGGCGCGACGGGTGCGGGCGCCGCGGTAGCAGGCGGCGGAGGCGTGGGCGGTGCGGCAGCCTTCTTGTGACAACCCGACAGAGCAAGCAGAGCCGAAAGACCGACAGTGAGCGACAGTTTTTGGAATTGATCGCAGGACAACTTGACCTCGATTCTTGATGAAGCGATTGGTGGAACTGCTGGAGACCCGTCCGGCAGGACGGGCTTGCTGCGGTCGAGGCGGTGCCGTTCGGGACGTGTCATCGCTTCGCGTGGCAATCTCGCTGGCCGCAGCGGCGTTTTTTCTCAAAGTCACCAGGAACCGGCCCGCACCAGGCGGGCCCGTCCGGCAGGACCTTCCTTAAACAGTGTTATTGCGCGGGTGCCCGTCTGGCAAGCGCGACCCGGGGAATCTGCTGCAGGTCGGACAGGAATTCGAGGTCCACCCAACCTGTCAGCAAGGCCGCCAGGTCCGCCTGCAGACCGAAGCCCATCTCCAGCGCGAGCAGCCCGCCGGGCGCCAGACGAGCCTCCGCCGCGGGGATCAGCCGCGCATAGATGTCGAGGCCGGACTCGCCCGCGAACAGCGCCTGCGCGGGCTCGAAGTCTCGTATCTGCGGGTGCAGCGTGGCGGCGTCCCGAGCCGGCACATACGGCGGATTCGATACGATGACGTCGAAGGTCTCGTCTTCCACTGCGCCGTACAGGTCCGACTCGATCCAGCGAATACGCTCCTCCAGGCGGTGCAGCGCGGCATTTTGGCGAGCCACGGCGAGCGCCTGCGGAGAGATATCCACCGCCGTCACCGATGCTGAGGGCAGCGCATGGGCGAGCGCAAGCGCGATCGCTCCGGAGCCGGTGCCCACATCGAGCACGCGCAGGCCGTCATAGCGGGTCATACGGTTCAGCACCGCTTCCACCAGAAGCTCTGTCTCCGGCCGTGGGATGAGCACGTCGGGGGTCACGCGCAGGGTCAGCCCGTAGAAGTCGGTCTCGCCCACGATGTACTGGATGGGCTCGAAGCGCAGCCTGCGCTCGATGAGTCGCTGAAAGGACGCCTGCTGCTCGCGATCGAGCGTTCGCTCCGGGTGCGCGACCAGGGCGGCGCGGTCGAGCGCCAGCAGGTGCAGGAGCAGCGCCGCGGAATCAGCCAGCGCGATTGCACGCAGATCGGGATGCGCGGAAAGCTGGCCGGCGGCGCGGGCAAGGGCCTGTTGGACGGTCATGCTCAACTTTAACCGTCCTTCAGGCGGCTACCGGCTCGCCCTTCATCTTCTCGGCGATGTCGTTGGCGATCAGCGCGTCGATGGTCGGCTGCAGCTGGCCTTCCATGACCATCGCCAGGTTGTGATTGGTGTAGCCGATGCGATGGTCGGTGAGGCGATTTTGCGGGAAGTTGTAGGTGCGGATCTTCTCCGAGCGATCGCCGGTACCCACCTGGTCCTTGCGGATCTTGGCTTCGGCCTGGTGACGTGCTTCTTCGGCGACTTCATAGAGCCGCGAACGGAGCACGCGCATCGCTTTTTCGCGGTTCTTGATCTGCGATTTCTCGTCCTGGCAGCTGACGACCGTGTTGGTGGGCAGGTGGGTGATGCGGATGGCCGAGTAGGTGGTATTCACCGACTGGCCGCCCGGGCCGGACGAGCAGAAGGTGTCGATGCGCAGATCTTTCTGCTCGATCTTGATATCGACTTCTTCGGCTTCGGGCAGCACGGCGACGGTGATCGCGGAGGTGTGGACGCGGCCCTGGGTCTCGGTGGCCGGCACGCGCTGAACGCGGTGGACGCCGGACTCGTACTTCATCTGCGAGTAGACCTTGTCGCCCTCGAAGATGGCGGTCACTTCCTTCAGGCCGTTGCCGATGCCGGTCTCCGACTCGGAGAGTATCTGGACCTTCCACTTGTGCTGCTCGGCAAAGCGCAGGTACATGCGGAACATCTCGGCGACGAACAATGCGGCCTCGTCTCCGCCGGTGCCGGCGCGCAGCTCGATGACGATGTTCTTGTCGTCGTTGGGGTCTTTGGGCAGCAGCATCACTTTCAGCTCTTCCGCCAGTGGCGCGAGCTGCGGCTGCAGCGTGGCGAGCTCTTCTTCGGCCATATCCTTCAGGTCGGCATCGGAGAGCATGGCCTTGGCTTCGGCGACTCCGTCGGCTATCTTGCGGTAGCGGCGATACTTCTCGACCACCGGCTCCAGGTCGCGGTGTTCTTTGGCGACGGCCTGGAACTTCTTCTGGTCGTTGACCAGTGTAGGGTCGGACATCTCGCGCGAGAGCGATTCGTAACGGGCTTCCATCTGGGACAGGCGATCGAACATATAAATCCTCTAAACAAGGGTTCTTTGCTGTTGCTTGTTCTTGGTTTCTTGTTCTGCGGAAAGAGCGCAGCTAGGCAAAGTCGTGACGGTCTGGGGTCACGCGGGAAGTGTTCACCGGGTTTGTCAACTCGCGCATACGCTAATTCGATGTTACTCCCTTGCTTCGGGGTGCGGAGCAAGACGCCCGGAGAGTAAATCCATCAGAGCGAAGAACGCCTGGACATTCGAAGGACGCCGAAAATCGCTTGTGCATCCTTGTGAAGGAGGGAGATTGCATGGCACGGTTTGAGCAGGTCGCAGCGCTGGCGGAGAAGATGGCAGGGACCGCGAGCCGGCTGCAGAAGCGGGCGGCGATTGCGGCGGCGATTGCCGAGGTGGAGCGCGCGGGCGAGGGGGATGTGGGATTGTTCTGCCTGTACCTGGCCGGGCTGCCGTTTGCCGAGGCCGATCCGCGCAAGTTGAACGCCGGCGGCGCGCTGCTGTCGAAGGCTCTGCTGGAAATCAGCCGAGCGACCGACGCGGAGCTGAGCGTGGCATACCGGCGGCACGGCGACCTGGGTTCGGCCGCGTTCGATTTACTGGAACCCACATCTCAGAAGCGAGATGCGGGGCACCCGCTGCAATTGAGGGATGTCGAAGAAGCGTTCGCGGGGATGGCGACGGCGAAGACGACCGCTATCCGCGCGGCGCTGGTCGAAGACCTGCTGCGCCGGGCGACTCCGCTCGAAGCCAAGTACCTGCTGAAGCTGATGCTGGGCGACATGCGCATCGGAGTCAAGCAGAGCCTGGTCGAGGAGGCGATCGCCGTCTCGGCTTCGGTTGAGGTTGCGGCGGTTCGCCATGCGGTGATGCTGGAGGCGGATTTAGGAGTGGCGGCGGAGCGGGCCTTCGCGGGGACGCTTCGCGAAGCGAGAATGCGGCTCTTTCATCCGCTTGGCTTCATGCTGGCCAGCCCGGTCGAGACGCCGGAGGAGGCGGTGGAGCGGTTCACCGCGAAGCCGGTCAAGGCCGCGCCGGAGAAGAAGCCGAAGTGGCGGAAGAAGATTGATCCGGCGATGGAAGAGGTGCTTGCGGCGGATGTTGATGCTGCGATGCTGGATGACGCGAGTAACCCCACGTCAGGCGAAAAGCTGCCTGACATGGGGCACGCTCTGGGTTCGGTCGAAGCGTTTTTGGAGGATAAGTACGACGGGATGCGGGCGCAGGTGCACTGCGGGACGGACGAAGCCGCGGGGAGGGTAGCGATCTATTCGCGTAACCGGGAGGATATTACTGAGAGTTTTCCGGAGTTGGTGGAGGCGTTTGCCGGGGTCAGGACGGCGGATGGTTCGGGCTTGATCTTCGACGGGGAGATTCTGGGGTGGGACTACGGGACGGGGCAGGCTCTGCCGTTTGCGGTCCTGGGTCAGAGGATCGGGCGCAAGCGTGTGGGGAACGAGATGCGGGTGCAGGTGCCGGTGGTGTTTATGGCCTTCGACCTGATGTCCGCGGGCGGCGAACTGCTGCTGCCGCTGCCGTTGCGTGAGCGGCGCAGGCGGCTCGAAGCTGTGGTCGAAGAACTGGCCTCGGTCACGCGTTCGCCGTTGGTGAGG
>CAJCHN010000018.1 GCA_903970285.1 Rhodanobacteraceae bacterium | reverse complement strand
GAAGGCTCATCCGGAGATACTGGCACGCCCGCTCGGCGGTGGCCCCGTGGGCTACGGCATGCGGCAGAACATGAACACAGACGATCCCAACTACCGCCATTACGCCGACCGGCTTATCGTGAACCTCGTCAGCCACTACAGGGACAACCCGACCGTCATTGGCTGGCAGATCGATAACGAGACCGCATCCTACGGTGCCTCCAACCCTGAAGTCTTCGGGAAATTCGTTGAACGTCTCAAGAAAAAGTTTGGAACTACCGACGCTCTCAATAAGGCGTGGTTCCTTAACTACTGGGGCGAAGATGTCTACGACTGGCGCGACATGCCCACGCGCGACAACGCTACCAGCACCAGCTACAAGTTGGAGTGGTCACGCTTCGAGCAGGATCGCGTCACGGATTTCCTCACCTGGCAGGCTGGCCTTGTGCGCGCACATCGTCGGTCGGATCAATTCGTCACCCAGGACTTCGCCTCCGCCATGCGCCCCGACGTTAATGAACTCGACGTTGCAAAGGTCCTCGATGTCGTCGCCGCCAACCCATACCACGGAACACAGGATCAGATGGACGGCGGGTACCAGGCGTTGCAGGGTGACTACTTCCGTTCTCTCAAGCATAAGAACTTCCTTGTTACCGAGACGAACGCGCAGTCCATAGGTTGGAACTCCGCAGGCCAATATCCGCCCTACGACGGCCAGATGCGGCTCGATGTCTACACCGACATCTCGAGCGGCGCAAACATGGTTGAGTACTGGCACTGGCACTCCATCCACGCTGGCCAGGAGACGTATTGGAAGGGCGTGCTCGGCCACGACCTCGAACCCAATCGCGCCTACGCGGAGGTCAGCGGTACGGCGCATGAACTGCAAAAAATCGGTACGCAGATTGTCAATTTGTCTATCCGCAACGAGGTCGCGATCCTCTACAGCGCCGACTCCAGCAACGGCATCGGCTTCATGCCTTACACCCACAGCGGCAACGGTTACGCCGCCACCCTGCAGCAGCTTCATCAGGCTCTCTATAAAGCCAACATCGGCACAGACTTCGTTTTCCCTTCCACCAACGACTTCTCGGCCTACAAGCTGCTTATCGTTCCTTCGCTTTACGTCGCTGATGACGCTCTCCTCAAGCGCATCTCCGACTACGTTCACGACGGCGGCCACGTCCTGATGACCTTCAAGAGTGGCTTCACCAATGAAAACTCCGCTGTCCGCTGGGAAAAGGCCCCAGGCCCACTGCACGATGCCGGAGGCTTCACGTATCAGGAATTCTCCAACCTTGAAAAGCCGCTTGCCCTGCGCGGGGATCCGTTCCAGGTCGGCGATTCCAACCGTGTCAGTCAGTGGGCCGAGTTCCTCGATCTCACCACAGCCAAGCCACTCGCCACCTACGATCACCCATTCTTTGGACGGTGGCCGGCGATTACAGAAAATCATTATGGCAAGGGCACTCTGCTCTACGAGGGCACTGCGCTTTCCGACGGGCTGCAACAGGCTGTTGTGCAACATGCATCGCAGGCGAGCGGAATCTCCTTTGATCCAGATGCGTTTCGATCTACGGTTCGTGTCAAGCACGGCGTCAACGTCGAGGGCAGGACGATTACTTATCTGCTTAACTACTCCTCAAATGTTGCCAATGCCAGGTACGGTGGACCCCCAGGACATGACATTTTGACAGGCAAGGCCATATCTCCTGGAGAGGCGTTGCCAATCTCTCCTTGGGACTTGGTCATCGTCGTGAGCGGTAGGTAGCAAAGAGTTGACTCCAATGCATTGTGTTTGACACGGGCCCACTTCTCCAAGGAGCGAGGACGCATATCCGCATCCTCGCTCCGATGATTTGCACCCGCAAGAAGAAACCGAACAGGCCACCGATGCAGTACTCGCGGAGGTGGCCTAAGGCAAACAATCCTTGACATCCTAAAGAAGGCCGGAGGTTGGCACCCCGGCCGCTACCTCAAAATCGAGAACGAACCGTTTACGGAACTCGTCGTCGAAGCCATGGACGATTCGGCCCGACAGAGCTTCCCTGACCGGCGGCTCGACTTGCCTGGTCAGAGGCACCCAGCCAGATGCACATCCCCTTCTGCGTGATGAATCCAGCAGCCGATAACAGGCGCTGATCTGCGCGCAGGTACCGACCTGGACGACACTGTCCGAGCATTCATCTGGATTTTCATCACCAAGTCGCTGCCTGGCTGAGAGGCGAGCGAACGCCGCATCGTCAACGTCCTGCGCGAGAGAGATTCGTTGGAAACCTAGTTTAGTCGATCAATTCGGTTGCCTGAGAACCAATTTCAGCGCTGCCACCCACGAGCTGGCAATGGCCTAGGTCGCACATCGCGAGTTGGACCAGCGCGTCATTGATCGCGTCACTGGTTTTGGTGGAGAGAAAATGGAGACGCCTCGTCACCTTTGCCGCCAAGCAGCAGAGCTGGTAGCGATTCGCAGTGTTCTCTTCAGCACGAAAGACTATCTCGGATCGCAAGGCGTCTCCATTCACAAGGTTGATGATTCGTAGGTTACAGACGGCAAATCAAGAGCTCACGCTCGTAGATCATTTCTGGCGGCAGATGGTCATGCAACTGCAGGAAGAGCTCTTCATGCCCCATCACCTCTCGCTTCCAGGCGTCGCGATCGACGGTTTGCAGCTGCTGAAACTGCTCATAGCTGAAGTCCAGCCCATTCCAATTGACATCCTGGTACTTGGGCGTCCAGCCGATCGGTGTTTCTTTGCCGCGCACCCAGCCGCGAACTCGATCAACCACCCACTTGAGCACACGCATGTTTTCGCCGTAACCGGGCCACAGGAACCTTCCCTCCTCGTCTTTGCGGAACCAGTTGACGTGGAAGATGCGCGGGGTGGAGGCGAGGCTTCTCTGCATCTGCAGCCAGTGACGGAAGTAGTCGCCCATGTGGTAGCCGCAGAAAGGCAGCATGGCCATGGGGTCCCGCCGCACCGTCCCGATCTTGCCGCCGGCGGCGGCGGTCGTCTCTGAGCCCATGGTGGCCCCGGTGTAGACTCCGCTGCTCCAGTTGAAGGCCTGGTAGATGAGTGGCAGGACCGTGGGTCGACGGCCGCCGAAGAGAATGGCGGAGATAGGTACACCGGCCGGGTCCTCCCAACACGAGTCGATCGACGGACACTGCGATGCGGGCGCGGTGAAACGGCCGTTGGGATGAGCGGCCGGGGTCTTCGAAGCAGGCGTCCATGGGTTGCCGCGCCAATCGATCGCTTCGGCGGGAGGCGTGTCCGTCATGCCCTCCCACCAGATATCGCCTGTGGGCACTCCCTTTTGGGCGACCAACGCAACGTTGGTGAAGATACTGTTGCGCCGCAGCGTGGCCATCGCGTTCGGGTTGCTCTTCTCGCTGGTGCCGGGCGCGACGCCGAAGAAGCCGTACTCCGGATTGATAGCCCGGAGGTTTCCTGTCGCATCCGGCTTGATCCATGCAATGTCGTCGCCGACGGTCCAGACCTTCCAGCCATCAAAGCCTTGGGGCGGGATGAGCATGGCGAAGTTGGTCTTGCCACACGCACTGGGAAAAGCTCCGGCGACGTACGTCTTCTCCGTCTTGCCGGCACCGTCTGGGGGGCTTTCCACGCCAACGATCAGCATATGCTCCGCCATCCAGCCTTCGTCGCGAGCGATATTGGAGGCGATGCGGAGCGCGAAGCACTTCTTGCCCAGCAGCGCATTGCCGCCGTAGCCCGAGCCGTAGGACCAGATCTCCCGCGTCTCTGGAAAGTGAACGATGTACTTGGTGTCATTCTGCGGCCATGCTACGTCCGCCTGGCCTGTCGCCAGCGGTGCGCCGAGCGAGTGCAGGCACGGGACAACACGCTTCTCATCCTTTTCAATCTCCCGGTACACCGCAGTACCCATGCGGGCCATAATGCGCATGTTGACAACCGCATAGGCGGAATCCGTAAGCTGTACCCCGATCTGTGACATGGGCGAGCCGACCGGGCCCATCGAAAACGGCATGACATACATCGTGCGTCCGCGCATGGCTCCACGGAAGAGCGCCCTCAGCTTCTTGCGCATCACGAATGGATCTTCCCAGTTGTTAGTGGGGCCGGCGTTGTCCTTTGAGAGTGAGCAGATGTAGGTACGATCTTCTACCCGCGCAACGTCGTTGGCGGAGGATCGGGCGTAAAAGCATCCAGGCCATTTGACTGGGTCTAGACTGGTAAAGCTCCCGGCATTGACGAGCAGCTGCTTCAGCCGGGCGTCTTCTTCCTCGGAGCCGTCGAGCCAGTGGATGTCGGCCGGCTGGCACAGTTCCGCCATCTTCTCCACCCAGCGGATGAGATGTTTGTTCGTTGTCGGTACCGAGTTCTTGGAGGTGCCGCTTCTGGTCTTCACGAAGAGCGTCGTCCTTTCATGATGCGTGTTTCATGTTCAAGTCATGAGGGGTAAGCCAACGTAGTTTTCGGCAAGTGTGGTGGCCGCTGCTCGCGAGGTCGTAACGTAAGCAAGCTCAGCGATCTGCCGTTGGCGGTCGAACGGGTTGTCATCGGCAAAGTTGTGCAGCATCGAGGTCATCCACCAGGAGAAACGCTGAACCTTCCACACGCGGCTCAAACAACCGGCTGTGTATGCGGCCAAGGCCTCAGTCTTGTTGCGTATGTAAAATCCAGTGAGCGCCTGCGAGAGGACGAGGGCATCTGCGATGGCCAGATTCATCCCCTTCGCGCCGGTAGGAGGCACGATATGCGCGGCGTCGCCAAGCAAAAAGAGCCGGCCGTACTGCATGGGGTGAGCGACGAAGCTGCGCATGCCGGTGATGCCCTTCTGGATGATTTTGCCGGGTGTGGGGGTCCAACCGTCTGCGCCGGTCAGGCGCCAGTTGAGCTCGTCCCAGATGCGCTCGTCGCTCCATTGGCTCAGGTCTTCCTGCGGCTCGCATTGCAGGTAAAGGCGCGTGACCGTGGGCGAGCGCATGCTGTACAAGGCGAACCCGCGCGGACTGTTCTGGTAGATCAGCTCTTCGCGTGAAGGCGGCGCCTCGGCCAGAATGCCAAGCCAGCCAAAGGGGTACTCGCGATCGTAGAGGGTGATGCTGGAAGCCGGGATGGCGGGCCGGCAGATGCCGTGGAAACCATCGCAGCCAGCGATGTAGTCGCACTTCACTTCATGAGGCTCGCCGCGATAAATGAACTGCAGGGACGGGTGGTCGGTGTCGACGCCCTTGAGCGCGGCTTCGGTCGACTCAAAGAGAATGGGCTGGCCATCGGCGAGGCGGCACTCGATCAGGTCCTTCACGACTTCGTGCTGGCCGTAGACGGTGACGCACTTGCCCCCGGTCAGATCGGATAAGTCGATGCGGTGGCGCTCGCCGCGGAAGCCAAGCTCGATGCCGTGATGGCGAAGGCCTTCACGCGTCATGCGTGCGCCAACGCCAGCGTCATTCATCAGGTCGACGGTTGTTTGCTCGAGGACGCCGGCGCGGATACGCTGCTCGGCGTACTGGCGCGACCGCAGTTCGACGACGATGGACTCGATGCCGGCAAGGTGAAGCAAGTGAGCAAGCATCAGGCCGGCGGGCCCCGCGCCAAGGATAGCTACCTGCGTGGTCAATGTCTTCATGCTGTCTCCGCTTCCGCAAAGACCTCGGCTGCCAGATGGAATGCAGAGTTTGCTGCTGGGACACCGCAGTAGATCGCAGCCTGCAAAAGGACTTCCTTGATCTCGTCGCGGGAGACACCGTTGTTGGTCGCGGCGCGAAGGTGCAGGCGCAGCTCGTCGGTGCGATTGAGCGCGACCATCATGGCGATCGTGATCAGGCTGCGGGTGTGACGGGGCAGGCCGGGACGCGTCCAGATCTCTCCCCAGGCATAGCGTGTGATGAGATCCTGAAAATCGGCCGTAAGAGGGTCCGCCGGCTTCGCGCTGGCACGGTCAACATGCGCATCGCCAAGAACTGCCCGGCGAACCTTCATCCCTTCGGCGTGGCGTCGTGCGTCATCCATGGTGTTGGCCTTTCTGCGGGCTGCGGGTTGAGAAATTTGAGTAGAGCGGCGTTGTAGAGCTCCGGAAACTCGATATTGCAGAGGTGGCCCCCTGGCAGAAGCTGGAACTCAGATCCAGCGAGGGCGGCCTGAAGGAAGCGACCTTCTGCGGGTGGCGTGGCCACATCGTCCGTGGCCGAGATGATCAGAGTAGGCGCGGTGATGGAGGAGACCTTCTCCCGAAGATCGCTGTCGCGAATCGCCTCGCTCGCCGCGACGTAGCCTTGCATTGAGCAACCCAGCAACATCTGTTTTTGTCGCTGAAAGCGGGTGCTGTCAGCGACGAAAGCCGGTGTGAACCAGCGGGTCGGGACGGCGTCTGTGATCGCCTTCATACCACCAGCTTTGACGACGGCGATACGTTCATTCCAGGCTGCGGCTTCGCCAATCTTTGCGGCCGTGTTGCTGAGCACGAGGCTGTGCAGGCGCGTTGTGACGTGCAACGCAACCCACATCGCGGTCAGGCCGCCAAGCGAGACTCCGCACAGATGCACTTGTTCGATCCCAAGAGCATCAAGCAGAGCGATGAAGTCCAGGCCGAGCGATGCAAGGGTGGTGGGCCCGGCCGGCATCGTGCTGCGCCCGTGGCCGCGCGTATCGTAGCGAAGGACGCGGAAGTAGGGGCGCAACGCGGTGGCCTGGGAGTCCCACATCGACAGATCGGCCCCGAGCGAGTTCGAGAAGGCGACGACGGGCAGGGTTGGGTCTCCGGCCAGCTCGTAGTAGAGGTCGGTACCGAGAAGGTCAATGAGCGGCATGGTTTGCCTCACTAGCCGTGGCCAGTACCTGATCGATGAAGGTGGCGGTGGACCCGAGGTAGGTAGTGGGGTCGAGCGTATCGTGAATCTGCTCACGAGAGAGATGCTTCGTGATGGCCTCATCGGCGCAAAGCACGTAGGAAAGGTCTTTGTTCTGCGCCATCGCGGCACGCGACGCATGCTCGAGCAGTGCGTGGGCAGCGGGACGCCCGAGGAACGGGCTCAATCGCATCGCGACAGCCTCCGCCATGGCCAGACCGTGCTGCCGATCCATGTTGCGACGCATCGCTTCGCTGTCTAGGGTGAGCGATGAGAGCGCGTGATTCATCGCTCCTATGGATCGCTCTGTGATTCGGCAGAGATCCGGAAGGGTTTCCCATTCGGCATGCCACCCGCCGAGCCCGCGCTCGTGCTCCTGCACCATGGCGGAGAGCATCGTACCGGCGATTCCGGGTGCACGAACTGCTGCGGACAGGACCACGGCAAGATCCACCGGATTGCGCTTGTGCGGCATGGTCGATGAGCCGCCGGTGACTTCGAATTGAACCTCCGCAAACTCGGTCTGGACCATGAGCGACAGGTCGCGGGCGATCTTGCCGAGCGTACCGTCGAGCAAGGCCAGGAACGTGGCAAAGTCGACGACGGTATCGCGCTGGCTGTGCCAAGGGATGTCGGGGCAGGCCAGGTTGAGGCGGCTCGCCAACTCCTTTGCGACATGGCTGCCATGGGTGCCGAGCGACGCCAGCGTTCCGACGGCGCCGCCAAACTGCAGCATGGCAACATGCTGGCCGGCAGCCGCTATGCGCTCGCGATGGCGAAGCATCACAGCAAGCCACTGCGCGGTCTTGAGCCCGAAGGAAACAGGAGGGCCCTGCTGCATCCACGTGCGCCCGGCTAGCAGCGTGTTGCGGTGTTGCTCTGTAAGCGAGATCAGGACGGCGATAAGCCGGCCGATCTGGCCGTCGAGAGCCGTGGCAAAATCACGCAAGGTCAGGACCAGGGCGCTGTCGAGAAGGTCCTGGCTGGTCGCCCCAAAGTGGATGAAGTCGGAGGCCTGAGGAGCACTCGATCGCACGTAATCCGTGAGCAGCTTGACAAACGGAATGGCGATGTTTCCGCTGCTCGCTGCACCCGTCGCAATCGCCTGTTGATGAGCAACCGTTGGGAAGCCGACGCTTCCATGCTCGCAGGCGAGGCCCGTGCCCGCGGGAGCTAGACCAGTCGTCTCCAGTGCATAGGCCAGAGCAATTTCGAAGCGGACCATGGCCGCAAGCTGGTGCTCAGACGCGAAAAGCCGCTCAGCGTGCGTGCCGTGTAGGAGCGGCGTCAGCAGGTTGAGGGAGGGAGTCAGCATTCGAAAAAAACCGTCTCTCGCGAACCTTGCATATGAATGTCCCAGTGCAGGGTCTGGGGCCCTATCGGGTTGGCAAACAGAGTCGCCCGCCGACCTTCAGGGACCAGCAGCAGCACAGGGTCATGCGCATTCAAGGCATGGTTGGGAAAGTAGATGCGCGTGACGAGATGACGCATCAACCCGCGCATAAACAGCAACACGACGATATGCGGAGCCTGCTCGCGACCGTCCGGGAACCCAACGGCTCCAGGTACAACCGTCTGGACATGAAAGGTTCCGCCGCTGTGGGTGCTGAGCCTCGCAAAGCCAAGAAACCCATCCAGATTGCGCGCGCGGCCTATTTCCTGATGCTCGTGATACTGCCCGCCGGGCGAGGCTTGCCATAGCTCGACGATGGCGTCGGGGATGGGCTCACCGTCGGCATCGAAGACCGTGCCAGAGAGAGTGATCGGCTCGCCACCAGCTTGCGGTCCCGCCAAGGTCTCAGAGACGAGATGATCCAGGCCGATGGCGTAATACGGCCCCACGGTTTGCGACCCAACACATTCGGGCGTCAGGGATAACGTCATATCAGAGAGTCTCGAAGGGCGTTTCGTGGCGGCCGCGCAGGACGATGTCGAAGCGGTAGGCGAGAGCGTAGGCGGGCTGCGTACGCTCGATATCGAAACTCGAAATCAAGCGCTCCCGGACCGCACGATCATCGATGCTGTTGAAGATCGGGTCAAGCGCATGGAGCGGGTCGCCCGGAAAATACATCTGCGTGACGAGCCGCGAAAGTAGGCCGGCACCGAAAAGCGAGAAGTGGATGTGCGCGGGACGCCACGCATTGAAGTGATTGCCCCAGGGGTATGCGCCGGGCTTAATGGTTTGAAATTCGAAGCTACCGTCGCTGCGTGTGAGCAAACGGCCGGCACCGCTGAAGTTCGGGTCCAGCGGAGCGTCATGCTGGTCGAGCTTGTGCTTGTAACGCCCGGCGGCGTTCGCTTGCCAGACCTCCAGCAGCGCGCCGGGGATCGGGCGTCCGGCATCATCCACAACACGTCCGTGGACGAGAATGCGTTCGCCCAGGGGCTGCCCCACATGCTGCGCCGTAAGGTCGTTGTCCGTAGGCAGAATGCCGGCGTGGCCGAAGACAGGGCCCGAGAGCTCCGACAGGGTATGGGGCAGAACGATGAGCGGCTGCGAGGGTGCGCGGCGGACGGAAGAGCGGTACGCTGGCGAGAGATACTCGGGCTGTGAGCCGGGGGTGTGGGGGTGATAATGCTTCATCGCTTAAACCCTCTCGAAGGCCGCGGCGATGCCCTGGCCGACGCCGACGCACATCGTTGCCAACGCACGGGTGCCGCCGGTGCGCTGCATCTGGTGGATGGCCGTGAGGGCCAGGCGCGCGCCGCTCATTCCGAGAGGATGGCCGAGCGCGATAGCGCCGCCGTTGGCGTTCACATGGGCGGCGTCATCAGCCAAGCCAAGCTCGCGGAGCACGGCAAGGGCCTGGCTGGCGAATGCCTCATTCAGCTCGATCGTGGTGAAGTTATCGATGTGCAGACCCAGGCGTGCAAGCAGCTTGCGCGTTGCCGGTATGGGGCCGATGCCCATGATGCGCGGGGCTACGCCAGCGGTGGCCATGCCGAGAAACCGTGCACGAGGCGTCAGTTCGTAGCGGTTGACGGCCTCCTCGGATGCGAGCAGCAAGGCGGCTGCGCCATCGTTGATTCCGGACGCATTGCCAGCGGTAACTGTTCCATCTTTGCGCACGACGGGCTTCAAACGCTCGAGCGCGGCGAGCGAGGTCTCGGGGCGAGGGTGCTCGTCGGCGGACACCGTGATCGTGCCCTTCTTCTGCACGACTTCTACGGGAACAATCTCCCCCGCAAAATATCCTGACGCGATGGCCGCTGCCGCGCGCTGCTGACTGCGGAGCGCAAACGCATCCTGATCGGCACGCGAGACGTGCCACTGCGCAGCCACATTCTCGCCGGTCTCGGGCATCGAGTCCGTGCCGTATGCGGCTTGCATGTCGGGATTGATAAAGCGCCAGCCCAGGGTCGTGTCGGCAATCTCCGGCGAGCGGGCGAATGCTGTCTCCGCCTTGGCGAGGACAAACGGTGCGCGCGACATGGACTCTACGCCGCCCGCGATCGCAAGGTGCACGTCCCCGCCCGCGATGGCGCGAGCGGCTGTTCCCACGGCGTCCAAACCAGAGCCGCACAGGCGATTCAGCGTAACGCCTGGAACGGTCTCCGGCAGGCCGGCGAGCAGCAAAGCCATGCGGGCCACGTTGCGATTATCTTCTCCGGACTGATTGGCACAACCCAGGAAGACCTCGTCGAGCTGGGTCCAATCGATGCCGGGGTGACGCGCCATGAGCGCCTTCAGCGGCATGGCGGCTAGGTCGTCCGCACGCACCGTCGCAAGCGCGCCGCCGTAACGGCCGATGGGTGTCCGTATGCCATCGCAGATGTAGACCGGCCTCATGCTTCGGCCTCCGCGCCGCCGTGGGCCAGTGCGGTCCGGGCTTCGAGAGCACGCAGTATATCCAGCTCCACCCAAGATGGGGGCAGGGTCTCGTCCACGGACTCCGCAAACAAAATGGGCCAGCCCGTCGCTTTGCGGACCTGTTCCGCGGTAATCCCGGGGTGCAGCTGGGTCACGGTGAGTTCTCTGCTGACGGCGTCCGGCCGCATAATGCAAAGGTCCGTGATGACAGCCGACGGGCCGTTCCCGGGCAGGTTGAGTTGCTTGCGGGAGTCCCCGCCACGATAGTGACCAACCGAGGTGACAAAGTCCAGCTTCTCCACGAAAGTACGCGCGGATTGCTTCAGGATGATGAGGACTTCCTTCGCAGACGCGCTTATCTCCGGGGCTCCCCCGGCACCGGGCAAACGCACCTTCGGCGAGCCATAGGGCCCAATGACTGTCGTGTTCAGATTGGCATAGCGATCAAGCTGTGCGGCTCCTAAGAAGCCCACATCGATGCGTCCACCCTGCAGCCAGTAGCGGAAGATCTCCGGTGTCGAGACGACCGTGTCTGCCGTTTCCGCAAGCTCGCCATCACCAATGGACAGCGGCAGCACGGAAGGCTTAGCGCCGATCGGGCCGGACTCGTAGATCAGCACAGCCTCAGGAGCATGCGTGAGCCGCGCCAGATTTGCAGCTTTGGACGGCAGGCCGATGCCGACAAAACACACCGCGCCATTGCGCAACATGCGCGCAGCGGAGACAGTCATGATCTCGTTGGTGGTGTAGTCAAGGTTCATGAGGCTAACTGCCCTCCCGCCGTGCGTACGGATGCCTGGTAGCCGGTGAAGTCGGCGGTCTGCCGGATGTGCCGGTCGATCCAATCAGTGAAAACGGTGCGGCTGCGAGAGATCTCATCCCACTGCCGGTAGAAGATGTTGTCGCGGCTATAGTAACCCTGCGCGTAGGAAGGTGTGGCGCCCCGGGGGACGCAGCAAACGGCCGTGATCGCCCACGTGGGCAGGATGCAGGCGTTCGGCCAGGCGTCGAGTTGATCGACGATCTCTTCCACTGTGACGATACATCTGCGCGCTGCCAGCGCCGCTTCCTTCTGCACCCCCAGAATGCCCCAGAGCAGCACATTGCCTTGCCGGTCTGCCTTCTGGGCGTGGATCACGGTCACATCCGGACGCACCGAAGGTGTGGCGGCAAGCTGCTCGCCGGTGAAAGGACACTGGATAGTCTTGAGTTGTGGATTGACACTGGGAAGATCGCTGCCCGCATAACCGCGAAGGACCGCGAAAGGAAGGCCGGAAGCCCCTGCAGCGAAAGCATTGGCAAGATCGCTGTGGCTGCGCTCTTCGAGCTCAAGCGCCTGAGGCCAAGCCTTTTCGACCGCGTCCCGAAAGCGATGCAACGAGCCGACGCCGGGGTTTCCACCCCAGGAGAAGATGAGTTTGCGTACACAACCAGCACCGATCAACTGATCGTAAATCACATCCGGCGTCATACGCACGAGAGTCAGATCGCGTCTGCCCTGCCGGATGATCTCATGCCCGGCGGCGTAAGGGATCAGGTGCGTAAAGCCTTCTAGTGCGACGACATCGCCGTCATGCACATGCGCTCGGATTGCTTGCTGGAGTTCTAGGATCTGGGCCATAAGTGAACTCACTTAGATGTCGTTGCGACAGCGAGGAAGGACTGCGTCCGTAATGGTACTACTAAGTACCATATTGCTGTCAACCTATCTGGGACGAAGAAAGTAGGCCCTCAGGGCCGGCGAGGATGATGTTGAGCTGCTGCACCTGCCGGCGCGCTTGCTCGACGTCAAGCGCCAGGCCATAGACATAGTGATCGGGCCGCACGATGGCCACGTGGCACGCATGGCGATCGAACCAATGTGCGACGATGTCGTCCTTTTCAGGGAGCCCAGTGCCGCCGATGACAACCCAGGTCAAGGCCATCCCTCCTTCGACATCGATCACCTCCGCATCGTGTGGAGCGATCGTTCGGCCGTCCACAATGAGCCTCCACCCAACACCGGTCAGCGTGTCCATATGGACCGGACCGTCCAGCGTATTGATCCAGGGTTGCGGAAACAGTGTGCCATTCGCCTTATTGCCATCGTTGGCGATTAGGCCGACTTCGATCGGTGGCACGATTTCTTGGCGCGTCACCGTGGGGGCTTTGCCGCCGCCCTGCGCCAGCAGGGTCTCGTCGCGCAGCCTCGCTGCCTCCGGGTCGCGTTCGCAGATGTGATGCCCGATCGCTTTGATGCGAGACGTGAGGGTGAGCACGTGCTGGCTGCGTTCCTGCTCGTAAGTTTCCAGCAAACGAACATCGGCGCGACCGGCAAAGACCTCCTCAAGCTTCCAGCACAGGTTGACGACATCGCGGATACCCTGGCACATACCCTGGCCGATGAACGGCGGCTGTTGGTGGGCGGCGTCGCCCGCCAGGAAGATGCGGCCCATGCGCCAACGGTCGGCCAGCAACGCATGAAATCGGTAGCTATTCGCTCGCCAGAGAGTGCCGTCTACGGGATCGAGCCACGGGGAAAGCAGCTTCCAGACCTGCTCCGGCTGCTCCATCACGCGTGGGTCCTCACCGGGGTTCAGCATGATCTCCCAACGGCGGTGATTGTTGGGGCCGATGATGAAGGTGGTCGGCCGTTCCGGATTGCAATACTGCGCGGCTGTCGCGGGCAGCTTGTGCAAGCTGCTTGCCTGCACGAGCACGTCCACGACGAGCCACGGCTCATCGAAGATAAGGTCCTTCAGCTTGATGCCGGTCATCCGGCGTACGCTGCTGGACGCCCCGTCGCAACCGATCACGTAGCGCGCCGACACTTGCTGAATCTCTCCACCGGGCCCCGCGATCTCGATAATCGCATACTCGCTTGTCTGAGTGAGCGATCTAAGCTCATGCGAGAGCGCGATGTTGACGCTCGCATAGGTTCCCGCATGCTCGCGCAGGATGCCTTCGACGATCGGCTGGGTGAAGACCATCGTGGGCGTATATCCGAGCGGAAACGGTGGAGCCACGGCGTCGATGCGACGAATCAACTGGCCCTGCGCACCGAAGTGCTCAGAGGCAGGAAAGGGTGCCGTGTAGGGCAGCACCTGCTCTGCGATGCCAAGGTTCTGGAGCACACGTAGGATCTCGTGGTCGATCGCCACGGCCCGCGGGATCTGCCAGACCTCCGCACTCTTTTCGACTACCAGCGTTCGCAGACCGGCATGCCCCAGCAAGCCGGCAGCCACCGCACCGACAGGACCGAAGCCGACGACGACTACATCATATTCAGGCTGCAGCCGCGCTTCACTTGGCGACAACATCGTTATCCTTCTTTTTGGTCACAAAAGCAAACGGAATGGCGAGCTGGGCCCGCTTGAGCGACTCTGGTTTCGGCGGCGCAATGCCCCAGTGATCGGTCCGCCCGGCCGGCCAAACCCACTCGTCCGGTCCCTTGACGCGATAGGTGTCATCTACCTGAAGAACCTCGACGGTGTACTCGATGACGAAGCCCGTGGGGTCTTCGAAATAGGCGAACACGTTGTCGCCCGGGCCGTGGCGGCCGACGCCCCAGCCGATGGGATAGCCATGATCGACCATCCGGCCGGACCCGCGCATAACCGACTCCGTGTCGGGCATCATGAATGCGATGTGGTTCATACCATCGACGCCCGAGTCTGCCAGCACGACTGCATGGTGGTCATTGTTGCAGCGCAGAAAGGCCATCATCTTCGAGCGGTCTGTCAGTGTAAAGCCCAGTGCGCGCTCGAAGAATGCTCGGGTCGCATCAATGTCCTTACAGTTAAGATT
>CAJCHN010000017.1 GCA_903970285.1 Rhodanobacteraceae bacterium | reverse complement strand
CCGAGCGCGCCCGCGATGCTATACTCGACTTCGGATTGCACGTCACAGCCTGGTATCTTTTCGCGCACAGTTGCGAGCAGGAAAGCCGGTCTTGCGGAGGTGGCGAAATTGGCAGACGCACTAGCTTGAGGTGCTAGCGCCTTCACCGGCATAGGGGTTCAAGTCCCCTCCTCCGCACCAATCTTTCAGGAAACAGCTTTGCGAGCAGGCCCACCAGAATGGGCGGCCTGCTCTTTCGTCTTGTTCCAGCCTGCTCTTTCGTCTTGTTCCAGCCTGGGTAGGCGTGTCTGCCGCGCAGGCCGGGAAATGGCTGAGGGTGTCTACGAGAGCCTACGCCCCCGGTTTGCGCTGCCGCGCGAATCGGACCGCGCTCTCCACCAGGATAAGTGCCAGCCCGCAGAACAGAACGACCCCTCGCCAGCGCGGGGCCAGGTCGAAGTGCGGCAGAAGATAGCCGGTCACCGCCACCCACAGAACGATCAGAATCGCCAGGCTTCCATCATCCACAAACAGGCCGAAGACTTCGTGCAGAATGGTCTTGATCCAACTCACTGCCGCACCGCCTTAGCGCCTGCGGTCGCAGCCTGCTGCCGAACGCCAGCGCCGCGGCACAGCGCCACCGTAGCCGCCGCAACCGCGAGAAACCCCGCGACCAGCCCCACGATCGACCAGTCCCCGCCAGGCCATGCGACTCCGGCCCCTTCCCCGACCCAGAAGGTGCCGAAAGCCGAAAGCAGCACGCCCACCACAAACTTCAGCGTATTTTCCGGAACATTTGCCAATGGCCGATGCACCACAGCCCCCAGCGCCACGATCATCAGCAGCGCAGCCAGTGCTCCCAGGCTGGCTGGCAGCAGAAGCCCCACGCCGCCCGCGCCGATCGCGACGACGATGAAGACCACCTCCGTCCCCTCCAGCATGGTGATGTTGAACGACGCCGCGAACGCCACCCGATCCCACCCTCGCACCGCCATCGTTGTTCCCGCCGCCCGCACGTTCTTCTGAAACGCCGCCGCTTCATCGTGCAGCGGGATCAGCCCGGCCGATCGCAGAATCGCCTTGCGCAGCCAGCGCAGACCGAACAGCAGCAGCAGCACCCCGACCACCAGTTGCAGGCGCTCGAGCGGAACCCGCGTGAGCGCCCGCCCCAGCACCACTACCAGCACCAGCAGCGTTGCAATCCCGGTCGCGCTGCCCGCCAGCGCACTCCTCCACCCGCGAACGCTGCCCACCGCCAGCACCACGGTCAGCGCCTCCACGCACTCGACCAGCGAAGCCAGGAAGCTCGCCAGAAGGGTCGGAAGTGCATGTGTCCAGTTCATCTCCCGTTAGGATGCGGCCTGAGCGTAATTCTCTGCATGATTCGCTCGGCGCCCGCACCGACCGTCTCCGTCTTCCCTGCCACCACGCGGACACCGTTCGATCGGAACTTACGTGCTCACCGTGAACCCCGCCATTGAGCCCGTATCCCGCCAGTGATACACTTCTGGTTGGTCATCCGCTCGCCAGGCTGTCTCCTGCTGCGTCCGGTCCCAAGACATTCGTTCCACAAAGGCGTCTTCCCGAAATGACATTCCTGCTCTACGTGCTGGTTGTGCTGCATGTGATCATCAGCCTCTTTCTGATTGGCGTCGTCCTGCTCCAGACCGGCAAGTCCGCCGACCTCGCCGGAGCCTTCGGCGGCCAGGGCTCGCAGACTGCCTTCGGCCCCCGCGGCGCAGCCAACCTGCTCACCAAGATGACCACCTACGCCGCCATTTTCTTCATGCTCACCTCCGTCGGCCTCACCATCGTGCTTTCGCGCACGACCGCGACCGATCACTCGGTCCTGTCGGGCGCCGCAACGCCCGGCAAGAAATAGTTGGATCGAGACTCTGCGAGACGTTGCTCGCCGTTAGAAGCTGACGCGCAGACCTTCGAGCGCAGACCTTCGGGTCTGCGCTTTTCATTTTCAGATCTGTGGAATACGGAGAGTCCGCTCGAATGATCCGCGAAACCTTCCCCGTCGGCCCGCTGCAGTGCAATTGCTCCATCCTCGGCGACGAAACCACCCACCAGGCCATCGTCGTCGATCCCGGCGACGACATCCCCGGCATCCTCGCGGTGCTCGCGAAGCACGCGCTCAGCGTCCGCCAGATTGTCATCACCCACGCCCACATCGACCACATCGCCGCCGCCCAGCGACTGAAGGAGATCACCGGCGCGCCCGTCACCTACAACCAGGCCGATCTCGCCATGGTCGCCATCATGGACGTCCAGGCTGCGTGGCTCGGCGTCCCTGTCCCCGACGTTCGCCCGCCCGACGCCGACCTGCCCGATGCGGCGACCGTCCGGCTCGCCGGCAGCGACGCCACCGTCATCCACACCCCAGGACATACCCCGGGCAGCCTCTGTCTCTACCTGCCAGGACACTCGCTGCTGCTCGCCGGAGACACGCTCTTCGCTGGCAGCGTCGGCCGCACCGACCTTCCCGGTGGCGACGAACGCCAGTTGATCCGCTCCATCCACCAGCGCCTGCTCGTGCTGCCGAACGACACCCTCGTCATTCCCGGCCACGGAAAAGCTACTTCCATCGGGCGCGAGCGGGAGCAGAATCCTTTCCTGCGGAGCGCGTCGAGCACGACCTGAAATCGTCCGGCATCGTTGCACAACTTCTGCGACAACGCGTCCTTCTATACCACCCCGAAGTGCTCTTCTATGAAGAATATAGGCAACAATCGAGGGGGTGGGTGCTCAAGCCTCATCCCTGACGAAAACTGGCTCAACTGGAGCCGGCACCGACCCGCTCCGCATGCAGCGTCTGCAGTGCAACGACGCTCAGCGTGCCCTGCTGCAGCGCTGCGATACCGCCCGCGGCTGCCCGCGCCGCCGCCAGGGTCGTGATCGTCGGGATGCGTGCCAGCACCGCCGCCCGCCGGATCGCCTTCTCGTCGAAGAACGTATCCTGCCCGCGCGGCGTGTTGATGATCAGCTGGATGCGGTCGCCCTTGATCAGGTCGACCACGTTCGGCCGCCCTTCCTTGACCTTGTAGACCCGCTCCGGCTGCATGCCCGCTTCCTCCAGCACCGCCGCCGTCCCGTGAGTCGCCACCAGGTGGAAGCCCATCTCCTGGAACTGCTTCGCCAACTCGACGAGTCCCTCTTTGTCGTGATCGTTCACGCTCAGAAAGACGGTGCCCGCGGTGGGCAGCAGCTGTCCCGCGGCAATCTGCGCCTTGGCGAAGGCCTTGCCGAAGTTGTCGGCTACGCCCATCACCTCGCCGGTCGACTTCATCTCCGGCCCCAGCACCGTATCCACTCCCGGAAACTTGCCCCACGGAAACACCGGCGACTTCACGAAGAAGTGGGAGCCGGTATCGAGATCCTGCCCGGACGCCACATCTTCCGGCAGTAACTCCTTCAACTTGCGTCCCACCATGATGCGCGAGGCGATCTTGGCCAGCGGCACGCCGGTCGCCTTCGAAACATACGGCACGGTCCGCGAGGCCCGCGGATTGACCTCGATGACGAACACCTTGCCCCGCTGAATGGCGAACTGGATGTTGACCAGCCCCATCACCTCAAGCGCCTTTGCCAGAGCCCGCGTGTAGCGGCGAATGGTCGCCTTCACATCTTCGGCCAGGTCGACCGGCGGCAGCACGCAGGAGGAGTCGCCCGAGTGAATGCCAGCCTCCTCAATGTGCTGCATGATGCCCGCGATCACCACATCGTCGCCGTCGCACAGCGCGTCCACATCGCACTCGACCGCATCCTCCAGGAAGTGGTCGATCAGCACCGGCCGCTCCTGCGAGTACTCGATCGCGGTGGTCATGTACTTCACCACCGCCTCATCGTCGTACGCGATCACCATGGCACGTCCGCCCAGCACGTAGCTTGGCCGCACCAGCACCGGGTAGCCGACCCGGTTGGCGCCCGCGACCGCCTCTTCCACGCTGGTCGCAAGGGCGCCTTGCGGCTGCGGAATCTCAAGCTGCTCAATCAGCTTGCCGAAGCGTTTGCGATCCTCAGCCAGATCGATCGACTCGGGCGAAGTGCCGATGACCGGAACGCCCGCCTGCTTCAGCGGCAACGAAAGGTTCAGCGGAGTCTGCCCACCGAACTGCACGATCATCCCGATCTCCGCGCCGCCCGAAGCCTCATGCTCGTAGACGCCGAGCACATCTTCGAGCGTCAACGGCTCGAAGTAGAGACGGTCGCTGGTGTCGTAGTCGGTCGAGACCGTCTCCGGATTGCAGTTGACCATGATGGTCTCGTAGCCATCCTCGCGCAGCGCGAAAGCCGCGTGGCAGCAGCAGTAGTCGAACTCGATTCCCTGCCCGATGCGGTTCGGGCCGGATCCCAGAATCATGATCTTGCGGCGGCTGGTGGGCGCGGCCTCATCCTCTTCGTCGTAACAGCTGTACAGGTAAGGCGTGAAGCTCTCAAACTCGCCCGCGCAGGTGTCGACCATCTTGTAGACGGGCATCACCTTCAGGCGCTTGCGCAATGCGCGCACCTCGGCCGGCATGACTCCCCACCCGGCGGCCAACCGTTCGTCCGAGATTCCCATACGCTTGGCCGTGCGCAGGTCTTCCGCGGTCACACCGTCGATGGGCAGCGCGGCAATCGCCTTGATCTCGTCCGTGATCTGCTTGATCTGGTGCAGAAACCAGGGATCCATGCCGGTCATGCGCGAGACTTCCCGCACCGTCAGGCCGCGCTCGAAGGCGTAGCGCACGTAGGACAGACGCTCCGGGTGCGGCGTCACCAGGCGCTGGGTCAGCCGCCGCGGTTCGATCTCGTCCGCGGTCGCTTTCCTGCCCGTCTCCATCGACCGCACCGCCTTCATCATGGCTTCTTTGAAGGTGCGCCCGATGGCCATCACTTCGCCGACCGACTTCATCTGCGGTCCGAGATTTTCGTCCGCGCCGGGAAACTTCTCGAACTGCCACTTCGGAATCTTGACGACGACATAGTCGATCGTCGGCTCGAAGCACGCGGGCGTCGCCTTGGTGATGTCGTTCTGCAGCTCATCGAGCGTGTAGCCAACCGCCAGCCGCGCGGCTATCTTGGCGATCGGGAAACCCGTCGCTTTACTGGCCAGAGCCGAAGACCGGCTCACGCGAGGGTTCATCTCGATGACCGTCATGCGGCCGTTCTGCGGGTTTACGGCAAATTGCACGTTACTGCCGCCGGTCTCCACGCCGATCTCGCGGATGACCGCGATGGCCGCATCGCGCATGCACTGGTACTCCCGGTCGGTGAGCGTCTGCGCCGGCGCGACGGTGATGGAATCGCCGGTATGCACGCCCATCGGATCGAAGTTCTCGATGGAGCAGACGATGATGACATTGTCGTTGAGGTCGCGCACGACCTCGAGCTCATACTCCTTCCAGCCGAGCACGCTCTCCTCGATCAGGCATTCAGAGACGGGCGAGAGATCGATGCCGCGGGAGAGGATTTCGGTCATCTCCTCGCGGTTGTAGGCGATTCCGCCGCCCGACCCGCCCAGCGTGAAGCTGGGCCTGATGACTACCGGAAAGCCAATCTTGCCCGCGAAAGCGAGGCCGTCGGAGACGTTGTTCACCAGCTGCGACTTCGGCATATCGAGGCCGATCCGGTTCATCGCATCCTTGAACAGCAGCCGGTCTTCGGCTTTCTTGATCGCCTCCAGCTTGGCCCCGATCAACTCCACGCCAAAGCGCTCCAGCACGCCGGAGTCCGCGAGATCGACCGCCAGGTTGAGAGCGGTCTGGCCGCCTACGGTGGGCAGCACGGCAAACACCCCGGAGCCGGGCGCCAGCATTTCAGATTCCACCCGGAGGATCTCTTCGAGATAAGCAGCGGTAAGCGGCTCGATATAGGTGCGGTCGGCGACCTCGGGATCGGTCATGATGGACGCCGGGTTCGAGTTCACCAGCACCACCTCGTAGCCTTCGGCTTTGAGCGCTTTACAGGCCTGGGTCCCGGAGTAATCGAACTCGGCCGACTGCCCGATGACGATCGGGCCGGAGCCGATCACGAGAATCTTTGCAATGTCATTCCTGCGTGGCATTCTAAGTTTATTTCTCCACTAAGCTTTCCGATTCAAGCCTTGCAACCAATCTCATTTTTCGGCAGGTGACAGTTTTCAAAGGTCGTCAGTGCCTTCTTCATGGCCTTGGATTCAACGGATGCTGTCCTGTTCAACAATTCGACATCTGCGGGAACCGAGATCATCAAGGCGCATTCTAAAAAGCACCTCACTTCCTTCTTGTTAAGGGCTCGCATGTCAATAAGCGAACCATTCAACATGAAAGGTGGAAATCTTAGGCTGATGAGTTACTTCTTCCAAGTCTCCATCATCGTGCGAAAATCCTTGAACAAGTAATGCGAGTCATGCGGCCCTGGGCTCGCCTCCGGGTGATACTGCACGCTGAACATGGGGTCGGTTTTGTGCTTCAATCCGGCCAGCGTGCCGTCGTTCAGGTTGGTGTGGGTCTGCTCCACATCTGCCGGCAGAGAGGCCGGGTCGACGTTGTAGTTATGGTTCTGCGCCGTGATCTCAACCTTTCCCGTCTGATGATTCAGAATAGGGTGATTGCCGCCGTGGTGCCCGAACTTCAGCTTGTAAGTCTTGCCGCCCAGCGCCAACCCGAAGATCTGGTGGCCGAGGCAGATGCCAAACAAAGGCGCCTTCCCCTTGAGCGCCTGAACGTTCTCGATCGCATAATCCAGCGGCTCCGGATCTCCCGGTCCATTCGAGAAAAAGACCCCATCCGGCCCCATCGCCAGCACCTCTTCGGCCGGTGTATGCGCCGGAACCACGGTCACGCGACAGCCTTCGCGTGTGAGCATGCGCAGGATGTTCTCCTTGATGCCGAAGTCGTACGCGACCACATGCATCGGCTGCTGCTCCTGGCTCCCTGCCGGCAGCAGCTTGTCGCCGGTCTGGTTCTTCGGCTCGAGAGCAGACCATTCATAAGCCGTCTTCGTCGAGACCACCGATGCAAGATCCGTTCCATCCATCTTGCGAATGGATCTGGCCTTCGCCACCAGCGCAGCCTCGTCCAGGTTTTCGCCCGAGGCGATAATCCCGCGCATCACGCCGTTGGCCCGCAGATGCCGCACCACCGCCCGCGTATCCACTTCGGCGATCACGGGGATGCCGTTGCGCTCCAGGTACTCGTCCGCAACCTCTGTGGCGCGCCAGTTGGAGCTGGTGGTCGAGAACTCCCGCGTCACCAGGCCTTCAATCATCGGCCTGGCGGACTCCGCATCGTGCGGCGTGGTGCCGTAGTTGCCGATGTGCGGATTGGTCAGCACCACAATCTGCCCGGCGTAGGACGGATCGGTAAAGATCTCCTGATACCCGGTCAGCGAGGTATTGAACACAACCTCACCCGCCCGTTCCACCGGTGCCCCGTATCCCTTCCCCCGGAATACGCGGCCATCCTCCAGCGCCAGCATAGCCTGCATTGCTTCTCCTGCGATTCCTTCAGTTTTTCGGGGAATCACCCAAGTCTAACAGGTTCAGCGGGTGGGAAACAGAGCGCCTGTAGTCTGCGTCCGGCCAAGCGAAAGCCCGGCCTTGGAATGGCCGGGCTTCGTCTTACCCTGCGGCGCACAAAGCGCGGTTTAGTGATGGTGATGATGACGGTGATGACGGTGATGACGGTATGCCGCGTTCGCCGGTACGGCCGAACCCGCCAGAATCACCACACCCAGAAGTGCAAGCATCCAGTTCCGAATCTTCATGGAAAATCTCCTCTTCCCGCCGGGGCGGTTTCCGCTCCGCCCGACTGTTTATGCATAGCAGTTATATGCGTCCGGCGCACGTTAAGTTTCCACACCTGCTCCGTGCAGCAGAACCAAGGTGGTCACTCCAGGTTCACCAGCACGTCTTCTCCTTCGATGCAAAGCGCGAACACTCCGACCTTTTCACCCTCCGGATATTCCGCGCAGCCCGTCTTCAAATCGAATGCCCACGCGTGCCAGGGGCAGACGACGGCCTTCCCCTCCAACCAGCCCTGACCCAGCGGCCCGCGACGGTGGGGGCACAGATTGTCCACCGCTTTCAATTCTCCATCCACGCGGGCCAGGCAGATTTCAAACTCGCCCGCCCGCTGCTCGTTCACCGTTCCCTCGGCGGGAGCTTCCGCCACACTGCACAACCGAACCCACTGCGCCATCCGAACTCCTCATCTGCAATCCTACGCAAGAACGCAATCAGGGCTGACGACGAAGACGCCGCGGGCACAAAAGGGCCCCGGCTCGCCGGTGCTACCCTCAAAGCAGAACCGCATGGCCTCACGCAATCCCAATCGCAATTCGAAGCAGACGAAGCTCAAAACTCCAGACCGCTTGACGCCCCGTCCGGTCGCCGGCCAGCCGGAGGTCGTCGAGCCGATGTGGCTGGTCAAGGCGCTCGCCGTCACCCTCGCCGTCGCCATGCTGTTTGCCTACCTCGCCGTTTGCCTCCTCATCTGGCAGGGAAGCTGGCAGTTGATGCTGCATCCGGCGGCAAGGATCGATGTCACACCATCGGTTCCCTTCCAGCCGATCCGCTTCGACGCCGCCGCGACCGGAACGCCGCGGCTCTCCGGATGGTGGATTCCCGCGGCTTCGCCTTCAGCGGAAACGCCCACCATTCTTTATCTCCACGGCGGCAGCGGCTCGCTCTCTTCGAGCGTACGCACGCTGAACCTGCTGCACCAGGCCAGCGTCCATATCTTCGCCATCGACTATCGCGGCTTCGGCCAGAGCAGCCCGCCTCATCCAACCGAAGAGCGGATGGCGGAAGACTCGATGGCCGCGCTGGACTATCTGGTCGACACCCGCCACATTCCCGCGTCCACTATCGTTCCCTATGGGGAAGGACTGGGCGCTGTCCTGGCCGCGAATCTCGCCCGTTCGCGACCGGAGCTGCGGTCCGTTATCCTCGACGATCCCGACCCCAATGCCTTCACAAACGCGACCCAATCCGGAAAAGCCTTTCTGATGCCGATGCGCCTGCTGGTGCAGGAGCACTTCGACCTGGCCGCCGCCCTCAACAGCTTGCACCAGCCGAAGCTGCTGCTGACCGACAGCCCGTTCGGATGGGAGACCGGCCGGCTCAATGCCAATCAGGCAATCTTCCGTGCCGCACCCGACCCCAAGCTGGTCGTCAGCTTCGATCATCCCGGTGAAGCGTCCGAGCAGGCGTATGTGGAGTCGATCAGGCGTTTCCTTGATGAATACCTGGGCCCCCCATCGTCCGCACGGCCTCAACCCGAAACGGTAAGCTCTCCCAAAGAATGATTCGCAGCCTCAACAAGCTTCAACCTTGGGCAGTCGCGCTGGTTCGCATGGTTCTCGGGCTCGCCATGCTCCTGGCCGGCTGGGACAAGATCATTCCCGCCGGCACCGGTCTTCACCGCGCCCATCCGCTGGCCGGAATCGAGTCCTTCTGCCACTTCGTTGCCGGCCTCGGCCTGCCATTCTGGCTGGGCTACGTCTCCATCGCCACGGAGTTCGTGGGCGGAGCCTGCGTTCTCGCCGGCCTGCTGACTCGCTTCTGGTCGTTCCTGATCGTGGGCAACCTGCTGGTCGCGCTCTGGAAGGTGGACCTCCGGCACGGCTACCGCGGATCGGAGTATGCGCTCGCGCTGCTGGTGATGGCGCTGCTGCTGGTTACCTCCGGTTCCGGGGCACTGGCGCTCGATCGCCGTCTCGGACTCGCCTGATCCGGCCGCCCGCCGCGTCAACCGCAGAAAGAAGTGAAGGCGCCCGGTGTCCAGGGCGCCTTACGGATGGGGGGAGTGGGTGTTGCGGATAGGGGAAGCCGGAACCGAGGGAACTGAAAGTCCGGCTGCTTGCTTGCTACAGTTGATAAGACGCAGCCTACAGAAAAAAGTTGCCAGATGCTCTTCCACATTTGTGCTATTCGCCGCGAACCAGATTGAGTACGGGGAGGCCCAAATCGCCAGCAGGGACGCGTGCCCCCGCTCTCGGACAGGCCCGGATGTTAGACGAAGTTGAGGAATTCCGATGGCCTGACCTGGGCACCGGGAAAAACAATCTCCATATTTCTGGATCCCAGCGTCTTGTAAGCGGCCTCCCCGAGCACCTTCCGGAAATCCGTCGTGACCGCGAGGTCGCGCCCTTCGTTCAGCTGGCCGTCGCTCAGACCGGGCCACTTTCCATAGACTTTGCCGCCCCTCACCTGGCCCCCGAGGACGAACATCACGTTCGCGTGGCCATGGTCGGTGCCGCCCGTCCCGTTCTGGCGCGCGGTGCGCCCAAACTCGGACATGGTGACCAGGGTAATGTTCTCGGATTCGGCTCCCATATCCTTCCAGAAGGCTGCGATGCCGTTGGAAAACTCGGTCAGCCGGTTCGCCAGTTGGCCGGTCGCCCCGCCCTGGTTCTGGTGCGTGTCCCAGCCGCCGATATCGGTGAATGCCGCCTCCACGCCCAGGTTCGCCTTCAATAACTGCGCGATTTGCTTCAGGCTGCTCCCAAATGGAGTGTTCGGGTAGGTGACGCCGGCCGCCGGCTGGTACTTGGCGGGATCGGCGGACTTCAGCATCTTCACCGCTTCGAAAGTCTCCTGGCCGGTGCCGTGGAGCACTGCGTCCGTGCTCTGGTCGTACATGGCCTCGAAGGCGTTCGAGATGGCAGAGGGTTGCGCTCCCTTGCCGCCGACTGAAAAGTCAGCCAGGTTGGTGACCGCGATCGCCGGTACCTTGCCCTGGAGCGTGCGCGGCACCTGTGTCCCCAGCGCGACCGCGCGAAAGGCAGAGGGCTTGCCGCCCGGGCCACTCGGCGCCGGCCCGTCGACCAGGGCCCGGTTCAGCCAGCCATCGGGCGTCGACTTCACCCCCGGCGTGCCGCTCTCCATGTAGTCCTGGGCGTCGAAGTGCGAGCGCGTGGTGTCGGTCGATCCGGCGGCGTGGATGATCGCCAGATGCCCCTCCTGGTAGAGCGGCTTGAACGCCGCCATCGCCGGGTGCAGCCCGAAGAAGCCGTCCAGGTCGAGGACATCCTTCTGCTGCAGTGCGATCGAGGGGCGCATGGCGTAGTAATTCTTCTCCTGGTACGGCACCACGATGTTCAGGCCATCGGCCGCGCCGCGTTGGAAGAGCACCACCAGCTTCTTACGATTGGCTGCGGCGGTCGTCGCCTCGGCCATGACGGAGCGCAAGAGGAAGCTCGGAATCACCGAAGTCCCGACCAGCGCCAACGCGCCCCCCTTCATAAATCCGCGCCGCGAGGCCACGCTGCGCCGGGGCAGATCCCGCCCGTGCATGTCGCATCCCCAATCGCTGGTGTCGAGCAAACTCCGCCTGCTGTTCATCATTTGACTTCCCTCACTGGTTGAAACCCGCTTCGAAGTGCTTTGTTTCGAATCGTCTGGTGCAAATCGCTATCGACGCTGAAACTCCGGCGAACCAAGCAGCAGTCCGGCCAGCACCGCCGCCTGCGGATCGTTTTCCTGAGCCGCTGCCCCGTCGTCCAGGCTGCGAACGGCATAGCTCCGGTTGCCCTTGCCGGCGCCGCGCAGGTCGAACTGGGTCTCCGCCTGCTCGGTCACAGAGTTGTCGTTCGCCTGGCTCAGCACCGCGGCGCGGGTCCGGTCGCTGACCGGCTGACCGAGCAGGTCTGCCTCCAGACGCCGTTCCTTCGTGGCTGCGGCGTCGTCGACCGAGTAGCCGGCCGGAACCACGCCCGCCGCAGGCGAATCCAGCAGCGAATTCCACTCCGTCCGTGTGCCGGGAATGCGGTTGGCAGCCAGCACAAGGGCGAAGTTCATCCGGCTCACCAGCGCCCCGGTGCTGACCCAGTCATCCTGCTTCCAGCTATAGCCGTTGGGAGTCTGCATGCCGTAGAGCGGCATGCCCAGCTTTGCGATGGATTGCACCAGCGCCGCCGGGCTCTTCACCTCGGCGCCGCTCGCACGGACGGCGGAGAAAACAAACTCTTCCGGCGTCTTCACCTTGGCGCTCAGGACGGATGGCGACCAGAACTCCGGCGACCGCCACATCGTCCGCAGCACCGCCTTGATGTCACCATGACTGGCAAGAAAGCTGGCGGCCATGCGATCGACCAGCGCCGGCGGCGGATCGTCGCTGACAAAGCGGACCGCAAGCTTCTGCGAGATGAAGTGCGCCGTCGCCGGGCTGGTGGCCAGCATGTGCAGAAGCTGCAGCCCCTCCTTCATCCCGTCTTCGTGGATAGTCTTGCCCAGAACCGTCTTCGCCCCGGGCTCATGACGATTTTCGTTGAACTCAAACTGCCCGCTCTTCCGGTCGATGGTCCAGCCGGTGAAGACCTTGGCCACGTTCGTGACGTCGGCCTGGGTGTAGCCTCCGTTGACCCCGAGCGTGTGCAATTCCATCAGCTCGCGGCCGTAGTTTTCGTTCAATCCGGCACTTCCCTGTGGCTTCGGCTTGGCGTCAGGCAGTCCGCCGGCCAGCAGTCCGGTGCCGCGCTTCTGGCGCTGCGCGGCCACTGAGTCAGGTCCGATCGAACGCGCATTGTCCAGGTATTCGAGCATCGCCGGACTCTCGGCTGTTGCATCCAGCAGGTCCTCGAAGTTTCCCAGCGCGTGAGGCCGGATGGTCTCCCGTTCATAGGTCGGCAGCAGGTAAGCTTCCTGCTGATTCTTGCGCACGTACACGTTGAAGTGGTTCAGCCAGAAGTCCGTCATGACGGCTTCGAGCTGGCGATTGGAGTAGATATCCCGCTCCACCCGCGACTCCATCGCCTCCAGGCCGATCATCTGCAGCGACCCACCGAGCGCGAGCAGTGTCTCCTTCTGCTCCGGACTCATGCCCGCGGTGAGCTGCATCTGCTCGCCGCCCTTCAGCGCTCCGCGCAGACGCACCAGGGCATCGGGCGACATGGCCATGATGGTAGAAAAGCGGTCTGAAGGCGCAAGCGCGGTCAGGTGCATCAGCAGGTCCCGCCGGGATGAAGCCGCGGCCTGGTCGCCCGAATCAGCGATCGATGCGTCGGCCGTCATCTCGCCAGGCGAGCCTGCCTTCATCTCTCCCGCCTGGTTGGTGCCGGCAGCGCCCGTGCCGCCCCCCTCCGGCATGGTCTCGGCCGCCTTGGATTCCTGCTTCGCCTTCTGCATCTTGTAGAAAGCGATCTGATCCTCGGCCAGGACGCGCAGCGTGGGATCCGCCGGCAGCGGCTGCCTGCCGTTCATCATCTGCCGAACCGCGCCCGGTCCGGGATACCGTGCATCGAGCTCCGCAATGGATAGACTGATCGCCGGGTACTGGGCCAGGCGAGCGTCCAGCGCAGAATCGTCGATGCTCGAAGGATTCAACTGCTGCTCGAACCAGCGATCCAGGCCGATCTTCTCAACGGCGGCGACTTCGCCCGGAGCCGGGCCAAAAGTAAACCGGTTCAGTGCATGCAGAATGCGCTCGCGGCCCTGAATCTGCCCGCCGGAGGCGATGGGCGGCGCACCCACGGACGCGGCTTCAGCGAGCACCGGCTGCCCCACCAAAAGCCCGCAAAGGGAGAAGGCCACCGCCATGCGGCCCACCCCGGGAAATCCACTCCTGACCATTCGCCCAGCCGCCATCGTCGCGTTCTCCTCGTGACCCTACCCTCCTCGAAACCCCACCAGAAGGGTTCTAGTTGCGTAGCCGGGCCGAACTTCTTCTCAAATGGACTCCGCAGACGCCGGCGACGCAAATCGGCGGCGAGGCTTGCACAACTCCTGGAGCAAACCGCTCTCATGGTCAGACCATAAGCCCAGCGGTTTGAATACTTTGCATCTTTTATGCCCGGGACCGGCGTAAAGTCTAGAATATCGCCGCCCCTCTGCCGTTCTGCAGGCGAGTGACGCCACCGGCCGGTCGATTTCAGCCGGTCGCGGCGAAGTTCATGCATGAGGGAAAGTGGCTGCCCAGGAGAGCCACGGAAGGCGCGCACCAGACTCAAGTTCGCGCTCTTAGCTCACCAACCACCGTCTCGGCCACGCCCAGCAGACGCTTCAGCTCGCGCTTAGCGGCGTCCGTGTCCTGCACCACGATCACTCCGCCCGCGACCTCCCCGTCCTCTCCCCGGATGGGCGCTCCCGAAAGTCCAAGCCAGCGCTTTGAGCCATCCGCGAATTGACAAAGCATCTCTTCGTAATGGGTCGCCTCGCCGCGCAGCGCGCGCGCCAGCGGATACTCGTCACACGTCAGCATCTCTCCGTCCTCTTTAAGCGCCCACCACCGCGAGAAGTTCCGGCTGCTGGGGCCAGGCAGAACTGGATCGCTGATCAAGCGCTTCGCCTCCGGATTCGTCATCCGCAAAGTTCCCTCCGGAGCGTCCGCCAGGATGATGCCGACCGGCACTGAGTTGAAGACCGCCTTCAGACGTGCTTCGCTTGCCCGCAGCTCTTCCTCCGTCCGCTTGCGCTGGTCGATATCCTCCACACTGCCGTACCAGCAGATCACCTTGCCTGCAGAGTTGAATCGCGGCGAGCCTCGCGACCGCATCCACTTCCATCCACCCTCCGGTAGCCGAACGCGATATTCCACGTCGATCGGCTCAAAGCTGCGCAGAGAGTTCTCGATCATCGGTGTGATTCGCCCTCGGTCGTCCGGATGCAAGGCGTCCATCCACCCGTTGCCGCTGGTCTGCTCCCGCGTGAGTCCGGTCGTCGCCTGCCAGCGCGGGCTCACCTCGATATTCCTGCCTTCGGCGTCCATCAGCCAGGGTATCTGCGGATTCAGCTCGACCGTATGCCGGTAGTGGTCTTCGCTTTCGCGCAACGCCTCCTCCGCGCGTTTTCGCTCGCTGATATCGATCGCCGAAAGCGACACCCCGATCACTTCGTTGGCCTCATCGCGCACCGGCTGGTAGGAAAGCAATACTGTCCTCGGATGCCCCGTACGCCGATTGCGCAGGTTGATTTCGACGTCCGACATCACTTCACCCGTCAGCGCCCGGCGCAAAGCGTCTCCGGATGGCCCCGCAAGCTCCGGGATGATCTCGGTCACGTGCCTGCCGATGTGCTCTTCAACCGCGAAGCCGTTCATGTCGGCCAACCGATGATTCAGGTTGACGTAGCGCATCTGCGTGTTGACAAAGCCAAGACCCACCGGAGCTCCGTCGTACACCGCCTGCAGCTGGGCCAGCCGCTCACTCGGCAATCCGGATAGATCTTCGAGCGAGGTTGCCGTGCAGGATCTGGGCGTCAACACGACCGGGCGCGGCGTATAGCTCCCCAGGAAGTCATCCAGCTGCTCCGGCGGCATCGGCCGCCCGTAAAGCCAGCCCTGGCCCACATCGCACCCCATCCACCGCAGCAATCCCGCCTGCTCCTCCGACTCCACACCCTCAGCCACTGTTGTCAGTCCGAGATTCTGCCCCAGGCCAAGCACCGCGCCGACAATCTTCCGGCTCCCGCGACGCTCCGTCATCGATCCCACGAAACTGCGGTCCACCTTCAGCTCGTCGAACGGCAGTGACTGCAGGTGCAGAAGACTCGAATATCCGGTGCCAAAGTCGTCCAACGCCAGCCTGCAGCCCATCGACTTCAACTCCCGCGCGATGTGCAGCGCCTGCTCCAGGTTTTCGGTCAACGCGCTCTCGGTAATCTCCACCATCAGCCGGTCAAGACTGAATCCGGCCTGATCCGCAGTGGCGCGAATCTGCTTCGCCAGACTCAGATCCCGTAGCTGGACCGGAGAGACATTCACCGCGAGCGTCAGCCCATCCTGATGCTCTGACATGCGGAGAAACGCCGCGCGCAGCAGTTCACGCATCAGCTCACCAATCCAGCCCTCCCTTTCCGCACGTCCGATGAACTCGTTCGGCATGACCAGACCGGCATGAGGATGATTCCAGCGCGCGAGAACCTCGAAGCCCTCCAGGCTCCCGCTGCGCAGCCCTACCAGAGGCTGAAAGTAGGGGATGAACTGCCCCGCCGAAAAAGCGGCATCGAGATTGATGTCACGAAATAGCATGGGTACAATTGTAAGCTTCTTCACAATTGATCCATGGCCCCGGAAGTTGCAGAGGCCGCAGGCACAGTTCACCTTTAGAATCCTCGGTTTCACAAGGCCGTACGTGGAGACGAGCCGCTGCAGATGCCAGGCGAGCTCCCGCGCCACTCTACGACAAGCGACGAAAGAAACTGTCGCACGGGCGTTCGCCGGTTCGGCAGTCAAGTGCAGCGACATGCTTGCCAAGAGGCCGAATTAACTGGATGGGACGGGAGTGCTGATCCCGGCTGTAGACATCGTGCTCACTCGAAACTTGACAGTAGGTGCCAGCGCCTCCGCCAAAGCGTCTCGCTTGCTGTCTTCAGGGCCGATGCACTCATCGAACCGCAGGATACGCGTCGGCGAGGGGACCGGGCGATCTGCGCTAGAAGCGGGCAAGCTCCGCCATCGCGCCGTAAAGGTCGTCGCTCTGCGGCAGGATCGCATCTTCGAGGATGGGTTGATAGGCGACGAAGGTATCCATCGCGGCAACGCGCCGAACCGGCGCGTCGAGGTCGTGGAAGAGCTCTTCGCTGATGCGTGCGGCAATCTCCGCTCCGTAGCCCCAGCTCCTCATGTCTTCGTGCGCCACAATGGCGCGACTGGTCTTGCGAACCGATTCCGCGATGGCTTCCCAGTCATAGGGGCTGAGGCTGCGCAGGTCGATCAATTCGACGCTGATTCCCTTCTCCCGCTGAATTCTCACCGCCGCCTGGAGCGCTCGCGGCACGACCGCTCCATAGGTGATGACGGTCAGATCCTTCCCGGGCTTGACGATCCTTGCCTTGCCGAACGGGATGGTGAAGTCCGCA
>CAJCHN010000016.1 GCA_903970285.1 Rhodanobacteraceae bacterium | reverse complement strand
ACGCTTGTACTCGTTCAGGCGGTGAAAGACTTTCTGCTCGGCCTTATCGCGGATGGAGCAGGTGTTGTAGAGGATGAGGCCGGCGTCGGCCTCGTCCTGCACCTGGCTGTAGCCTTCGTGCTCGAGCGTTCCGACCACCTTTTCGGAGTCGTGGGCGTTCATCTGGCAGCCGAAGGTTTCGATGTAGAAGGTCTTGCTCACAGCTTCCAGTATAAGGCTGTGCGCGTCGCTCTTCATCGCGGCGCCGCAGGTTGAGAATCTGCTGTCTCAGCCCGCGTGACGCAAGGACGTGACGCCCCGGCCAGGACCGAACCCGGATTGCCGGATTTCTGTAGCTGCGTTCTGTAGCTACGTTCCTTAGCTGCGGCCCCAGCGTCTTGCTTGAATTCGCTGGAAGACCGGCGTAAGATCGAACCTGCAGACGAATCCGTTCTGCCGCATAGTTTGCGCCCGTGATCAGACCGGGAGATGTGGCGGAAGAGACGAGTGGGCCAACGCCCACTTTTTTGTGCTCACAACACAATTCCCTGCCCAACTCGATGGCTCTTCAGCTCGACACAATCCGCGCTACCGCCGACCGCATCGCGGCCTCGCACTCGCTCGATGTCGTGGACCTTGAATTCTCCGGCGGGGGGAAGTTCCGCACGCTGCGCGTCTTCATCGAGAAGAACGCCGAGACCCGCGCCCGGCTTGCGCAAGAGGCCGCAAACAGCGAGGAAGCGGCGCTGCCCAAGGGCGTTTCGCCTGCGATTCTGTCCTTCGTCACGCACGAAGACTGTGAGATTTTCACGCGCGACTTTGGCACCGTGCTGGACGTCGAGGACCTGATTCCCGGCGCGGAGTACACGCTTGAGGTCTCGTCGCCCGGGCTCGATCGCCGGCTGTCGCAGCCGGCCGACTTTATCCGCTTCTCCGGCTCGCTGATCAAGCTGCAGACCTTCACCGCGGTCAACAACACCCGGCACTTTCAGGGGCGGCTCATCGGCTTCACCGGGCAGACGCTCACGCTCGACCTCCGCGCCATCAAACAAAAGGCCAGGCAAAAGAAGGCCGCCCAGGAAGAAACCGTCGCAATCGCCTTGAGCAATGTGGAAAAGGCAAACCTTATCGCGGAGTTGTAAACCGCTCCAACTGACAACCTGAACGGAAACCAGGAACTAGGAACTCATTCATGGCAAGCCCACTTTACCAGTCCATCGAAGCACTCAGCCGCGAAAAGGGTATCGAGCCCGAAGTCGTCGTCAACGCCATTGAGGACGCCATCGCCTTGGCCACGCGCAAGTACTACAAGACCCAGGAGAATATGCGCGCCGAGATGGATCGCGAGACCGGCGAAATTCGCGCCTACGTCTACAAGACGGTGGTCGAGGCGAACGACCAGATCACCGACGAGACCAATGAGCTGACGCTGGAGCAGGCGCGCGAGCTCGCGCCCGAGGTTGAAGTCGGCGGCGAGCTGCGTTTTTACAAGGACACCAGCCCTCTCGGCCGCATCGCCGCGCAGATGGCCAAACAAGTGATCTTCCAGAAGGTTCGCGAAGCCGAGCGCGACACCGTCTTCAACGAGTACAACCATCGCGCCGGCGAGGTGATCAACGCCACGGTGAAGCGGCTGGAGCCCATGGACGTAATCTTCGACCTGGGCAAGGCCGAAGCCCGCATGCCCAAGCGCGAGCAGTCGCGGCTGGAGCAGTTTGCGGTCGGCGAGCGCGTCCGGGTGGTGCTGCTGCGTGTGGACCGCGCCGCCAAAGGACCGCAGGTGATCGTCTCGCGCGCCGCTCCTGCGCTGGTCCAGAACCTCTTCCAGTCTGAGGTTCCGGAGATCTACGACGGAACCGTGACCATCCGCGCCATCGCCCGCGAGGCCGGCGAACGCACCAAGATCGCGGTCATGAGCCGCGACAAGGATGTCGACCCGGTGGGCGCCTGTGTGGGCATGAAGGGCATGCGCGTGCAATCCATCATCCGCGAACTGCGCGGTGAAAAGATCGACATCATCGAATATTCGGAGGAGATCACCACCTTCGCCGAGAAGGCGCTGCAGCCTGCCAAGGTTTCGCGCGTCTCCATCACCGATATCGCCGAGAAGCAGATCGAGGTGATCGTCGACGACACCCAGCTTTCCCTGGCGATCGGCAAGAAGGGCCAGAACGTGCGCCTCGCCGCCAAGCTGCTCAACTGGAAGATCGACATCAAGTCCGAGGAAGAGAAGCGCCAGGAGGTGGAGCAGCAGATGCAGGCCATGTCCGGCGGACCCTCCACCCCGATCGAGCAGGTCACCGAACTCGGCGAAGCCATCCTCGAGAAGCTGATTGCCGCCGGCATCACCACCGTCGAGGCGGTCGCCGATATGACCGCGGAAGAGCTTGCGGAGGTTCCTGGGATCGGCGAAAAGACGATCGAAAAGATCTCGGTCGCCGTTCGTCACTACTTTGGCCACTACGAAGAGGGCGAAGATCGCCCGGTGCCGCTGGCCGTCATCGAAACCTCAACCGAAACGCCGGAGACCACGTCCATGTCCAAGACTCCAGAAGAAATTCTCGCCCACGAGCGCGCCACACTCGACCCGCTCGACACGCCGGAAGAGCTGCACGACCTCTCCACCGAAGACATTGCAGCAATGGAAGAGTCGGAGTCCTCGCTCGACGGCTTCTCCGATGCCGACAACCGTGAGGCCGGCATCGAGATGGATAACGATGCGATCGACACGCTGGTGGCCGAAAGCCAGGAGATCTCGGACGAGACCGCCGACATCGCCGAGAACACGGATGGGCACGACCGTGGCTAGGGTCAGCAAGAAAGCCCTTCGCACACGTACTGCTTTTTCAACAAATTCAGGGATAATAAGAGAGACAGCGACTTCCACTTCGAACGAGGCTCGTATGAACGGCTAAGCGGCGCGGGACGGAAGCGATAAAGGGACGGATGAGCAAAGTTAGAATCAACGATCTGGCACGCGAACTGGAAGTCAAGAGCAGGCCAATCCTTGACGCGCTTGAAGCAATTGGCGTCAGCGGCAAGACCCACTCCAGTTCCATCGAGGCCGACCAGGCCGAACGCGTGCGCGAATACTTTAAGAACCCGAGCTCTCGCGGCAGCCAGTCGAGGAGCACTTCGCGGCCAGAGCCCAGCTTCAACCTGGGTAACATCTCGAAGCCCGGAGACGCGATGCGCGCCATCCTCGAACGCAAGAACGCCGAAGCCGCTGCCCGCGCCAACCCGCAGCCACAGCGTACCGCGGGCGGTGGAGTCGCCGTGTCGAGTCCGGTTGCACGCCCTGCCGGCAGCCCGGTCACCGTTCCGCCGGCGGCAGGCACTCGCCCCCCGGTCACGGTAGCCCAGCCGAATGGCCAGCGCCCGGTCACCGTAGCCGCGCCCGCGCGTCCTGCGGCAAGCACTCCGGCGCAGCCGCCGGCCGTGTCCACGCCGGCGCCGGCAGAGGCAGCGCCCGCCGCCCCATCCATTCCACAGCCGCCGCCAGCACCTGCGGAAGTTGCTGCAGCGCCAACTGCGCAAGCCGCAGCCGCGCCTCAGCCTCCGGCAGCCGCCGCCCAGCCCGCGGCTCCGGCGCCGCGCCGCATCGTTCCGCTGCCCAACCAGGGCGCGCGCATCATTGCTCCTGCGCCCGCGGCCCGGCCCAGCGGCAACCGGCCTGCAGGCACGGTGATCGCCCGACCGGGCGCACCGCAGCAGACACGTCCCGGCACTCCACTCCAGGGCCGCCCGGGCGCCGCCCCGGCACCGGCGCAGCCCAGCGTTCTCAGCCGCCCTGCCAGTACCGCTCCGGTCGTCGTCGCCGCTCCACCACGTCCGCCGGCCGCAACCACGCCGCCTGCGGCAGCCGCCCCGGCACCCACGCCGGCTCCCGCAGCCGCGGTGCCGCCGCCGGTTGCTGAGCCGGTCGCACCCGCTCCCGAGACCTCCGCACCAGAGGCGGCAGCCGCTCAAGCCACCCCTGCGCGCCGTGTCATCATGCCGCAGACCGGTCCGCGGCCCATCTATACCGCGCCTCCTCCGGCACCCGGCGCGGCCGACCGCCGGCCCATCTTCATTCGTCCTCGCCCCGGCTTCCCCGGCTCCGGCCCGGGTGGCCCCGGCTCGCGGCCATCCACCGGGCCGGGTGGACCGGGTGGCCCTGGGGGGCCCGGCGCACGCCGCCCGATGCACCCCACCCGCACCTTTCCCGGCGGCCCTGGCGGCCCCGGCGGACCCGGTGCGCGTCCTGGCTTCACGCCGGGGGCACGTCCGGGCTTCCCGCCGCGTCCGGGCGGAGGCGGATTTCCTCCTCGCCCCGGCGCTCCCGGTGCCGCGCCTGAGGGTGGAGCGCCGCCGGCCGGCCTGCGTCCCGCACGCCCCGGTCAACGCCGTGGCGGTCAGCGCTACGAAAAAGTGAAGGAAGGCCCGATGAAGGGCTTCCAGCCGCCCTCGCGTTACGGCGGCATGCAGATGTCCCGCGAGCCGGTGCCGATCACCAAGACCATCACCGTCACCGAAGGCATCTCGGTCAAGGATCTTGCCGAGAAGCTCGACGTACGCGGCAAGGATCTGATCGCGGTCCTGCTGATGAAGGGCGTTCTCGTCACCGTCAACCAGTCGCTCGAGGGCGAACTGGTGAAGGATGTCGCAGCCCGCTTTGGCGCGGACGCGACCGTCATCTCAGTCGAAGAGCAGCTCGAAAACGAGGCGATCGAAGGCCTGCTCGAAGACACCACCGGCATGGTCGAGGTGGTTCGCTCGCCAGTCGTCACCGTGATGGGCCACGTCGATCACGGCAAGACCTCGCTGCTCGATGCCATTCGGTCTACCGACGTGGCCGGCGGAGAGGCCGGCGGCATCACCCAGCATATCGGTGCCTACAAGGTGAAGATCACCAAGCCCGATTCGCCCGCGTTTGGCCGCGAGATCGTCTTCCTCGACACGCCGGGTCACGAAGCCTTCACCCGCATGCGAGCCCGCGGAGCCAAGGTCACCGACATCGTCGTCATCGTCGTCGCGGCCGACGACGGCGTCATGCCCCAGACGCTCGAGGCCATCGACCACGCCCGCGCCGCCAAGGTGCCGATCATCGTCGCCGTCAACAAGATCGACAAGCCCGAGGCCAACCCCGAGCGCGTCATCATGCAGCTCGCCGGTCGAGGTGTCCAGCCCACCAGCATGGGCGGCGACACCGAGTTCGTCGAAGTCTCCGCCAAGAAGCGTCTGAATCTGGATGCTCTGGAAGAGATGATCTGCCTGGTCGCCGACGTGAACGAGCAGAAAGCGCAGCCCGACCGTCCTGCCGTCGGCACGGTGATCGAAGCCAAGCTCGATCGCGGACGCGGCGCCGTCGCCTCCATCCTGGTCCAGAATGGAACCCTCCGCACCGGCGACAGCTACATCGTCGGCAACACCTTCGGCAAAATCCGCGCCATGTTCGACGACCGCGGACGTCCCATCTCCGAAGCCGGCCCCTCCACACCCGTCGAGATTCTGGGCTTGGAGGGAATGCCGGATGCCGGCGATACCTTCCTGGTCATGGCGGATCGCGACAAGGCCAAGGGCATCGCGCAGTATCGCAAGATGAAGGAGCGCGAGGCGCAACTGGCCAAGAGCTCCCGCGTCTCGCTCGAAGGTCTCGCCGAACAGATCAAGCAGGCGGGCGTCAAGGACCTCAACATCATCGTCAAGGGCGACGTGCAGGGCTCGGTCGAGGTGATCGCCGAGGATCTGGCGCACATGTCGACCGAAAAGGTCCGCGTCCGCGTCCTGCACTCTGGCGTTGGCGCCATCACCGAATCGGACGTGCTGCTCGCCTCCGCGTCGAATGCCGTCATCATCGGCTTCAACGTGCGGCCGGATCGCAACTCCGCCGAGGTTGCCGCCCGCGAAAACGTCGAGATTCGCCTGCACTCTATCATCTACGAGCTCCGCGAAGAGATCGAAAAGGCCATGTACGGCCTGCTCGACCCAGTCTTCAAGGAGAATTACGCCGGCCGCGCCGAGATCCTGCAGGTTTTCAAGATCACCAAGGTCGGCCAGATCGCAGGCTGCCGGGTCACCGACGGCGTCATCAAGCGCAACGCGCAGGCTCGCCTGCTGCGCGACGGCGCGGAGATCTGGAAGGGCAAGATCAGCTCGCTCAAGCGCATGAAGGACGACGTCTCAGAGGTCCGCGACGGCGTCGAGTGCGGTATCGATCTGGCCGGCTGGAAGGATATGCGCGCGGGCGACATCATCGAAACCTTCACCACCGAACAGCTCGACGCCAACCTCGGCCAGAACACCGCCGAAGCCAAGCGTTCGCAGCTCGCGGAACTGGCTGCCGCGAAGGAGCGCGACAAGGAAGTCGTCGCGGCCGCCGCCCAGACCACCAACGCCTGAACACCGTTCCATGCACCGAACGAAAGGCCGGGACAAACGTCCCGGCCTTTCTCTTTCCCACCGCCCGTAGCCTCATGGCACCGGTATCCAGAGCAGCTAGCTCTTCGCCTGCGAGTCGATGTGGCTGAACAGCTCAGGCAGGTCAACATAGATCGGACTTCCGGGCACTTCGAGCCGTTCGGTGCCCACCCATCGGTTGTCGATACACATCCGGCCGCTCCTGGTGCTCGGGTCCACGATCCAGACCGTCTCGCTCCCCATTCGGCGATAGTCGTCGCATCGCTCCTGCAGGTCCGAATAGGTGTCGTCGGACGACAGAATTTCAATGACCAGAAGCGGTGGCCGGTCAAGCACCCGCCGTTGCGTCCCCGGCCGCAGCACGACCAGATCAGGAATGCGCACCCGCATCGGCGAGACCTGCACTCGCTGTTCGGTGCTGGCCATGACATCCCACGCCGCCTCGTAGTTCATCAACCAGCCGGCCAGCAGCAATTGAACCCGCGCATGCTCCCACTGTCCCACGTTCCGCTCCCGCACCTCGCCGTCGACGTACTCGCGGTCGGGCCGAAAGCTGGTCTCAAGATACTCCGAGACAGGGATATGGATCGCGCTCGCCATGCGCGCAGTGTACTCTAGCCCGCACGGAGCTAGCCCGCGCAGGCGATCGCCCTGCCGCAACTGCCGCTCAGAATCTGAGCAGATAGCTCGCCTTCAGGAAGATCTGGCGTCCGTCATTCAGGTAGTTCGAGCTGCGCGGCAGAACAGTATTGCTGGGATCGCAGGCACCGGTTCCAATCCGGTTACACAGGGTGCGATCGATATTCTGCAGATCGTTGTTATAGCCAAGATAGATGGCGGTTCCGGGATGCGGCAGCCAGGTCAGCAGCGCCTCCGTGCTGACCTGCTTAGTGCGCAGCAGGGACGTCTCGGCCGGATTTACCAGTGTCGAATCATACTCGACGATCACTCTCGCGGAGAATGCCCGCGTAAATTGATAGTTCATCTTGGTCCGGATCGTCTGGCTCTCGTACACATCCTGTCCACCATGCGCCTCGTGATCCCGATCCAGCAGATAGGTGTTATCGATGGTCAGCGAGCGGAACGGCTGTACCGTCACCAGCGCCTGCAGATAGTTCTGGTTCAGCAGTGTCGGGGCTGCGCCGGCCACCGGGTTGTAGTTCACGTTGCCGCTGCGCAGGGTCACGATGTTCCAGTTCACCTGCCGCAGCGGCGCGCTGCGCGTGACAAAGCCGACAAAGTTCTCCGTGAAGTTGAGATTGCCCGGCAGCGCATACCCATCCTGAGGACCGACGGTATCCGAGTTCTCACCCACCAGAGGCGCCAGCACGGTATTCCCCTTCAGCAGGAAGAAAGGATCGAACGTGGTGTAGTGGTAGATCCGGTTGCCCTGGTGATCAAACGCAATCTGCTGGTTCTCTTCGAGTCCCACGCTCTGCAGCGCACTATGCTTCGGATACCACTGATATGTCGAGTGGTTCGTGTCGTTGTAGAAGTCGGTAGTCTGGATGAATCCAACCTGGCTCTGAAAACCAGTGCTGTAGTCCTTGAAAGTATCGTCGAAGTTGAACGCATGTCCTTGCCGGGTAAATTCCAGGTAACTCGCCGGTCCCGCGCTGTAACTCCCGTCCAGCCCCCTGGTCGAGCTTTCGACCGTCTGCCCATTCGCTGTCCACTTATCGTTGAACCTCGCCGTGAAGTCCAGGCCGCCGATCCTGTTCCAGCTCCCGGCAAACTCTTGGTCCGTATAAATCACGCCGACGCTCGACCCTTTACCGAGATCCTGCGATGCCCGAGCCACTGCAAACAGCGCGCGTTTCCCATACTCCGGGTCGCCCGGCGCGAAGGTCTCGCCGGGCGCGCGATCATCGATCGCCAGCAGCCCGACGTTGGTGCCGCCGGCCTTTCCCGTCACCCGAGCGCCAAACTCCGGATGCACGATGTTGCGCGTATACAGCAGATTGATCGGCGTCGCAAAGTAGTTCGCATTCTCCAGGAAGAACGGACGCAGCTCCGGAAAATAGACAGGGTAGCGCTGATTCACGGTGAACTGTGGCTGGTCCGACTCCACCTGGCTGAAGTCCGGGTTGATCGTCGCATCCACCACGATGCTGTCCTTCACGATCACCTTGGCATCGCCGCCCGCGGTCCCTTCAAAACGTCGTGAGCTGAAGTATGGATTGAGCGGGTCCAGGCTGTTCAGTGCCTTCTCGTTCTGCAGCAGCGCATACGGATTGAGCTGCAGGTTGTGCGAGCCGGTGACGCCCTCGATCCCGATCAGCGTTCCCTCCTGCGGCAGCGTGCCGGTCACGCTGGTCGAGATGTGCGGCCAGCTATCGGTTTCGCTGTTGCGCGGCAGGTTCCGCGTCAGTACCACGCCCCAGCCGCGGCCCCCCGGCGGAAAGCGCAGACTGCGAAACGGGATGGCAAACTCCGCCAGCCATCCCTTGCCTGTCACCCGTCCCTCCGAGTCCCACACCTGGTCGTAGCTGTAGTCGGAGCCGCTGCCCTCCGTCCACGCCGCGTCCGCCTGCACGCCGATCGGATTTACTTGAAACAGCACGCCGCGCCGATGGTCCTCAAACGTGTCGAGCAGCACCGAGACGTTATCGTCGGCCAGCACGTTCTCGCGCCGCGCGAGGTGTCCGCGCACCAGGCCCGGCGAAGTGTCGAAACAGGCAAACACCACGTACAACGTGGTCGCCGTATGCCCAAGGTACGCCACCGTCTTCTGTGTCGCGCCCCTGCCGTCGCTGGGCGCGCTCTGCACAAACCCGTCGATCTCCGCCAACTGGCCCTTCAGTTCCGGCCGCGGAGCCAGGTCTTCAAAGTCCGCCAGATGAACCGCCCGCGAAAGCAGCGGCACCTTGATCTCCGTCGCCGCCTGCTCCCTGGGCGGGGTCTCGGTCACCACTGTCGGCTTGTTCTCCTGTCCCGCTGCCCCGCAAACACCGGCCACGCCGGCTACACAGACCAGGCCCGTCAGCACGCTCAAAACTCCGCTCTTGCCCTTACACGCCAAACCATCCGTCCTTACCTGGGAAATCCCGGCCACACGCTCTTGCCCGGACGCTGGACGAAACAAAGCTCGCTTCGCCCCGAACACCTGTCCATGGCGCAATACGCAGCGGCCGCCGGATTGGTTCCCGGCGGCCGCAAGCGAAAAGCGTGTTGACACACTTCTGGTTACATTCATGCATCCCTGCGGAACAGCGCCTTGCGGATATCGAACACCAGACCGGCATTCACTGCCTGCTTGTTCCAGATGAGCTGCGTCGGGTCCGACTGCGTTCCGTACAGCCGGGTGAAGTAAGCCTGCGCACTCAGGTAAGGCGTCAGCTGGATCACGGGCCGGGCGAAGTACCGCTTGCCCTGGCCATACTGGTCGCCATTCAGCGCCATGCCCATCACTCCCAGCACGCCCACCTGGGTCAGCGCACCCGACTGCAGGTCGTAGCTGTCAAAGCCACCTTCCATCGCCACCCGCTTTACCTTCTTGTCCACCGTAAACGCATACCCGTTCCCACCCTTCCGGAAAAAGGTCGTAATATGCGGCACATTCGGATAGTAGATGCCGTTCAGCCGCTGGTAGTACTCCACCCGCACGCTGTCGAACACCTTGCTCTCCTTCACATTCACCAGCGCATCTTCATGCAGCATGTTCGCCGCATTCTGCCAGGTGTAATCGAAGGATGCGTCCACCCGCTTGCCGACGTGCTTGCGCAGCAGGAACTGGTGATAATCCGAATGCTTGAAGGTGTCCAGCCGAGCGAACATGTTGGGTTTGAAGACATCGCCCAGGTAAGCGTAGGTGACCGAAATCTCGTCGAGGAAGAGCTGCTTCGGCCGCTTGATCAGCAGTCGCTCGCCGGTAATGTAACCGTCGTTGTCGTAGGTGGTAATCTCGCTGGCGGCGCCGCGATTGATGTCCAATCCGCCGCCCTGGAACTCGATTCCCTTCACCGGCTCCAGGTCCGCATACAGCTCGCGCACGTAGAAGGACCAGCCGCCCGAAGACTGCGACGCCACGAAGTTTGCGTTGTCGACGGTTTCGGCTCGGCCAAACTTGATCTTCTCCGCCGCCGTCGCGCTCGCCTGCGAGAGCGCAAACGCCTGCTTGTTGCCTCCGCCCATGAAATCCGCATACGCCCAGTTGAAGTACTTGCCCGAGGAGGCATGGAACGCCAGCGCGTACCTGCCCTGCTCGTCGAACTTGAAGCGTCCGTCGAGGATGCTGCGCTCCTGCCCCTGGTTGAACTCGTGCGCGCCGTTGATGTCGGTCACCGCGCGGTAACGCATGGAGTAGGTCATGTCATTGACCGTCAGCCAACGATCCATGCCGGTGTGCCAGCTCTGCGCGGCAAGCGGATGCGTGCCGGCCGAGACTGAAGCCGTGGCGGCCGCAGCCGAAGTCCTGCTCTTCAAGTCGTCCGGCGCGGAAGGCAGATCGAGGCTCGCGACGCGGAACGAAGAGGCAATAAGCTGCACCGGCTCCTGCGCAAACGATGGGGAGGGAACGGCGAGACCCGCGGCGGCAGCCAGCGGCAGCAAAGCGATAGAGATTTTCATCAGCAGACGACCTCGAAGGATAAAAGGACTAGGAGCGTGCGCCACAAACTGCAGGCCATCTTTCTCCCGTAATCCCTTTATCGACAGCTGGCCGCTTTGCGACTGCCGCAGTCGCAATTCAGGACATTTCCTGTTGCAGAGTTGAATCGAGCAGGCGACATGCTGCGCAGGCTCCGCGCCAACGACGCGGACAGTAACCCCAGCAGGCGGCCGCAAGACGATCCAAGGTCGTGTGAGGAAGCGGGTTCGACTGTGCGCTGTTAGACTGCGGGGATGCGGCCTGGCTCGGTTTTCGCGGTGTTGACGTTAGTGGGCGTGTGGGTGGGAACGCCGTTCTTGCACGGGCAGGCTGCGACTGCTCCTGTAGCAGAGCGCAGCGCGGCGTTGAGCGCCCTGTTCCAGGAGATCTGGGAAGACGACCTGAAGCACTCGCCGGAGTTTGCCTCGTCGCTGGGCGACCGCCGCTACAACGACCAGCTCTCCGACCTGTCACCCCGCGCCTTCAACGACAACCTGGCTCGCCGGCGCCAATACCTCGCGCGCCTGGCCGCGATCGATACCACGGGCCTGAGCGGTCAGGAGAAGCTCTCGGCCACGCTGATGGAGCGCGAGTTGATCGAAACCGAGGAGGGCGCGAAGTTCAAGGAGTGGGAGCTGCCAGTGAATCAGTTTCACGGCATCCACACCGATCTGCCGAGCGAGGTCGTGGACTGGCCGTTCGAGACCGTAAAGGACTACGACGACTACATCGCGCGTCTGCACAAGATGCCGGTACAGATTCGGCAGGCGACCGAAAACCTGATGTCCGGCATCGACGATGGCCGGGTGCAGCCGGCGTACCTGATGGAGAAGGTGCTGAAGCAGACCGAGGATCTGGCTGCGCAGGCGCCCGATAAGAGCGCCTTCGCGCTTCCGCTCAACAAGTTTCCCGCCAGCCTTAACGCCGCGGAACGCAAGCGGATCACCGGCGAGACGCTGGCGGCAATTCAGGAGGACGTGCTGCCCGCCTATGTCCGCTTCGCGCGCTTCCTGCGTGCGGTGGAGATTCCGGCGGGCCGCAAGGATCCCGGCGTGTGGGCGATCAAGGATGGAGACGCGTATTACGCGTTCTGCGTGCGGCGTTCCACCACCCTCGACAAGACGCCGGCCGAGATTCACCAGATTGGCCTGGACGAGGTAAAGCGCGACGAGGCCGAGATGACCGCGATCGCCCACAAGCTCGGCTTCACGGATATCAAGAGCTTCGGCGCGGCGATGGCCAGCGATCCCAGGCAGCATCCCACGTCGAAAGAGGATCTGCTGAATCGCTACAAGGGTTATGAGGCGCAAATGAAGCCGCGGCTGCCGGAGCTGTTCGGAACGCTGCCCAAGAATTCGCTCGAGGTGGTCGAGATGCCAGAGTACCTGGGCAAAGACCAGGCAGCGGCGTGGTACGAGCAAGGGACCGCCGACGGCAAGCGGCCCGGACGGGTGAATGTAAACACGTACAACTTCGCGGGACGTGCGCTGGCGCCGATCGAGGCTGTCTCGTATCACGAAGGCATTCCCGGCCATCACTTGCAGATTTCCATCGCCGAGGAGTTGACCGGGCTGCCGGAGTTTCGCAAATATGTGGGGTACACGGCATACACCGAGGGCTGGGCGCTCTACGCCGAACGATTGGGCAAGGAGATCGGCTTCTACCAGGATCCCGTGAGCGACTATGGACGGCTGGAGGCGGACGAATGGCGGGCGATCCGGCTGGTGGTGGATACGGGCGTTCACTCCATGCACTGGACGCGGCAGCAGATGGTCGACTTCTTCCACGATCACTCGTCGATCGACGAGACCAATGTGCAGGCAGAGGTGGACCGGTACATCGCGTGGCCGGGGCAGGCGCTCGGCTACAAGATGGGGCAGCTGAAGATACTGGAACTGCGGGCGCGGGCGCGACAGGCTCTGGGGCCGAACTTCGACCTGAAGGCCTTCCACGATGTGGTGATCGATCGCGGTGCGCTGCCGATGGATGTGCTCGAAGAGCAGGTCGACGCCTGGATCGCCGTCCGGGCCAGGGCACACCCGCCAGGCCGATAGTCTGCCTCGGGGTTTGCACCGGTGCCGTTCGCTCCCATACACTGGGATGACTGAACGCGGCAAGAGGGCTGTTAGCTCAGTTGGTTAGAGCGCCTGCCTTACAAGCAGGATGTCGGGGGTTCGAGTCCCTCACGGCCCACCATCTAAACTCTGTAAAGCAAACAACTTGCTTGTCATAGCCGAGATAGGCGCGACAAAATTTGGGTCCACTTGGGTCCAATAAGAAACTGAATGGAAAAGGCCACCTCGAACGAGGTGGCCTTTCGTGCCGCGGACCGCTGTTTACTTGATGCGCTTGAGCTTCGGAGACCCGGCTGCGAAGACGCGGTCCTCAAACGAGTTTACTGCGATCTTGACGCTCTCAGGAACAGGCTTCGAGTACACCTGCGCGGTAGTGGTGGGACTGGCATGCCTGAGGAGAGACTGGGCTGTTGGCAGCGAAGCACCGTGTTCCTGTACCAGTGAGGCTGCCGTCCGCCGGGTCGCTCTGAAGTTCACGGAGAACGGAACGCCAAGCTCCTCAGCAATGGGGTGGAGGCGCTTCTGTAGCCATGTTGCAGGGAACATCGGCGCACCCTTGCGCGACCGACCGTTCCTGTTGGTCGAAGGGAAAATGAGAGCATTCGGGCTCGTGTCGGGACATTCTCTCTCCCACTGCAGAAGGGCCTCCAGGGTACGCGATCCGACGGGAACCCTCGCCTTCGACGCATCGTTCTTCGTGCGGTCGTGGCGCTTGCCCCTGTACGCAATCTGGTTAATGAGGAAGTACGCCTCGCCCGACTCGCCATCGAAGTGGAAGTTCTTCCAGGGAAGCCCAAACACTTCGCTCGTGCGCATAGCGCAGAAGGTCCCGATCATGAAGATCGCCCTATCCCGAGCGTCGGTGAGCTTGCGGATGATCGCCAGCAACTGCTCCTCGGTAAGGATAGGCTGATCCGGCTTACGCGCTCCCTCCGGGATTACCGTCTTCGTTGCCGGGTTTCGGTTGATGTACTCCTGTTCATAGGCCTCCCCAAACACTTCGACCATCTTGGTGCGCACATGCTTCACGGTCGACTGGGAGTAGCCGGTCAAACCGTTGAGTAGGGCCTGAACCATTACCTTATCAATCCTGCCGATCGACAGCTTGCCCAGCTTCGGGAGAACGAAGGTGTTCATGATGTACGTGAAGCTCTCTCGGTGAGGCTCGCTCCAGTCCGCTTTCATCGTGAGGAAACGCTCGTTGTAGAACTCGCCAAAGGGGGTCTCAGCGCGGTCGATCGCCTCGACTTGTTCGGGCAGGCGCTGCGTCTCACGTGCGATGATCTCGCTCTTGCGCTTGTTCGCCTCGCGCTTGCCCATCTCCGATTCCAGCCCGATGACGATCTTCTTACGCGTGAAGGTGCCATCGGCGCGGTACACCCGAAACCGGACGAAGTAGTAGGGGCTCTTGCCCTCGATCTGGAGCTTGGGTTCCTGAAACCGTATTCTCATCGCGGCCCTTACAGATTTAATTTCCCTATTATGCACGAGGGACACGTGTGCGGGAGTCGATGAACTTGATGATGTCGATCCGGCGAAAGCGACGCGTAGCGTAACGGCCCTCGCCGAGCTGGACGTACGGCAGGAGCGGCAGGGTGCGGGTGCAGTGATTCTTCACCCAAGAGATGTCCACGCCGAGCATCTCAGCGACCTCGCGTGAGTTCATGAGGCGTTCGTGGTCGGTGACTGTGACGGGCAGAGCGATCGGATTGGCGGGAGGCAGGAAAGTGTACTTGGTGCGCATATGGGCTAATACCCTTCGGCCCCACACAACCCCCAATATGATCTCCAAAATCTCTTATGCCCGCGGGGGCGACACTTGGAGTCGGGTGAAGCCTCCCGGACCGGCGGAGATCGACTGCACGACGAGGTGCCACCACCTGAGCACGAAGGCTCCCCAGTGTAGGAACTGTGATGCTGCAAAGGGAACTTAGACCCGGCGCACGCTCCGCGGCGAGCAGGTTGTCTCCCTGTGAAGACGGGCTACGATGCATCGCTGCCAGCAGCCGTTGTTTGTCCTCGTGGACGTTCTGATGCCGACCGCGAACGGCTTGGCGTTGATGATGCCGTTGCAGAGAACGCGACCAGGTGCGGTGTACTGCCGTTCTGATGGAGTCAGCACGCGGCGATGGTCATGAGTTTGCCGTCGTAGGACCGCCGCTGTTACCCCAACGGATGCTCAAGAAGGCGGCGGTTTTCTTCAACGGGGTGACAGTGGCTCACACTCTGGGGGCTCGCGCACTCAACGTTCGTCTCACCTTAAGTCCCGACGTTGTTGGCTAGGGCAGCCGTGCCACCCGCCCCCGTATGTGCTCGACCACGTGGAGATAATCCTGGCGCGTGGACTCTTGCCCGATCTGGGTGAAACGCAGCTGCGGGACCCAGATCAGATAAGGGCGTGTCCACGGCCTGACTCCGGTCGGTGGACGCTGACCGGAGCGCAGAAGGAAATTGCTCAAGCAATGCCGCGCTCGGGTCTGATCTTGCTTGGCTGCTTCGCGGGCTCGCACCAGATCGCGTAACGCTTACGAACCCTCATCCGGAACCCACACCACCATCAGATCCCCGGATCGATAGCAACCTGCCAGCTTCTCGGCATCCCGCCGATCGGTCTTCACTCGATTGCCAGCCTTGACCGGTACAAGCGTGGGTGCCACAACTTCGCACTCGACGCCGAGCTCCGCCAGTTGCCAGTACACAACGTACCCCGTCGGCCCGGCTTCATAACATGCCCTCAGCTTGGCGACCGGACCAAGCTTCTTGATCAACTTGCGAATAGACTCCGCGCGGTTCGGAATCGTTCCCAGGCCCCGCACATCACCTTCTAACTCCGCGACGGCCACGGCGATCGTCTCAGCATGAACATCCAAACCTAGAAATCGTACCTTCTACATCATAACCGGCTCCCTTCCGCTTGTGGCTCTGAACTGTGAGTCCGTAAGGACGCTCACAGCCTAATCCACGGTCGCGCATCGGCGCCGGTCACTCCATACTGACTGTTCTCGACACGTGAGCTCTTCGTTGATTGGTCAGAGAGAATGGGGCCCAAGCTACTTTTCCGTGGGAGCAGCACTGAATTGCAAAACAAGGCTATGGAGCGCTGCACTGTGGGGTGCCGGTCACGCTCAAGGAGGCCGGTCACACTTAAAACACTATGGAGAGCAGAAGAGTCACCCGAGAGCGTTGTCAAGCGACGCTCTTCCTTCGGGACCACGTAACTGAGACGACGGTAATGTCGTCCTCCTGGCCAAAGCTGCAGGCCGCTTGCGCCACCTGTTGAGCGCTGGGTCGTGCGCGCATGAGGTCCGAAACACGTTCGAATCCATAAAGCTCGCCTTTGTTGCTCTGTGCTTCCACCACGCCATCAGTAATCAGCATGACGTTCTCCCCCTCTTGCAGATACGCGTTCACTTCTTCGTACTCCGCATCTACAGCCAAGCCCAGCGGAAGTGAAGCTGGCATCTCCCACTCGGCACCACTACGGAACGGAAAAAGGTGTCCCGCGTTGGCCAGGGTTGCACTGCCGTCTACACCGATTCGCAAGACAAGACAGGTCACAAAGCCGCCCTGCATACGACCTAGCAGGCGCCGGTTCAGACCGGCCAGGATCTCAGCGGGGTTGCGGGTCATTTCGGCCAGCGTGCGGAGGGTGCCGCAAATGAGAGAGACCATCATTGCAGCTTTGAGTCCCTTCCCGCTCACATCGCCAACCACGATCAGGGTGGGAGTATCGGGATGGTCGGTTGGAGGTGGAATGACCTGAAAGAAGTCCCCGCCTACTTCAGCTGCCGGTTTATAAACGCTGGCGACGGTGAGACCCGGTATGGAGATCGGAGCTTCGGGTATGAGAACATGTTGAATTTCCTGTGCAGAGCGAATCTCCTGTTCCAGCCGCGCCTGCCTTCGGCTTTCCCGGGTCCACAACCTGAAAACGATGAATAGCAAGGTCGCAACGAGCAGCCAGTTCAACAGCGATAAGAATGTGAGGGGGAAGTCGCCAATCTCAAAATGCCAGGAAAAAATGCGTGTCGTAGCTTTGAGACTGATCAGGCTGGAAAGGTCCACGAGCGGAATATAAGAGCCATACACAATGGCGCAACTGCCCAGGAGTGCAGTGGACCAGGTTCGACGACGAGCAAATCCGAAGCTCACGAGAAAAATCGGGTAAATTTCCAGCAATCCATAGACGGCGATCGAAATCACGTCGGTACGAACCATGCCTGCGCCGGCGAACCGCCACCAAAATTGAGTGAATGCGTCCGCGAGTTGCGCGATGAGATAGATGCCCGACACGGCATGGGTTGCAAGCCTCCACTCCTTGATTCGGTCCAAACCAAAAATGTGAAGGAGAACAAGCCATAACCCAACGTTGATGCCGGCACTGAAAAGCTGCCCGATCGCCTGATTGGGGCTGTAGTAAAAGGTTCGGTTCGAGATCTCCGAAAAGGTGTAACCAGCGTTACAGAGCAGCAACAGTGTAAGACCGAGATACGTTCTTTGAGTGGATTCCCTCAAAAACAAGGCAAGGCTCAGCAAGCCTGCTGTAAGCATGAGAGCCGCCGCAACGATGTCGGGAAGACTTCGATACTGACGGCGATACCTCGCGCCTTCAATCTGCCGCTGCAGGGCGGCCAAATTCCCTAGTTGCGGTGCGCTTCGGAGCCCGAGGGCTTCCCCATCAATCGAGGTGCTGGCAAGGGGAGTCCAAAAACGCAGGCAGAGAACACCTTCTCTCCCGGCATCTGGTGGGAGGGAGAATACG
>CAJCHN010000015.1 GCA_903970285.1 Rhodanobacteraceae bacterium | reverse complement strand
CTGCTGCGAGCGGGCACGGTTCCGGTTTGCGATGCGTGCGTGGGGCGCGTGATGGGTTTGTCGCAGCAGGATGCGCGGCTCGGGTGCGGGGTGTGCGGCGAGGCAATGGACCTCGGGCTTGACCTGGAGGATGAGCGTTTTGCGGGGCAGATGGCGGCGGCGCTGCGCTGCCGCGAGTGCCGGCTTGCGGAGCCCGCATTCGCGCGGGCGGTCTCCTATGGCACGTACGCAGGCGAGTTGCGGGCGCTGATCCAGCTGCTGAAGTTCGATCATTTGCCGGGGTTGGCCGAGCTGCTCGGCGAGCTGCTGGCGGAGGCGGTGCTGCTGCTCGAAGGCGCGGCCGGGCATGAGCTTCTGGTGGTTGCGGTGCCGCTCTATTGCGCGCGGGAGCGGCAGCGCGGCTACAACCAGTCGGTGCTGCTGGCGGAGCGCGCGGTGAAGCGGCTGCGTACGCTCCGGCCGGATTGGCGGCTAACGATCAAGCCGAAGGCGCTGCGGCGGGTGCGCTCGACGGAGGCGCAGTACGTGCTCTCAAAGCCGCAGCGGAGGCGTAACCTGCGCGGGGCCTTCGAGGTCTGTGACGATGTGGGCGGACTCGAGGTGCTGGTGCTCGACGACATTCTGACCAGCGGCGCGACTGCGCGGGAGTGTGCGCGGGTGCTGAAGGCGGCGGGGGCTTCGCGGGTCTGGATCGCGACCGTGGCACGGGCGCAGCGCCAGGAGATGCGTGGGAGGCACGAAGACCCGGGAGACCTGGTGGCGAGCTGGGATGCGGCTTAGCGGGAGTTTGAATCGGTGCGTGAAGGCGAAAGATCAGGCGGAAGCGGAGGATAAGGCGGAATGCAGACGCGGAAGCAGAAGCAGCGGGTGACGGGTGGGCGGCATGCCGGACACATGGGGCATCATGGAGCGGGCAGCGGGCGGCGCGCGACGACCGAACTGGACGTGCGCATCGGGGTGTTTCGCCAGACGGCGATGCAGACGCCGGTGCTGGTGCTGAATGCGAGCTACGAGCCGATCAACATCTGCGGCGCGCGGCGGGCGCTGGTGCTGGTGCTGAAGGGCGTGGCGCGGACCGAAGAGGAGCAGGGGACGACGCTGCACGCGGCGCGCATGCAGGTGAAGATGCCGTCGGTGATCCGGCTGCTCGAGTACCGGAGAATTCCGCACCAGACGCGGGCGCTCTCGCGCAAGAACATCCTGTTGCGCGACCGCAACATGTGCCAGTACTGCCAGGTGGTGCTTACCGCGAGCGAGCTGACGCTCGACCATGTGCTGCCACGGTCGCGCGGCGGCCTTTCCACGTGGGAGAACCTGGTGGCGTGCTGCCACGACTGCAACCGGCGCAAAGGGAACCAGCTGCTGCACGAACTGACGGATATGAAGCTGCTGCGCGAGCCGCGTCCGTTTTCGCTGCACACGAGCCGGCACATCATGCGGATGATCGGGTCGGCGGATCCGAGCTGGCGCCGCTATCTTTACTTTGAGTCGGGAGAAGCGGCGGCGTGAGCCTCTACTCCCCACCCCTCCCCTTATAGTGCAAAGTATTCATCCTGTTGATGTTATGGTCTGACTTGGGTGAGACTTGCAATTGCACCAAAAACGGGCAGCGGCTTTTCCCTGGCGCTGCTGCGTGGCTGCGCCGGAGTTCTGAAGGCTGAATCTAACCGGCGGCGGGTGATCCCTGTCAGATCGCACGGCGTCCGCGATTTGTTTCGTAGTTCATACACTTCTACGAAGTGGCCGGTCGCGCCTTCGCCTCCACCGTCACACAGTTCGATCTGGCTCGCGCCGCATGCTGAAGCTGGTTGAGGACTCGCCGTTTGCGCGGGTACACCTTGAAGGCAACTCAGGACGCATGATCCGAGGGTGCCGGCGAGCGCCCAACGCGGTATGTTCATTCTTCCCCCCGAGGTCCGTCGCAACCGCTCGCAGACATCCTGAGCGTATTGAGAGCAAAGAAGCCACTGGAAGGTGCTTCCGATTGTAGCTTGACGCTCCTGTAAAGGCTTTCTGTAAGTGCGTGGTGCAGGAGGCGTTGATTTGAGCGACTTTTCGTCCCGCCTCTCCTCGCGAAGGGCGCGGGGAGAGGCATGGCATCCGGGCGGTTGGGGGGGCGGCAGGATGCCTGACGCATTCACGCTGAGCGCTGATGAATCAGTCTCAGGTTTCGGAGTCTTCTTGATGATGGTGATGATGGTGGTGGGTGGGTGTTGGCGCAGGTGTCGGAGTCGGTGTTGGCGCAGGAGTTGGTGTGGGCGTCGGAGCCGGGGTTGGGGTTGGCGTTGGGGCCGTGGTGGAGGATGGTGCGAGAGCCTGGATGATGGCGGTGCCGATGGGGCTGCCGAGGCCGGTGCAGGCGTCCCAGCCGGGACCGGCGGAGAAGGCTGGGTTGTTGCCCTGGGTGATGTCGTGGAAGGCGCTGGCCGCGGCCGCGGCGTAGAGGGTGGGGTTGATGAAGCCGGAATCGTCCCCGTTGGCCTGGTTGGCGAGGGCGATGAGTCCCGCCCAAAGCGGAGCAACGGCACTGGTGCCCCCGATGACCTGCTGCTGGCCGTCGACCAGAACGTTATAGCCGGTGGACGGGTCGGCGTCGCCGGCGACATCGGGCACGCCGCGCCCTCCGGCGGAGGTGGTGGGCGCGGGCACGCCGGCGTTGGCCTGCCAGGCGGGCAGCGGGAAGAGATTGCTGACGCCGCCGCCGGTGGCTCCCTCGTTGAGGGCGAGTTCGTTCCAAACGACTTCGGACTGGATGGTGGAACCGGAGCCCTCGAGCGTGGTGCCGCCGCAGGCCAGGACATGGGGGCTGGAGGCGGGGAAGTCGACGTGGTTGGCCCCGTCCGAGACGCCATCGGTCGATCCGCTGTCGCCGGCGGCGACGGTGATGGTGACCCCGAGCACGGCGGCGGACTGGCAGGCTTCGTCGAGCGCGGCGACGGACTGCGCGGTCCAGGTGGACTCCGGCCCGCCCCAGCTGATGGAGAGGACGGAAGGCTTGTTGGTGGCGTCATGCACGGCGGTGGAGACGGCGTCGATGAAGCCCTGGTCGGTATTGGGCGCGAAGTAGACGGCGATGTTGGCGCCGGGGGCGACGGCGGCCGAGACCTCGATGTCGAGCATCACCTCGCCATCGGCTCCGTTGGGGTCGCCTGGGGAGTTGGTTCCGCCATCGACGGAGACGGCGGCGACGTGAGGGACGGGCAGGCCGAGGCCCTGGAAGTAGGTCTCGAGGTCGGTCTGGGAGAAGCCTCCGCCCAGTTCAAGGATGCCGATGGTCTGGCCGGCGGCTGACGGGTTGGCGGGATAGCTGTAGAGGCTGGCGACCTGTACCGGCGTGTAGGAGACGTTCGTGGCGTGCGGGACTGCGGCACGATTATGGGGCCGGGCCTGGGGGCGGTTGTCGAGCCCAAGCACGGCGGTGACGTGGCCCTCCAACTCCGCGGGCAGCGAAATGGAACCTTCGCGATGGCGGAAGGTCTTTCCCTGGACCTGCTGATGCGAGAGGGTGACGCCGAAGGCCTCCTCGAGTTGGGCTTCGGTGCCGGTGAGCTTGACGCTGCGGGTCTCTTCGGCGGAGGTCGCGACCTGCAGGCCGAACTCCTGGGCGAAGGCTTCGACGAGGCGGATGGATTCGGGGTCGGCGCCGTACTGGGCGGCGAAGTCACTGCGGCGGAGGCGGAGTTTGCGATCGGCGAGCGCGGCGTGCTCGATGGCGCGCTTGCGCCGGACGATGACGGTCACGGTCACTTTTTCGGGGTTAGACGGGGGTGGCGCGGCGGTGGCTGCGAGCGCCGGCGGAAGCTGCGAAATGTTCGCCTTTTCGCTGCCGGCCAGGATGACACGGCGTTGAGGGCGGAAGTGGTTGGAGTGCGACATGCTCTAGATCCTCCGGTGATGCGAGCGATTGTATGCCTTTCGCGTTGTTCTCCGGCTGGGGTGTGCCGAGAAAGCATGAGAGTGCACGGGAGTCCCAGGCGGGCCAAGTGGAGAACTGCTTTGCATACGAAGCAGGCTGCGCGAAAGATTGCGGATTCAGCTGCGGCGGAGGATCAATGAGGCTTCGGCGCGGGGCGGGTCAGCGCGGGCGCGTCGGGGTCTGGTGGAGGGAGTGCGGCGGGGCTGGAGTCGGCGGGAGGCGCGGGAGCTGCGGCGGGAGGGTTGGCCTTCGGGTCGGCCGGAGGGAGATCCTCGCCGTTGTAGATGATGCGGGACTTCGCGTGGAAGCGCTTGTAGTCCTCGTACTTGACGACGTAGCGGAGGTGGACGTCGTTGGCGAGCGCTCCCTGCTGGGCGGGGAAGTGGAGGACGCCGTCGGCCTTGGTGTAGACCGGGAACCAGTTGCCGCCGTCAACCTCCTGATAATAGGTGGTGTAGGGCGGCGAAAGGTCTTCGTGGCCCCGCCGAAGGATGTCGGGGACGGCTTTGCCGTTGATCAGGACGATTTCGAACTCCTGCTGGTCGACCCAGACCTTACCCTGGAAGTAGCGCTTACCCTTTTCGAGGGTCTTGGGGCGGCAGTCGAAGACGAAGGTGTCGATGTCGTCGACCTTCTGGCGACCGAGGTAGGTGAGGTCGTACTCGGGCAGCTCGGGGGTGGTGAGCACGAAGGGCAGGCGGTGCTCGATGTCGTTGAAGTCGTTCTCGGTCATGATGACCTTCTGGATGGTGTTGGCGGGAGCGAAGACGACGTGTTCGGTGCGCGCGCCAGAGTCGGAGAAGACGATGTCGGTGACCTGCTGGTATTCGCCGTCGGGCTTGCCGGAGTCGTCGTCGATGGTGTCGACCTTGACGGTCTGGCGGAAGGTGTACTGATCGCGCGCCTTGGCGAAGGCGGCTTCGCGCTCGCCGAACTTCTGGATGATCTGGTCGACGGTGAGGTTGGAAGGGGGCGTGGGATCGAGCGGGCCGAAGCCGGCCTGACCGGCTGCGACGGCGATAGGCGACAGGAGCCCGATGGCGGAAACGGCTTTAGCCGATAAGGAGGAGAACAGGACGACGCCGGCAGCAAGAAAGGTGGTGCGGAGTGGCCGACTTTTCCGTCGCATCGGGGTTGAGGACATTGTGGCTTCCTGGGCTGCGATGTCGCGAGCGCTCTGGCGCCGCTTCACCAGCTTAGACGGCGGAGGCAGCAGATTGGTGTCGTGGAACGGGGACCTGGGGGCAGGCATTTGATGGACTGGAATGGAACGACGCTGCGGCGCGAAGAGTTGGGTGCGGGGCTGGCGGCGGTTTGGGCCTGCGGGATGGGGATGCTGGGGCTGGCCGGGCTGGCGTGGAGAGCATGGCGCAGAGCGCGGCTGGCGATGGCGGAGCAGGCGCGCGAGCGACGTCTGCGCGAGGAAATGGAGGCGTATGCGCGGCTGGATACAACGCCGGGCAAGAGTGTTTCAGGGGGGAGCGAACGGGTTCCGGCAGCCAAGGCACTGGCATCGAGGGTATGCCGGACGGTGGCTGAAAAGAGCGCGTTCACGCGCGTTCTGATGCTGCTGCGGAATGCGGAGGGCAGTCTGCGTGCGGTCGCGTGGGTGGGGGTGGATGACCTTACCGTGGCGGCGGTGGAGCGCTGGGGCGAACAGGTGGTGCGGGAAGAGCGTAGCGGCGCAGCTCCACTGGGCCGAAACGGCACCCGCGGCGTGCCGATTCAACTGGGGGGATGGCAGAGCTTCGACCGCGAGGTGGGATCGTGGGAGATGAGCGGACGGCGGGAACGGCGCAAGTGGCGGCGGGCGATCGTGGTGCCGATCCGCATGCAGTCGCGGAGCGGAGGACAGGGCGGCAGGAAGACTGGGGACGGGCGGCTGGCAGGAGCGATCGTGCTGTGTGCGGATGGGCTGGCGGCGCGGGCGGCGGAGGGTGGGGCTCCGCTGCGGATCGAGGGCTTGCTGAGCGGGGTGGAATCGCTGGCGGCGCGGATTGGAACCGCCATGGAGGCGCAGGCGCTGAGCGAGCGGCTGCAGCGCGCGGAGAAGCTTGCGGGTCTGGGGCAGCTGGCGTCAGGCGTGGCGCATTCGCTCAACAATCCGCTGACCGCGGTGCTGGGGTACGCGGAGCTGATTGCGGAGTCGAGCGGCGAGACGCGGGTGCAGGAGGATGCACGGACGATTGTGACCGAAGCGCTGAAGATGAAGGAGATCGTGCAGCGGCTCTCGGACTTCTGGCGGCCGGTGAGGCAACTGGACGAGCTGGTAGATGTGCTGGGCGTGGTCGAGAGCGTGATCAAGGCGGCGGAGACACGCCTGCGCAAGCAAGGGATCAAGGTGGAGCTACTGGCGCATGGCGGGATGATCGGGCCGGTGCACGGAAGCCGGCAGCGGCTGCGGCAGGTGGCCGAACAACTGCTGGAGAATGCCGCCGAGTCGATAGCGGGATTGCTGCCGGCCGAGGAAGGGGAGAGTCACGGAATCCGGGTGTCGGTCTCCGCCGACGAGCAGACGGTGTGCGTGATCGTGAGCGATACCGGCCCGGGATTCGAGGAGCCCGGGCGGGTGTTCGACCCGTTTTACACCACGCGAGATCCGGCAGAGGGCGCAGGACTTGGGCTCTCCATCTGTTTCGGGATTGTGCGTGAGCATGGCGGCGAGATTGCCGCGTTCAACCTGCATCCGCACGGTGCGGCGGTGGTGGTGGAGCTGCCGCTGGGGGCTGCGTTGAAGGCGCCAGCCGTCTGCGAGGATGAAGCCCGCGCGGAGGAGCCGAAAGGGGACCGGATCGGCCTGGTCTGAGACCGGCTGGCGGCCGGGCTGCCGGGCTGGGCTGGCGGACCGGACTGCCGGAGTAGACTGCCGGCCGGGCTGCCGGAGTAGGCTGCCGGAGTAGACTGGCGCGATGAAGAGATCGGTTGCGGCACTCGTTTGTCTGGCGGCTTGCGCGGTTTGGTTGGGGCAGGGAGCGCCTGGGGCGGGCGCCGTGGCGAAGCGTCCGATGACATTTGCGGATCTGATGGCGATGAAGCGGGTGAGCGACCCGCAGATTTCGCCGAGTGGGAAGTGGGTTCTGTTCTCGGTGACGGAGGTGTCGCTGGAGAAGAATTCGAAGGTGAATCATCTTTGGGTGGTGCCGCTGAATCTGGAACCCATGTCTCAGAAGCGAGACATGGGGCACCCGGATGTGTACGGGGAGAGGCAGGTGACCTCGAATACGGGCGAGAGTTTTGGGCGGTTTTCGCCGGATGGGAAGTTTGTTTTGCTGACCATGAAGGACCAGGTCTACCGCATGCCGTGGAATGAGGCGGCCGGTACGCTCGGCGAGGCGGTGCAGGTGACGCACGTGGCGGGCGGCGCGGATGGGGCGATCTGGTCGCCGGATTCGAAGCGCCTGCTGTTTGTGGCGGATGTGTATCCGGAGTGTTCGGAGCATGCGGATTGGAGCGCGGAAGACGCCTGCGATCAGGCGAAGGATGATGCCGCGGCGGCGAATCCGGTGAAGGCGCAATTGTTTACCGGGCTGCTGTATCGGCATTGGGATCACTTTACCGGGTTGAAGCGGAGCCATGTGCTGGTGGTCAACGCCGATGGTTCGGGTGTGCGGGACCTGACGCCGCGCAGTGCGGTGGGCGATGCGGAGACGCCGACGTTTTCGCTCGGTGGGCCGCTGGGCTATGCGTGGGCTCCGGATTCGCATGAGATTGCCTATGTGACGAATCTTGATCCGGTGCCCGCGGCTTCGACGAACAATGACGTGTTTACGCTGCGGCTGGATGAGGCGGGGGCGGAGGCGGTCAAGGTAAGTACGAGCCTGGGAAGCGATGACGGGCCGCAGTATTCGCCGGATGGGAAGTGGCTGGCGTTTCGGTCGCAGAAGCGGGCGGGATATGAGAGCGATCGGTTTCGGTTGATGCTGTTTGACCGCAGTCGGAAAATAACGAGCGAAGTAGAACTCACACTCAAGGATTATTCGGAGCCAGGGCGGCCGAAAGAAATCGGTTTGGACCGCTGGGTGGATGAGTTCACCTGGGTGGGGGACTCACACCACATCCTCTTTGTCGCCGGAGATCGTGGCGATGCCCCAATCTACGAAACCAACATCACCGGCGATGATTTGCATCGGTGGGGTAAGGCTCGGGGGGAGTGGTCTGAAGTCAGTGATGTGCTGCTCCATGGTCGTACGGCTGTTGTCGGCACACTGGTACACGCAGATCATCCAGCGGAGATCGTTGTCGCTGATCCCTTGCGCATGGATGATTCGGTGAGAACATTCTCTGTGGATCTCAGTCACAGCGGCCCCGCTGAAGAGACGGCGCCGCCCCCATTTGAGCCGCTGGTTCGGAGCCATCTCAACGACGAGATAATGTCCCAACTGGACCTTTCGCCGTTAGCCTCCTATTGGTTTACGGGAGCAGAAGGCATCAAGGTCCAGGGCTTCATCGTGAAGCCGCCGAACTTCGATCCGTCGAAGAAGTATCCGGTGAAGTTTTTGATTCATGGCGGCCCGCAGGGCGCCTGGGGAGATGCGTGGAGCTATCGCTGGAACGCGGAGTTGATGGCGGCGAGCGGGTATGTGGTCGTGATGGTCAATCCGCGGGGGTCGACAGGGTATGGGCAGGCGTTTATCGACGGGGTGAACGGGGACTGGGGCGGCAAGGCGTATGTCGACCTGATGAAGGTGCTGGATGCGGCGGAGCAGCAGTTTCCGTTTATCGACAAGGACCGCGAGTGTGCGCTGGGGGCGAGCTACGGCGGGTTCATGGCGAACTGGATCCTGACCCACACGAACCGGTTCAAGTGCATCGTGACGCATGACGGGATGTACAACCCGGCGGCGGCGTACGGCGATACCGAGGAGATGTGGTTCAACGAGTGGGAGTTTCGGCGCGGACCGGTGACAGGTGCGGCGAAGTGGGATCCAGAGCCGGCTCAGCCCTGGCGGTATGCTTCGCTGCCGGCGGAGCAGGACCCGTTTCGGAAGTGGTCGCCGGCG
>CAJCHN010000014.1 GCA_903970285.1 Rhodanobacteraceae bacterium | reverse complement strand
CCGCCGCACCTCCGGCTCGACCAGGCGTGCCTCCCGCAACCCCCGGCGCCAGGCCCGCCGCACCTACTCCGCCGCCGGCCGGCGCCGCTTCCAGTCCGGCTCCCGCAACTCCTCCGCCATCCGCCAACCCCGGTTCGGCACAGGACGTCGTCGGTAAACCCACCGCCACGCCGCCGGCAAATCCGGCCAGCGATCCCACCAAGCCCACCGCCACGCCGCCCCCGGCCAACACCCCGCCACCCTCAACTCCGCAGAAGCCTTAGCACTTAGAAGCCATTGCTCTGCGGCTCACATCTAACCCCTATGCTCGAACGCCTCAAGCCTCTCGCACCCTACCTCCGGCGCTACTGGAAACACTTCGCCTGGGGTGGGGTCGCGGTGCTGCTCTACAACACGATCCGCGCCGCGCTGCCGCTGGTCATCGGCCACGCCGTCGACGACCTGAAAGCCGGTATTACCGAGCACAAGATCGTGGTTCACGCCCTGCGCCTGCTCGGCATCGCCGCCGCCTCCGCCGTCTTCCTCTACACCACGCGGCAGGTCCTCATCGGCGCCTCGCGTGAGATCGAATTCGACTTGCGCAACGATCTGTTCGCCAACCTCGAACGCCAGTCCGCCGCTTTCTACAACACCCACCGCACCGGCGACATCATGGCGCGAACGACCAACGACCTGAGCGCCGTCCGCCAGCTGCTGGGCCCGGCCATCATGTACTCGGCCAACACCATCGTCTTCACCGCGGCCGCGCTTCCGCTGATGTTCCGCATCAGTCCCAAGCTGACGTTCATCGCCTTCGTCCCGCTGCCCCTTGCCTCCGTCCTGGTGCAGCAGTTCGGAGCGCGCATCCACCGCCGCTTCGAGCGCATCCAGGCCATGTTTTCGGACATTTCGGCCAAAGCACAGGAGAACTTTTCGGGCGCCCGCCTGGTCCGCGCCTTTGCCCAGGAAGACGCAGAGATCGCCTCCTTCGAGACCGCCAACCTCGAATACATCGGACGTTCGCTCCACCTGGTGCGGCTGATGGCGATGCTCTGGCCCACGCTCGAATTCGTGCTGGGCGTCTCGCTGGTCATTACCCTGCTGGTGGGCGGTCACGAGGTTGTCGCCCACCGCATCTCGGTGGGCCAGTTCGCCGAGTTCATGGTCTACATGGTCCAGCTCACCTGGCCCATGATCGCCATCGGCTGGGTGGTCAATCTCTTCCAGCGCGGAACCGCTTCCGTCATCCGCATCGACGAACTGCTCAAGCAGCAGCCCGACATCATCGACCAGAGGCTGTCATCCCGCATCGCAGCGGAGGGATCTGCGTCTTCAGACCCAGCAGTCCAGGGCGCCATCGCCTTCCATGATCTCAGTTTTGCCTACCCTGACGGAACCGAAGTTGTCCACCACATCAACCTCGAAATTCCCGCCGGGTCATCCCTCGCCATCGTAGGTCCTACCGGCTCCGGAAAATCGACCCTCGTCAACCTTATTCCCCGCATCTACGACGCGTCCCCGGGATCCGTCCTGATCGACGGCCGGCCCATCACCCACTGGCCGCTGGCAGAGCTCCGCAGCAACATCGGCTTCGTGCCCCAGGAGACATTCCTCTTCTCCGAAAGCGTTGCCCAGAACATCGCCTTCGGCGTCCCTGATGCGACCGAGCAGCAAGTTGAGGACGCCGCCTCCATCGCTCACATCCGCACCGAGATTCTGGAGTTTCCAAAAGGATTCGCAACCATGGTCGGCGAGCGCGGTGTGACCCTCTCAGGCGGTCAGAAGCAGCGCACCGCCATCGCCCGCGCCGTGCTCCGCGATCCGCGCATCCTGATCCTCGACGATGCGCTCGCCAGCGTCGACACCTTCACCGAGGAGCAGATTCTCTCCGGTCTGCGCAAAGTGATGGAAGGTCGCACCACCATCCTCATCTCCCACCGGACATCCACCGCGCGCCACGCCGATCAGATCGCCGTTCTGATCGCCGGCCGCATCACCGAACGCGGAACTCACGACGAACTGCTCGCCCGCGGCGGCTACTACACCAAGCTCTACGAGAAGCAGCAGCTCGAAGAAGAAATCGCTGTCGCTCAATAACGAGCGCCGCTGAACACGCGCAGCGTCATCACCCCACGAAGTAGTGGGCGCCCGCGATCAGGGCGCCCGTGCCGTTGATCTTGACGAACTCTATGCGCTCCAGCGCATCGGCGCTCCGGGCTCCGCATCGTCTTTCCTCACCGGCATCGCCTTTACAAACTTTTCTTCCCGCGTCCGCAACTCCCGTGGCAACACTTTGCCGGCTTCAGGATCTTTTGCCGCAATTGCCCACGCGTCGCGTACGTTGCGAACGCACGCAATCACTTCGTCGAACCCCTCCACTGCCGCGAGGCTCGAAGCTTCAAGCACCATCGTAAACATAGCCGCGTAGAAATCCGAGAGCGCAGCCGCTGGTGCCCCGCCAACATCGGGCCGCAGCCGCGCCTGAAGATACATCAGGATGTCGACAACCTTCTTCACCGCCACGCGCCGCCCGATCTGATCATCTTCGATGACGCACTGTTTCGCGCGATACAGCGCCCGCAGCGCCCCGTCATACAGCGCCACCACCAGTTCGATCCCCGTAGCCCCAACTGTCGCTTGCTGCTGATACGTCATCTGCTCCATCGCCTTGCTCCCTTATCCGTTTCCGGTGTTATAGCCCGTAACCGCGCTATAAATCTCGTTGACTTCGTTCAGCTGCTGCGGGATTGCTTGGAGTTCCTGGTTCGCGGTATTCAGCTCTGCCGTCAAGTTTGTCTTCATCGTTGCCAACAGCAATTCTTCGTTTGCGATGTTCGTATTGAGCGCCTTTTCGATGCCGGAGTTCTCTGCCAGTTGCAGGCTGATCGCGCCGTTTGGTGAGCCCGATCCAAGGGTATTCAGCGCGGTTGACAGGTTGTCTCCAAAGCTCCCGGTATTCTGAAAAAAACCTACAACATCCGAAAAGCTGGAGTTCAGGGCGCTGTCCAGCGTCGGGACGTCCAGCGAAAGAGTACCGTCCGGGTTGGTCGAGATGCCGAGCTGCTGAATATTGCTGATCTTGCCGCTCGCCGCTGCGCCAAACAAGCTTGCGGAGAGCTGGCTTTGCAGCAAAGAGAGTGTCGGATCTCCGTACAGCGGTTCCGCCGCTCCGGTAGCCGTATTTCCCTCTTGCGTCTTGATGTCAGCCGTCACCGTGTTATAGGCCGTCACCAGCGCCTGCACTGCGGTCTCCACTGAGCCGTTATCGTTCGTGATCTGCACTTGAACCGGTGTATCCGTCACCGGAGACGACAACAGCTGGAACGTCACTCCAGGAATTGCTCCGGTAACAGTGTTCGAGGCGCTCGTGGTGGGCAGCCCATCCACGGTGAAAATCGCATCCGCTCCGGCCTGTCCTTGATGGAAGCCCACCGGAGGCGGAGCCGGGGCAGAAGCGTTCACTGCGGCATCGGTCGTGGTCTGGTCCGTCAACGTTCCGCCTATCTTGATCTGTCCGGCAAGGCCGCTCGATTGACTGACCAACGAAAGCCGTGACCCCTTACTATCCGTCACCACGCTCGCCGTCACCCCGTACGATCCGTCGTTGATGTAGGTCGCCAGCGTAGCCAATGTATTGTTGGTCGACCCAATGGTGATCGTCTGCGCGGACGTGGCTGCAACACCATTTGTCGAAGCGGCGGTCCCAATCTGGATACTCAAGCTGCCGCTTAGCGTATCGCCCGCGTTCGTCACTTCATCCGAATATTCCGAGGATGTCGATGCCAGCGACGTCACGTCCACCGTGTGACTGCCCGCAATGGCCCCACTGCTCGCCGCTGTCAAAGTCAAGATGTTGGTGTTCGAACTTGAACCCTGCTTGGACGCCAGCACCCCGTCAAAGTTGGTGAGCGCGGTCACCGCGCTCGAAAGCGTTGCCAGATCAGTCCCAATTCCGCTCAGAGCGGTGTCCTGCGCGGCCAGGCTCGTCAACTGCGATTTCCACGGCGTCTCAATCGTTGATGAAAGTGCCAAAATCGCGCTCACCGTGGACGTCACGTCGAAGCCCGCTCCACTCGTCGCCGCTCCGAAGTTGATGCCAACCGTTCCCATCGTTTCCCTTCGTCAACCTGGCTGCACAACCAGACTGTTTGCATTTCAACCGCCAACGCGGTGAGCCTTGGCATAAGAAGTCTCTTTTCTTCCCCAAAAGAGAAAGCAGGTCCGGGTTCCCGAACCTGCCTCCCACGACAACGCCACATCCTCTTCAAAGCTGTTCCGCCGCTGGTTGGCGCGCGCAACTCAGCTTCTTATTGGAGGAGCTTCAGCACTTCCTGCTGCACGCTGTTTGCCTGCGCCAGTGCGCTGATGCCCGTTTGGCTCAGTACCTGGAACTTGGCAAGGTTGCTCGTCGCCGCGCCATAGTCCGTAGACTGCACGCTTGACTGCGCCGAGGTAAGGTTGACCGACTCCGCCGACGCCACGTTCGAGGCCGCCGTCAGTTCGTTCACGTCGGCGCCAATGTTGCCGCGCTGATAAGCGACATCGCCGATCGCCGTCGTCACACTCGTCAGTACGGTGGATGCGGTCGCAGCGGACAGCTGCGACACGTTCACTGTGGCCGTCGACGAGAAGTCGACGCCCGCGCCCGCCACGGTCGTGGCTCCGGTGGTCACGCCCTGGGACAGCGACGTACCCGTCACATCGGTCGTGTTGGTTCCGGCGGTCCCACCATCCACTGGTCCGGTGATGATCAGCGACTTGTGGTCGGAGCTCTCACTCGCCACCAGTCCGTTGCTTCCATACTGCGTATTCAGCTGCGAAACCGCCTGAGCAATGGTGGTCCCGGCAGCGAGCGTGGAAGTCACCGCAGCGCCGCTGGCCACACCCGGATTGGTGATGCTCAACGTGCCTGAAATGGTGTCGGTTGACGCGCCCAGCGTGAAAGTTGCCGTGCTACCGGCCGAGCCAGTTGACGTGGTAGGAGTCGGATTGGTGATCGCCGAGTTCACGGTTGTGCCCGCACTCGGAGCCGAGACACCGACGCCCGATGCACCCAACGTGCCGACCGTCTCCGAGAAGCTGGTCGCGCCCGAAGCGGTTCCATCGGATACGAACACCGTCTTGGCCGCCGACGTAAACACCGAATTCCCGTTGAAATTCGTCGTCGATCCGATGTTGCCGATCTCGGTCAAAATGTTCTGGTACTCCTGGTTGGCCGAGCTCACCTGGTTGGTGTTCAGCGTCCCGTTGGCTGCTTCGGTGGCAAGCGTCACCGCACGGTTGAGCAGGTTGGTCACCTGCGATAGCGCGCCGTCAGCGGTCTGCAACAGTCCAATGCCGGCGCTGGCGTTCTGCGACGATTGGCTCAGCGCAGCCACGTTCGCCTGCAGGCCGTTCGCAACCGACAGACCTGCTGCATCATCGGCGCCGCTATTGATTCGCGATCCCGAGGACAACTGGGTCAAGGTGTTCTGCAGACTGCTCTGCGTCTGGTTGAGGTTATTTTCCGCGTAGATAGCTGCGATGTTATTAAGGACACCCAAGGACATTTTGTTCCGCTCCTGTACTGCAATTTGAGGTTCCGCGCCGCCTGTCCCGGGCTGTTGACCCCAGTCCGGTCCTGTGAGACCCAACTGCTCAACATGCGGAAGGCTTCGCGTTCCCTCACTCCATCGGCGGGGTCCAAAGTAACTTTAGGCTGGAACATTTCTCTTGCTTTCTTCGCGGGGTGCCTTTCTATCGCGCCGCGTGTGAATGCCGATGAACTCCTTATTGGAGACGTAACCGCCATGATTGATCTCACCCGCCTCAATGGACATCGGCTGTTCGTCAACAGCGACCTCATCAAGTTCGTCGAGGCCACGCCAGACACAACGCTGACACTGCTCACAGGAGAACGGCTGATCGTGCGCGAAAGCTGTGAACACGTGGTCGATGCGGTCGCCGACTGGCGCTCCGGCATCCTGCAGCGCACGTGGCCCGACGGCCTGCAGGCTCTCACCGCAAGCTCCAGCAGAGAAGCCATCCGGCGCTTCGAAGCCGGGCCCACCAAAGATTCTGCTCACCAGGAATAAAGGAGCATCCCATGGATCTCGCCAGCATTGGCGGCATCATCCTCGCACTCGTCGGCATCCTCGGCGGCATGATGATCGAAGGGGGAAACCCGGTCGAAATCATGAAGCCCACTGCCGCGATGATCGTGATCGGGGGCACTGCCGGAGCCTGCATGCTGCAGTTTCCGCTCAGCATCTTCATCGCCGCCTGCAAAGACATCGTCAAGGTCTTTCTGCACAAGGGCCACGACGGCGAAGCCATCGTGCAGCAGATCGTCGGCTTCGCCAATATCGCGCGCAAGAGCGGCATCGTCTCGCTCGACGCCGAACTCAAGAACATTCACGATCCATTCCTCAAACAAGCCTTGATGCTTGCCGTAGACGGCACCGAATCTTCCGAGGTGCGCAAGATCATGGAGCTCGAATTGTCGAACAAATCTGAGATCGAGGAGAAGATTCCGGCGGTCTTCGAGGCGGCCGGCGGCTACTCTCCGACGGTCGGCATCATCGGCGCGGTGATGGGTCTTATCCAGGTGATGAAGAACCTCTCCGACATCGACGAAGTGGGACGCGGTATTGCCACGGCGTTCGTCGCCACCATCTATGGCGTGGCCATCGCCAACCTGATCTGTCTTCCGGCCGCCGCCAAGCTCAAGTTCCGCCATCGCGAGCACACCATGATCCAGGAAATGATGATAGAAGGCGTAATCTCCATCCTCGAAGGCATGAACCCGCGCATGATCGAGACCAAGCTGCGCACCTTCCTCTTCGACTCCAAGGCTCCTGAAGCCTCTGCGGAGTCGGCATGAGCAAGAAGAAGAAACATCCCGAACACGTCAACCACGAGCGCTGGCTGGTCTCCTACGCGGACTTCATCACGCTGCTCTTCGCCTTCTTCGTCGTGCTGTTCGCTTCGGGCCAGAACGACAAGCGCAAGACGCTCAAGCTGGCGCAGGCGATGCAGTCCGCCTTCCAGTACAACGGCATCTTCGACCAGCATGCCAAGACCCCCCCGCTCTCGGACGATCCTGCCACCGCGCCCGCGGCGGTCCCTTCGCCGCTGATGCTGCCGGTGCCCTCGGCCATCGAGCAGGAGAAGGTCATCACGGCGCAGATCAAGGCCAAGGTAGAAGCTCGCATCGAGGACCTGGTGCATCACCAGGTTGCGCTCAAGCAGGTGGGTGCCACGTCCATCAACGTGCACGATTCGGATGCGGGGCTGGTGATCTCGCTGCGCGAGGCGGGATTCTTCGACTCGGGTTCGGCGGAGGTGCGCCCGGAGGCGCTGCCGGTGCTGAAGGCGATCGCCGCCACGCTGCCGCATCAGCCCATGCGCATTGAAGGACACACCGACAACGTGCCGATCCACACTGCGCAATTCGCCACCAACTGGGAGCTTTCAACCGCGCGGGCAGCCGACATCACACGCATGCTGATCGCCGAAGCTGCCGTCGAGCCGAGCCAGATTTCGGCCACCGGCTACGCCGAATTCCACCCGGTCGCGGACAACAAGACCGACCTTGGACGCCAGCAGAACCGTCGCGTGGACATCATCCTTCTTAATCCGGCAAAGGTCTCCGCGCCCGCCGCGGCCACGCAAGAGCCTGCAATCGCAGCAGCTACTCCGCCACGCCAAGTACCTTCACGATGACTCGTTTGGCGCGCTGGCCATCGAACTCCGCATAGAACACCCGCTGCCAGGTGCCGAGATCGAGCCGCCCTTTGGTCACCGGCAGCGTGGTTTCGTGATGCAGCAGCAGGGCTTTCAGGTGGGCGTCGGCGTTGTCCTCGCCGGTGCGGTGGTGCTTGTAGCCAGGCCAGGAGGGTGCCAGCTTCTCCAGCCAGACGGAGATATCCTCGATCAGCCCATCCTCATTGTCATTGACGTAGATGGCCGCGGTGATGTGCATGGGCGAGACAAAGCAGAGGCCATCCACGATGCCGCTGCGCCTGACGATCTCCTCGACTTTCGGGGTGATGTGAACCATCTCGTACCGCTCGGCGGTGTTGAACGTCAGGTATTCCGTGTGCGCCTTCACTCCACTCATCGCGCCCTCCGTGGGCTTGAATCTACTCTCCGCGTGTAGTTCGATGCGAACGCGTGCAGTGCAGGTGTGGACCCTCCACCCCGCCTGAAAAGATGCAAAGTATTCATTCGAGGAGAGTTGAGGTTTGACTTCAGTCGGACCACCCAACATGGCTGCACCATTTGTTATGCGTTGTTGGCGGAAGAAACTGAAGCGAAGCGGAGGCTTCACCCCCGGCTTTTTGCTGAAGCCACATTCCGTTAGCCTTGAGGCATGAAGCTGTTTGTTGCCACGTCGAATCCTGGCAAACTGCGGGATTTTGCTTATGCTGCCAGGGCCTTTCCTGAGGTGGAGATTCTGCCGCTTCCGGGGATCGAGCGGATGGCTCCGCCGGAAGAGACCGCGGACACGTTTGAGGGCAATGCGCTGATCAAGGCGCTGGCGTATGGCGAGCTTGCGCCGGATGAGATTGTGGTTGCCGACGACTCCGGGATTGCGGTGCGCGGGCTGGGTGGGGCGCCGGGGGTACGGTCGGCTCGTTATGCCGAGGATGAGGGGTTCTTCCTTCCCGGAAAGCCGGATGCGAATCTCGATGAGCGGAACAATGCGTGTCTGCTCGAGCGGGCGGCGAAGCTGCGGTACCGGGATGTCAGCTACTTCTGTGTTCTGGCCGCAGTGCGGAACGGCGAGTTGCTGGCGACGGCGACCGGTGAGTTGCAGGGCAGGCTTGCGCTGGAGCCGCACGGCGATGAGGGATTTGGCTATGACCCGATCTTCGAGGTGCTGGAACTGAGCCGGACGATGGCGCAGATCGAGCCGGAGATTCGGCTGCAGATTTCGCACCGGGGGCGGGCGCTGGTGAAGCTGCTGAAGGCCCTGCAAGTCCTGCTGGACGGGCCCGCTGCGCGTGGGGCGGTGCCTTCGTGAATTTCGCTCGCTTTGCAGAGTCGTCCCTTCGGTGGGCACGAACCAAAATCGCACAAGTATGCCGATAACCGCACCGAATCCTTGACCCTTGTCCAACTGCAGCGGAATAATCACACTGCCGCACCTGGAGTGACGAACATGGCCGCCGCCGCACCCGTTGCACCGCCCGATCTCCACAAATCGTCAGAGAAGAAGGGTGTTGTGCCGCTGCGCGCGGGACAGGGCCACTCGTTTCTGTGGCGCCGGCTGCATTCGCTCTCCGGGATCGTGCCGATCGGCGCATTCCTGATCGAGCATATTCTTTCGAACTTCGAGACGTGGAACGGGCCGCTGGCGTATGCGCAGCAGGTGAAGTTCCTCAACTCGCTGCCGCTGGTGCGGGTGCTGGAGTGGGGGTTGATCTTCATTCCGCTAGCGTTTCATGCTCTTTACGGGGTCTGGATTGCGTTTCGCGGACGGGTGAACGTCAATGTTTATCCGTGGGCTTTGAACTGGATGTACATCACACAGCGGGTGACCGGGCTGATTGCGTTTGCGTACATCATTCAGCACGTGGTGCGGCAGCGATTTATGGGGGTGCAGCTGCCGGAGCATCCCGGCGCGGCCTTCCACAAGGTGCAGGTTGAGCTTTCGAATCCGTGGATGCTCGCCATTTACGTCATCGCGATGGTCGCGACCACCTGGCATTTTGCTTACGGGATTTGGCTGTTTGCGGTGAAGTGGGGCATTACGCCCGGCGACCGTGCGCGGAAGCGGTTCGGCTACGTTTGCGGGGCGTTTGGGACGGCGCTCTGTTTGATGGGGCTGATCAGTATCTATGCGGTGGTTTACAAGTATCCGAATGCCCCGGCGGATGTGATGCCGGCTCAGCCCGCGGGGATTACGCTTCCTGCTCCGACGACGGTGGCTCCGGGGACGACGAACCCTGCGCAGCCGGGTGAGGTGCGGTGAATATCTTGCGCGCCATCCTCTACGGCACGACTTACGTCGTGCCCTTTAGGGTGTGGCCCTGGACGCGTGACCGAGTGAGGTGTGGATTTCGAGAGTTGAGAGTTTGGAAGTGAAGGGTTTTGGAAGTTGAGAAGTTTGGAAGTAGAGAGTTAAGAGAGAGCGCGCAATGGCAGCAACGCCCCGCATCATCGTCGTAGGAGGAGGTCTCGCCGGCCTTTCGTCCGTCATCAAGATCGCCGAAGCCGGCGGCAAGGTCGACCTGTTTTCGATCGTGCCGGTGAAGCGGTCGCACTCGGTCTGCGCGCAGGGCGGCATCAACGCGGCCAAGAACCTGAAGGGCGAGGGCGACGACGTCTGGAAGCACTTCGACGACACCGTTTATGGCGGCGACTTCCTGGCAAACCAGACGCCGATCAAGCAGATGACGGCGCAGGGGCCGGCGATCATCGACCTGCTGGACCGGATGGGGGTTCCGTTCAACCGGACGCCGGAGGGGCTGCTGGACTTTCGGCGGTTTGGTGGAACGCTGTATCACCGGACCGCCTTTGCAGGAGCTACGACCGGCCAGCAACTGCTGTATGCGCTCGATGAGCAGGTGCGGCGGCATGAGTCTGAAGGCAAGGTGACCAAGTACGAGGGGTGGGAGTTTCTCTCCGCGGTGCTGGACGAGAATGGAGTCACGCGCGGCATCTGCGCGATGGACCTGCGCAGTATGGAGGTACGGACGTTTGCCGCGGACGCGGTGATCATCTGCACGGGCGGCATCGGGGCAATCTTCGGAAAATCAACCAATTCAGTGGTTTGCACTGGATCAGCTCAAGCAGCGCTTTATCAGCAAGGTGCCTTCTATGCTAATGGCGAGTTCATACAGGTTCATCCGACCGCGATTCCGGGAGAAGACAAGCTGCGGCTGATGTCGGAGTCGGCACGCGGTGAGGGCGGCCGGGTGTGGGTGCCGCGCGACAAGAACGAGAGGCGCGCAGCCAAGACGATTCCGGAGGCGGAGCGGTTTTACTTCCTCGAAGAGTGGTACCCGAAGTACGGCAATCTGGTGCCGCGCGATATCGCCACGCGCGCCATTCACCGGGTGGTGTACGAGCTGGGGATGGGCATTGACGGGCAGCCGATGGTGTATCTGGACCTGACGCACATCGACAGGGAGACGCTAAACCGGAAGCTGGAAGGGATTCTGGAGATCTACGAGAAGTTTGTCGGCGACGATCCGCGCGAGGTGCCGATGAAGATCTTCCCTGGCATGCACTACACCATGGGCGGGCTGTGGGTGGACTTCAACCAGCAGACGAATATTCCAGGCTTGTTCGCCGCAGGAGAGGCCGATTACTCGATCCACGGGGCAAACCGGCTGGGTGCGAACTCGCTGCTGTCCTGCATCTATGGCGGGTTTGTGGCGGGTCCGCAGGCGATGGCCCATGCCAGGGCGCTGGCGGCGGCGGTGGGGGATGGCGGCCATGCGGCGGAGCGCACGCGGCAGTTGGCGCTCAACTCCGCGCTGATGAGTTCGACCGGGAGCGAGAATCCGTTCAAGCTGTGGCGCGAACTGGGCGATACGATGACGCGCCACGCGACGATTATCCGGCACAACTGCGGGCTGCAGGATGCGGACGCGAAGATCGTCGAACTGCAGGGCCGATATCGGAAGATCAATCTTTCGGATAAGAGCCAGTGGGCGAATACCAGCTTCGCCTTTGCGCGGCAGCTTTGGAACATGCTGGAACTCTCGCGGGTGGTGGTGCAGGGCGCGCTGGCTCGCGATGAGAGCCGCGGCGCGCACTACAAGCCGGATTTCCCGGAGAGGAACGATGAGAAATTCCTGAAGACGACGAAGGTTTCCTTCGTGGACGGCGCACCGAAGATCGAGTGGGAAGAGGTGGATATTCAGTACATCAAGCCCAGACCAAGGACGTACGCGGCGACGGCGTAGAGGCCAGCGGGAAGTTATCGCTGGATCACCCCAGAACCCCCATCGGCCATCCAAACGAATATTATGCCGATGCACCCACAACTCACGTACACCGTTTACGTCGTAGCCGCGCTCATCTTTGTCGGAATGTTGACCTGGATGTTCGTTTACAGCAGCCGCCTGAAGGACCGGAAGCGCACCGAGGAGTTGAAGGGCCGGGCGCCGATGGTTCCGGAAGAAGGCATCGCCATCGCAACCCGCGAGAAGGAGCATCGGCAGGTTCCCCGGCCCTGAGGATCGGGGAGTCGAAAGCGACGCAAGCCTGCCCGCGGCAATCTGCACCACCTGTCGGACTCACCTGTCTGCACGTGTGTCCGGCCTGAATCACATACAACCGAGGGCAAAATCGCATGGCCACCGCAACGCTCCCGACGCCGGCTGAGACCGCAGCCCGGCGCTCGCAGAAGACAATTCAGGTTGAGGTCAAGCGCCAGGCCACGCCCGATGCACCGGCGCGCACGGAAAGGTTTGAGATTGCATACCGGCCGGGAATGAACGTGACGTCGATCCTGGGGGAGATTGCGGCCGAACCGGTCACCGCCGACGGGCACGAGACCACCGCGATCGCCTACGACGCCAACTGTCTGGAGGAGATTTGCGGATCGTGCGCGATGCTGATCAACGGCAGGGCGCGCATGGCGTGTTCGACGCTGGTAGATAAGCTCGAGCAGCCGATTACGCTGGCGCCGCTGTCGAAGTTTCCCGTGGTGCGCGACCTTGCGGTCGATCGCAGCGTTCTGTTTCAGAACCTGAAGGCGGTGAAGGCGTGGGTGCCGATCGATGGCAGCTACGACCTGGGCGCGGGACCGCGGCAGTTTCCGCAGATTCAGGAGCAGCGCTATCCGCTCTCGAACTGCATTTCCTGCACCATCTGCATGGAGGTTTGCCCGCAATTCAATGATTCCACTAGCTTTGTGGGCGCGGCGACGATTGCACAGGTGAAGCTGTTCAACATGGATCCGGCGGGCGCGGTTCTGAAGGAAGAGCGGCTGCGAGCGCTGGCAGGCGATGGCGGCGTGCAGGAGTGCGGCATGGCGCAAAACTGCGTCGCGGCCTGCCCGAAGCAGCTTCCGCTGATCGAGGCGATCTCCGATGTCAGCCGGGACGTGGTGCTGCAGCAGGTGAAGGACTTTTTCACACGTTAGCCTGCATTAGGCGGGAAGGCGCAGCAGGCTACTGCACCTGCGCGTCGAAGACGCCGGTTTCGACGGTTCCGGCATGCTTCATCTGGATGAAGATGCGGTAACGGCCAGGGCCGGGGAAGCCGTAGGGGAAGTCGACGGAGGGGTCCACGTGGGCCGGCGCGTCCATCGCCATGGGCGGCGCGGCATCTGGAGACAGACTCTGGTTGGCGAGCATCACGTCCGCCATCGCAGCCGAACCTCCGGGGTGGGTGTGGGCGAAGACGGTGCCGTCGGTTTTGACGAAGGCGGCGTGGCCCGCCATGCCGAGGTAGGGCTGCATGTCGGTCGCCGGTTTGCCGGACGCGTCGAGCAGGGTGAAGCGGAAGTCGTAGGCGGTGCTGGCGGTGAGGGTGACCGGCTTCTCCCACACCATGGTGTATCCATCGGGGAGCTTGTAAGTGGGGCCGAGCATGCCTGCGCTCAACGGCGCAGGCCTGGCCTCGGCGTCCTCGGGCGAGAGCGCGGTGCCGGCCATGCCGGGGGGAATATCGATCGAGGCAAGCAGCGTCTCGGGCAGGCCGTTGGCGTGGACGACATCGCCGTAGAGCTTGTAGTGGCCGGACGGCATGGCCGGGAGCATATCACGGAAGTCGCCATCGGCCACCAGCGCCGGATGCAGGTGAAAAGCGGCGTCCATCTCGTGCTCGCGGATGGCGTAGAGGTGCATGAGGTGGCCGTGGTCGGGCAGATAGTCGTTGTTCAGGCGGGTGCGGCGCTTGTCGACGGGGTGCAGGCTCTCGACCCTCAGGTCAAGCTGGTTGCCGGCGAGGCTGGCGGTGGTTGGCGCGGGCGCGAAGATGTTGCCGGCGTACTCCGCGGCGGAGACGTCCCACCACTTGCCCCCCAGCCAGACGAGCAGCGACATCACGACGAGCGAACCAGCCATGGCGATCCAAGCGCGGCGGCGCAACCGGGGCGGCGGTTGAACGCCGGGCGGAAGCCGCGCCTCGCGAACCGATGCGGCGACGACACCAGCCATCGACAGCACCAGGAAAAGCCCGAGAGCGCCGAGCGCCAGACCCATGGTCTTCTGCATGTGCAGCGTCGCCACCGGAACGGCAAGCACCGGAACCGTCGTCGTCTGCACCCCGGACGGGCCATCGGCCTCGATGCGCACCTGCCACGCGCCGGGTGCCATCATCCAGACGGCGCCGGTGAAGAACGCCCGGTCGGTGGGGTTCTGCTGCATGGTGTCCGAGGCCGGCGGATGACGGGAAGCTTCGCCGGTCACCGGCAGCGGCGTGATCTTCAGGCTGGTGACGGGCGCGCCGGAGCTGCGTACTTCGACGGTGGCGACGCCGGGGATGACGTTCGGGGGGCGGACGGTTACGTAAAGAACGTAGGGGCCGGCATGCACCGTCTGAAATACGTCCTTCGAGCCTACGTGAGCGAAGGCGGGGGGAGTGAGCAGCAACACGAGGAGGACGATGAGCTTGCGAACGTGGGTGCGCGGCATGGCTTCGGCTCCTGGCTTGTATTCGCTGCGGCTTCCAGTATGCCGGATGCAGGCCAGGGCTGCACGAACAGGCTAATTGCCGGTTGGCTTGGACTCCGTGGCTGTGGTCGTGGTGGGTGCGTGAGTGAGGATTAGAGTCTCCTGGTCCTTGGAGGCGACCTTGGTGTAGAAGTCGTGCAGGTCGGGATATTCCCCGGCGGCAAAGAGCGCGTGCCCCAGGGTGAGGTTGCGGAAGGTGGTGATGGATGTGGGGGTCTGCTTGACGTTTGTGGTGAACAGCGCCGACTTGTCCATCATCGCCTTGGCCGGCTCCGGCGCAGATTCAATGCTGACGGTCGGCGGAAAGGTGAAACGAACGGCGTCGCGAATATCGCAGGCGTAGTGCATATCCACGGCGATATCGCGCTTCGGCTCGGTGAAGATCGGCTTGGAGTTGGCTTCGAAGAGATTGGCCGGAACCAGCAGGCGCTTGCCCGTGGGAGAGCCGACCGGACCCTCCGCCTTGAAGGTGATCTTCAGCGGCTGCTCGAACTCCTGCAGGTTTTCAATCTTGTCGACCGTCACCTCCATGCCGCCGGGAAGCATCCTGGTCAGTTCGTCGTGCAGATTCGTCTTCAGGCTGGTCCCGTCCCCTTCGAGCGCCTTGTGGCGCCAGCTGAGGGCGGGATCGCCGGTGAACGTAAGGGTAACGGTGCCCTCCGCGCGGCCATGCTCGTCGAGTTTGAGATCGCCGATGCGCTTGACGGTGGAGAACTTGTAGGATTCGGGCGGGGTGTCAGCGATCGCCGTGCCCTTGTCGGTCTGCCGCAGGCCAGTGGTTCCGCTATGCTTCCAGGAGAGGTGTTCGGCCTCGCAGAATCGCTGGCCGGGATCGAAGTAGACTTCCTTGCCGTCGATGACGACGATGGCGATCAGGTCGTCGAGCTGCCGGGTGCTGAGGTAGCCGGGCAGAAAGACGCGTTCGTCGCGGCTGGCGACGCCCATCACGTAAGCCTTCAGGCCCGCGGCGCGCGCCATGGCGATGAAGAGCTGGGTCAGCTCGTCGTCGCCGCCGCGCTTGCGCTTGAGGACATCGTCCGTAGACTTGAGATTTTTGAAGCCGGCTTCGCGGTCTTCACGCGAGGTATGTTCGCGGGAGTAGCGGGTGTTGTCGAAGGTCATGACCGCGGCGTAGAGCTTGCGCGCCTTCTGGTCTTCCGGGTCGGCTGGTGTAATCAGCGTCCTGACGTAATCGGCCACCGCGCCGTTCGGGCCGATGAACTTATCCTGCTGCTTGGACCAATCCTTTCCCTTGGAAGTCCAATACTCGTTGACCGTCTGGAAAGCAGTGTAGTAGAACAGCACCCGGTAGCTGACGCTGGCCTGGGGCAGCATGTAGTCGGCCCGTGGGATGGGCGGAACGTTGGCGATGTCCAGCGTGTAGTCGGTGCCATGGCCTGGCGCGATGAGAGTCTGCACCTTGGCTCCCTCGGGAAGCAGGGGCATGTAGGCGACCCGGCCAGCGATCGAGTTTCCCTTCTCATCGATCACGTAACGCTCGGTTGGCCGCCACATGTAGTGCGCCTTGCGCACATAGAGATCGGACTGGACGTACCAGTCAGGGCTGGAGACGATGTCGTCGTTGTAGCGCAGCTTGTAGCGGTACTCGATGATGCTGCCGACATCGACCCCGGGCAGGGTGAAGACCTTGGCCTTCTCCTGGACCCCGGCTGCCTTCATGATCAGCTTGTCGTAGGGCTTGCCGGTGAATGGAATGATCGAGCCATCCGGATGAATGGTGCGGCCGCCGATGTTGTCGATCGAGTTGCCGTTCTCGCCGACGAAGTAGGGCAACTCGACGTTGGCGTTGTCCTTGCCGGCATCGGTCAGCACCTTCAGCCGCACATAGTAGCTGTACATGTGCATGGTGTCGTCGGTGGTCTGCTCCCGGTAGAGATAGACGGCAGGCGCGCCGGGAACCTCGGGGATCGAGGTCATCGAGAGTTCTTCCGGCGTGGGAGCGGTCCACTGCTGGGCACGCAGAATGGGTGCAGCAAAGAGTATCAAGGCGATGGCGAGGACGGTGCGGGGGGTATTCATCAGGCGTGATCCTTTGATCTGTCGCTTCGGCAAGCTGCTGCCACTTGCGCCTACTGCTACTTCTTCTCAGCCACTTCTTCTTGAGCTACTTCTTCTTCAGCTACTTCCTCTTCAGCACGGCGCGGCTCTGTTCGTCGGCTGCGATGGCGTCGGCCAGCTTCTGCAGATCCTGATAGCGATCGGCGGGTAAGGTCACCTGGCGGACAGTGTAGGTGCGGGTGTAGTGGAGATCGTTGCCGGTGACACTGGTGGCGCTCTCGTAGGCGGCAAAGCCAAGGTCGAGTTTGACCGGATCGGGCAGTTCATCCGGGGCGTAGCCCGCGGGCAGGTGGATGGTGAAGTCATCCTGCTCCTGCATGGTCTCTTCGAGATCGACCGGCACGTGCCGGGGTTTGCGGTCGGGCTGCAAACCCTCGGAGCCGATCACCCGCGGCCGCACCATCAGCAGCGGACCGGCGCTGCGAGCGAAACGGTCAGCCGAGAGGTGGAAGGAGGTGGTAAGGTCCCGATTCAGCGCCTGCACGTTCTCGACCTTGAGATCAGAGACGGTGAAGGAGACGAAGTCGTGGCTGAGCACCCGGTTGAGAAAGGTGTTCTGCTCCTTCACGTCGGCCGAGGTGTAGAGATAACGCCGGTATTCGGAGAGATCGCCAAAGCGCTTTTCGACGAAGCTTCCTTTCATCGAGCCATCCGGCTCAAGCTGCAGGTCGGCCGTCCGGTGAATGGTGTTGAGTTCCGGTTTGAGCACCGGAATCTGCACGATCTCGCTTTGCTGGCCTTCCACCAACACCGCGTAGCCGCCCTGCAGATCATGTTCGAGCTGGCCAAAAGCGGTCTTTTCGGAGGTGGGATCGACGATCAGATAGCGCCGCCCGCCGTGGGTGGTGACGACGCTGCGCAGGCGCGGTGAGTTGTAACCCTCGGGAATCTGCACGGCGGCGATGGCGTGATTGCCCAGCATGGAGGGCGCGGCCGGGTCGACGAAGCCGCGGTGGGAATCGACCAGCACAATTGCCGAGTGGATGCCGACACTCGAAAGCATGGCGGAGAGCAGCGTCGACTTGTCCTTGCAGTCGCCGAAGCGGTTGTGGAAGATGTCGGCCGCGGGATGCGGCTGCAGGCCTCCAATTCCCTTTTCGATCACGAAGTAGCGGATCTGCTTCTGCACAAACTCGGCGATGGCCTCGGTCTTGTCATAGAAGTCGGTCTTGCCCGCGGTCAGTTCGGCAGCCTTGGCGGCGATCTCGGGGTTGGCGGTCATGCGATCGTGAGCGATCTGATCGTAGTAGGCGCCGACTCCCTTCCAGGTTCCAAGCGAGGGGTCGCCCGCAGGCGCGAAGTGGACGGTCATCCGTCCGCTGAGCGCCTCCACGTCGGGCGCCATCGCCACCTGTTCAAGGTCGATGGCGGGAGTCCCGTCCGCCTCCCAGCGGTAGCGCTGATGTTCGAGGTCGATCGTCTTCACCGCTCCATGATGAGCAAAGACGCTGACGAAGGCGTAATTCTGCGGAAGCTCGAGGGTAAAGCTCTGCTTGACGCGCGGCATCCCGTCCTGGAAGAACCATTCGGCCTCATGCCGGTAGGGCGCAAGGCGTTGGTCATACTCGTAGGCGACCACTCCGCCGGGGTCGCGGCCCGGGGGATTCGCGGCCCTGATCCGCTCATCCGCAAACAGGAAGTTGCCCTCGGGCTCGGCGCCGATCTCGGCCATTTCGTTGTCCTTGACGGTGTACTCGTGCCCATCAGGACCGATGCTCCAGACATGCATGGACAGGATCTTGGTGTCTTTGTCGAACCAGACGCCGACCTTGCCCTCGTCACGTCCGTTGGGACGCAGGATCTTGATCACACGGCGGCGATGTTCGACCGCCTTGCCATCCTGGCCGACGGTCAACGTAATCTCGTCGAGGAGAACCACCGCGCGGGTGTCCAGGGCATAAACTGCAGCGGGCTCAGCGGCCGCTGCCCGCACCCAGTCGGGCACTGAGTCGTGCGAAGCGAAGGCGCTTGAAGCAGAGACGGCGAGCGAGTAAAAGGCCAAGGCAGAAGCGAGTGAACATGGACGGAGACACGAGCGAAGGGGAGAGAAACGCGACATGAGGCCTTCCAGACTGCGACTTTCTCGGCAAGCAGCAAAACGGCGGCAGAACGCGCGGGGGCGGTCCCAAAGGCAGAGATGAGGTCTGTCCCTTTCTTATACGGACGTAGCGCGGCTTGCGCAACGCCTATTTCGGCGCAGGAGGGACCGTCATGCCGCACCGGACGACGGGATGTGTCCCTTCGGTTTACACCGTAAGCGGGTCCGCAAGCGAACGGAGAGCCGCGCCCGGTCGAACGGTTTCTGAGCGGAGTCGGAGCAGCTTTCTACGGTACGCGCAGCGGACGGAAGCCTTCCACCGGGAACAGGCCGGTGGGATAGTCCTCGGTCGAGACCTGCGGACGGAAGAGATAACGAACGAAGAACCCGCCGGTCACTGTGTTGTAGTTGTTGGTGTTGTTCGCGGAGAGGAAGCCGCCGCCGAACCAGTGCTCGGAGATGCGGTACGCGCCTTCGGTGTTGATGGAGTAGTTGCCGCCGGTATTGCTGTTGGTGGGGTACTGGCCGCAGGTGTGGTTGGCGAGGCTGGGTGCGGTGCAGGCGGCGCTGGTGGTGAACGAGGTTTCGAGTCCGCGATCGAGCGGGAAGTAGAGCTGATTGTCTTCCTGGAAGGTCTGCACCCCCACCGCACCGGCGATGGTGTAGTGGAAGTCGGGGCCGTAGCGTCCGGTGAACGTCACCGGCACGGTGGCGAGGACATACGCGTCCGGACTGAAGTATCCGCCGAGCCCGTAGGAGAGCGGACGCTCGTTGTGCGAGTAGTGCATGCCGAAGATCGATCCGCCGATATTGAGCCGCCCGTACCCCGGGAAGGTGTGGGCCAGGAAGTAGGCGCCAGCCGTAGCTTCGAACTTGGTGTTGTCGAGCACGTGGTAGCCGGAGAGGTCGCCGCCATCGGCGCTGATATAGAAGCCGGCCTTTTCATTTCCGGCGTCGAAGCGTGCGCCGCCTCCGGTCTGGACCACGCCACCCCAGATGTTTCCTCCGTAGACCGCAGTCGCGCTGCCAGGGTCGCGCAATCCCGCGTAGGAGAGCTGCGTCTCGGTCACCGCGTCCCGATTGAAGAAGAGGGTGAAGTGTTCGTTGGGGCGGAAGAGTGCGCGCCCGGTGACGTTCTGCACCAGGAATTCATAAGGCGTGTAGCCCACTGCCACCGCGAAGTTGCGCGCCGTCACCTGCAGTTCGCCGCCGATGCCGTTGGCCGACTGCTCGGGCGGGTTGTTCGAGGCGGTTTCGGTGTTGTACGTGCCGATGATGGGCGAGTTCGCCAGCCCGTTGAAGTTGAAGACGTTCAGCTGGCCGGAGTTGAGAAAGACCGCTTTCGGAACCACGGTGAAGCGGACGTTGTTGGCCGCGGTATACGAGGCTTCGAAGCTGGTTTCAAGATCTGTCAGGCGATCGTAGCCGACGATGCCGCTGCGGTAGCGGGCGCTTGCGGTGCCGCCCAGCCAGCCGCTGTAGGAGGCTTCGAGTGTGGCGAGGTCACGCTCGGCCTGCTGGCGCGGAGTCAGCGGCGCCGACGGGAGCACGCCGCCATACCCGCCACGCAGCGGAGGCAGCTGCCTGTCGATCAGGTCCTGATCGGTGGGCGCCGGGGGCAGCGGATAGGCCGGCCCGATCAGCGGATAGGGCTGATAGCCCAGTGCCGAACCGACGCCGGGATAGCTGAGCGAGGGCTGCGGCTGCTCGGCTTGCGCAGGTGCGGGCCCGCTGCCGGGCTCGGGCGCAGGACGAACGGCGCGGCTGCGGCGATGCGCGACCACCCGGTTCGAGGGAGCTTCGGCGCTTCCCGGCTGCGGATACTGCTGGCCGTAGCTGTCGCCTCTCTGCTGCGGGGCTGCTGCGGAGGAGTTCGAGGGTTGCGGCACCATCGGGCTGCCGGCCGCACCAGGATACTGTGCTGGAGTGATGGTGAGAGAGGGAGTTTGCGTGTACGCTGGCTCGGCCGGAGCTACATTGATGTCTTCGGCAGGGGGACGGCTTTGGCCGGTGGCCGCTTCTGCGGCAGCCGCAGCAGCTTCGCGATGACGCGCGGCCTCGGCGGCACGCGCCTGGGCACGCGATCTGGCGCGGCTGGCGTGGGCGTACTTCGCCTTCGGGAGCACGTCGGTGACCTCGGGCTGCTTCACCTGATTTGCCGAGGGGGTCGCCCCGAGCTGCACTGGCTTGGGTGCGGGCGGCGGCGGAATATAAGGTACGTATGGTCCGTAGACGATGCCGTTGGCCGACGTGCCGTTCGCCGGCTGAGCCGTCTGTGGAGCGGCGGCTGGGGCAGTCAGCGGATTGGACGTCTGCGGCTGCTGAACCTGGGGCTGACTCGGCTGTTGCGCCGCAGGGGCGATCGGTGCCGGCTTCGCCAAGGGCACATAGGGCACGTAGGGACCGTAGACAACGCCGTTGGCCGGCGGCGTCGAAGTGTTGACGGTCTGCCCTGCCGGCTGGGCATTCTGGGTGTCTTGAGCGGTTTGCCCGGAGGGCTGCTGGGTGAGCGTTTGCGCGGTTTGCTGCTGCGGGAGGGACGCGTGGAAGCTTGCGCCGCGGAAGCTTGCGCCCTGGCTGAGTTCGGGCTCGGACTGTACAGCCCGAGCAACTTGCACGCCGTCGATCTGCAGACTGGGCTGCTGGGTCAGAATCACACCGTGCCGCTGCGCCTGCTGGGTGAGGCGGACGATCTGTTGATGCTGGAAGCTGACGGCCGAAAGCACGGGCTGATCCTCCTGGGAGATCACTTGAGCCACGAAGGCCGGAAGGTTGGCGGCGTCCGCACGCGGCAGATTCTGCTGCGGTAGCTCCAGCGCGGCCTGCGGCACGTAGTCGCGCAGACGCGGCGGCGTGGCGGGCTGAGTGGCGGGGTACGGAGGCTGCGCCGGCGCCGGGTTCGCCGACGGAAGATACAGGTTGGGATCAGCTAGCGGCACCGGCGGCCCATAAGCGCCGTAGCCGCCCGGCAGGTAGGGCACCTCGGGCTGACTTTTCGCGGGCCGATCGGTGCCCGGGGCCAGCAGCGTGGGCAGATCCTGCCCGCCACGCAGCGATCCCGGCAGATCGGCGTTGGGCGCCGGGTTGCTCAATTCGGTGGCGAGACCGGCGCCGGGATCGTCGGCGGGCATCCGCTTGAGCGAGGCGCGGTAGTAGTCGGCGGCGCGATTGGTGTCGCCGCGCTGCTCCTCAAACTTGGCGCCGAGCAGCAGAATGTCAGGGTTCGAAGGGTACTGGTTGAGCGCGAAGCGCAGCCACGTCTCCGCATCCTTCTCGTCGTTTGCGGCCAGTGCCGCGCCGATCGCTCCCTTGTAGTCTTCGACGGGCGCGGACTTCAGGTCCATCGCCTTCCAGATAGCGACAGCCTGCTTGCCCATTCCGGCGCTGGTGTAGCCGCCGGCGAGTGCCTTGATGACCGCTGGATTGCCCGGAAAAGCGCGCGCAGTCGCGTTCAGAATGGCCAGCGCGCGCTGCGTGTTGCCGGCGGCGGCGGCCTGGCTGGCACGCCGCACCGCCCAGTTCGCCCAGATGGTCTGGATGGTTCTGCGCTGCGCTTCGGTAAGATCGGTGCGCGCGCCCAGGTACATCAGTTGCCGATACAGCCCGGCATCGTTCATGCCGTTGTAGAGCAGCCAGGCGTTCTGGATATCGACGTCGGCCGGCGGAGCGGTATGCTCCGCCGCGTAGTGCTCCTGCACCCGGCGCAGGAAGACCTCTGCCTCGCGCGGCTGTCCCAGCCCGTTGTACACGGCGGCGACCGTCTGCAGGTAGTTGACGTCGCCTTCAAGCTTCTGCCGAACCGCCGGAGCGATGACCTGCACCTGCGCCAGCGCCTCCTGGTCGCGGCCGGTGGTGTGCAGCGTGTCGAGCAAACCCTTCCAGGCGTTCAGGTTGTCCGGATGCTGCGCCAGAATCTGCTGATAGAGAGCGAACGCACGCTGCGTGTCTTCGCGCTGCAGGTAAATTCCAGCCAGTTCAATCTGCACGTTGACGGCCGGCTTCTCGCCCTGTGCGGCCTGCACCTGCAGCGTCTTTTCGAGGATGTCCTGGGCAACATCGAGCCGATTGTCGGCCTGGTAGATCGAAGCCACGGTCAGGTCGAAGCCGGAGTCGTGCATGGCCTTGCCATAGACCGCCTGCGGCATGGCTTCGATGGTCTGCAGCGCCAGATCGTCGCGTCCCTGGGCATGCTGCACCCGCACCAAACCCTGGTACGCGGCGACGTTATTCGGCTCCTTGGCCAGCACCTGGCGATACAGCCCGGCAGCCTGATCCAGATGATTCGCACGCTGCAGCAACGCAGCATATTGCAGGCGCGTGTCGCTCTCCACCTTGCGATCGTCGACCGAGAACGGCAGGTCAAGCGCGCTGCGCAGAACCCGCTGCGCGTCGGCGTCGCGGCCGACATCGGTCAGCGCCGACGCCAAGGACACCAGGTAAAGCGGGTCCTTCGAGAGTTCAGCGCGCACCGCTGCGGGCGCCTGCCGCTCCGTATCGAGCGCTAGCCTGGCGTTGCCGGACCCGTACTGGGCCAGAAACAAACCGCGCCAGGCGTGCGCCGCCGAGGGCTTCAGCTTCACGTACGCGTTGAAGACCGGAACCGCCGCTTCCGGCTGCTCAGCTTTTAGCAGCGCCCCTCCAAGTCCCTCGAGCGCCTCTGGACTCGCCGGACGCATCTGCAGGGCGGCGCGATATTGGCGTTCGGCTGCCGGCAGATTATCCTCGTTCAGCGCGATCGCGCCCTCGCCCATGGTGTACCAGAAGCGCGAGGTGGCCAGCGCGCCCTCAAGCGCGGGATCCTTCGAGCCATCCTGCCGCGCCTGCACCAGAAAGCTGATGGCGCCGCCGAAGTTTGCCTGTTGCATGCGGATGTAGCCCATGCCGGCGAGCGCGTTGGGATCATCGGGATGCTTGGCCAGGATCTCCTTGAATCGCGACTCCGCCTGCTCCAGCCGCCTGGCGTTCAGCTCACGGTAGGCCAGTCGATCTTCCGCCGTCCGCGTCGCGTTGACCGCGGCCTCGGCGCGCTCCGCCTCGGTCATCGGGCGGCGGCGGCTGCGCTCCTCGCGCAAAGCGGTTTCGAGCGTCTGATCCGGGTGCCGCAACAGGTATGCGCGAATCTGCGCCGCGGTTGCAGGGTTCTGCGAGTCCCAAAGCAGGGACTGGCGCAGGGCCTCGGTCGCCTCGGGATCGTTCGGATAATGCTCCAGAAGATGCCGCCCTTCCGGACGCGTGCGCGGATTGTAGGTCAATATCCGGCCCAGCGCGATCTGGTACCGCGCATCCGTGGGGAAGCGTTGCGCCAGCGCCCGCAGGCCGGCGACCGCGTGCGGACGTCCCTCTTCGGTCGCGGCTTCGGTCTCGTAATAAGCCAGCGCGGTGTCGCCCGGTGGCGGCGTGTCCCCGTAGAGCTGGCGGTAGGTGGTCATCGCCTGGCCGTACTGCCCCTGTTCGGCCAGCCTGCCAGCCTGGCGCAGTTGCTGGTTGTTCTCCACCTGCGTGGTCATCGCCTCGGCGCGGGCGATGCCGGGGTCGTTCGGGTTGATCGCGCGCAGACGGCTGATGTAGGTATTTGAGAGCGCCAGGTCGCCGCTGTACTTGGCGGCGCGGGCCAGGCCGCCCAACGCTTCGGTGTTGTTAGGGTCGCTCAGCAGCACCTGTTGCCAGGTCTGAGCGGCCAGATCTAGCCTGCCGCGCACCTCCAGGTCGTGCGCCTTCTCCAGGAACGGCCGGACATTGGACTGAGGTGTCTGGCCCGCAGCCGAGAGGCACACCACAGGCGAGATTGCGGATACAGCCAGCAGCACTGCCGGTGCCCAGAGGCGAAATGTGGAAGCTCTCTTCATAAGTAGGTCTACTCCGTGCCCTGCAGCCGCACCCGCGCTCTGCGCCGGAGGAACGCGCGGATGAGCGCGGCCATGAGCACGCAGATAACGATCGCCACAATCACCATCAACCACGGATACTGCGAAGCCAGCATACTCAGCTGAATCCAGAAAGGCAGCGAACCCACCCTGTAGGCATCGTTCCCGATGCGATACGAGGTGAAGTCCTCATCGTGCAAAACGCTGACCGATTGCGAGATGTGCGACGACTGCGAGTACTTCAGGAACGCGTTCAGAAACTTCGGAACCACGTTGTGATCACGCAGCGCAATCACAACCACCGAACGCTTGGACCCGCTCGGCCATTCCAGCCCTTCGATCATGGCGTCCGGCATTCCGCCCGCAACCTCCAGCTGGTTGGTCTCCACGCGGTCCGAGCTGCGCACCTTCCACCACGCCTGCTGCAGCGGGGCAAAGAAGCCGCGCGTATCCTGCACCTTCAGCCCATCGGGAGAGATCATGACCGGCAGCGAACGACCGAGGGTGGTCAGCGCCGGCTGATCGTCCACCGTACCCATCACCAGGTAATCCTTCGAGTGGTCCGATTTCATTCCGTCGTTGTTGGTCACGGTCACGTTCAGCACCGGGTAGCCGGTCTGCGCGCCGAAGTGTCCCATCAGCGTCAGGTACATCTCCACTTCGTCCGCGGTCGGCGCGTCCGGAAGCACGACCGCCGTGTCGGACAGGTCCGCCTTGCGGGTGAACGGGTAGCCGGCGTTGGCGAAGATCTCCAGCTCCGGCAGGATCACCCAGTGCGGAATCCCGGTGATATCGAGGTACGACTCTTTCAGGATCGCACCCTGCAGATTCAGCGGAGCGGTGTCCTGACACTTGCCCTTCTTCGCTATCTGAAAGATAAAACGCTGCATCAGCGTATTCGAAAACGGACGCATGTCGTACTTCGGGATCGGCACCACCGTCGAAAGCACCGCCGACGCCTTCTCCGTATGCGGCATCGGCGTGGAGCTGACGTACGCGGTATTCACGAAGACCTGCAAGGAGCTTTCGTTCGCCAGCGGAATGCCGTTGTACCGGTAGCTCAGGTGATAGCTCAGATTTTGCAGCGAAGCCGTATAGAGGTCGGGCGGAACCCGCAGATACACGTTGACCGGTTCACTGCCGTCGCCCTGCAGATCGCCGGTCTGGCTGATCTGGCCGATGGGCGTAATGTGGTCGGTGCTCAGCCAGCGCGGTGCATCATCCGGCCTGCGCTCGGGCAGATGCGACGGCAGATGGACCTGCGCCTGCTCGCCCTGATAGATATCGCCGTGCGGAACCACCAGCGCCTGCGCCGCCGCAACCAGCTCATCCGGCGTGCCCCCCGTCACCACCAGCAGCTTCGAAAAGCGGTCGGATGGGTTGGGCCGCATGGCGAGGGTCGGGCCGGCTACCGAGGTCACGCCCAGCGGCCCAAGTTGCGTGGACGACTCGGCGATGACCACCGCATTGCCGGCCGGTATGCTGCCGATTGAGACCGGAAAATGGACGGGACGATAATCCGTCAGAATGCCGAAATAAGATGCGATGATGCCGGCCGCCTTCAACGCCTGGGGCGAGGGCTGGGTGAGAAAGACGATCGGGATCACCGGATGCAGGTTCACCGCCGAATCGTAGAATGGCAGCGGCAACAGGCTGAGGTCGTTCGGCAACGTGATCAGGGAGCCTGTAAACTCCAGCGTCGTTGTATTGTCGACGTGACTCCACAGCGTGGAGTGAGAGGGGTCTTCGCACTGGAACGTGTAGTGGCCGATAAACTCGAACGTCAGCTCGTTATTGTGCACCAGCATCTCGGCGGGCATCACCAGATTGGCTTCGAGCATCGCGCCAGTCTCGTTGCGCGCCAAGGCCAGCGACTGCTCCTCGGCCAGCTTCTGCTCCGGCGTAATATCACCCGGCGGGGCGACGAACGCCGGCCGCGTCGTCACCGGCAGCGTCGCGAACAGCGTGCCGTTCAAGCTCACCTTGATGTGGCTGATGTCCGGCAGCAGACCCGGTGAGAAGTGATAGCGGATGTGCATCACCGCGGTTTTTACCAACTGCGTCTGCGGGATGGAAAAAAAAACCGAGTGGTAGGCATCGACGCCGCGCAGCACGATGGTGTCGCTGACGCCGACGTCGGCCAGCGTAAATCGGTTGTCGAACTCGCCCGGCGGCATCGGCCGCATCGGCACTCCGCCATCCCGCTGCAGCGCCGCGAACGTTGCCGTGGGCGCCGGTCCGGCGGAGGTCGCAGCGCCGGCGCTCTGCATCGGCACCGGCTGGACTGGAACCGGCTGCGCGAATGCGGAATGGTACAGCAGACCAACGGCCACCCCCAGCAGAATCAGCCGCACAATCGTCGTCGCCAGCCGGCCCTTCGGTGTTCTCTGTTTTCTGGAGGTCATCAGCCCGCGAATGGTTTGGCTAAGCCCATGGAAGGAAAGCTGGAAGATCCGTCCCAGGCTGGCCAGCGGACGGTCCGCCTCGCGGGCTTCGCCCCAGCCCAGCCAGGTGTCGGCGCGCGAGTACAGAATCATCGTCAGCGCCTCTTCCTCCTGCAGATTCAACCCTTCGAACTGCGCCCGCAGCGTACCGCCGGTCGCGCTGATCACAGTCGCCGGCAACGTCGCGTCTCCATCCAGCACCGGGAACACCAGCTTCACGCTCTCGCCCGGCAGCGCCGTAAAGGCGCGATCGATATGCAGCATCACGCCGCCGCTCGAAAGATCGGCCGTAAGCCCCTGCACCACGCTTTCGTCCGCAAGGATGACGTCAGCAGGCACGCTCATCGCCACGCGCACCGTCTGGCGGCGCTGCTGGCTCTCCCACGCCACCGCGGTCGCGACCCCCAGCACGGTGATGTTGAAGAAGGCCCAGAACAGGTTCATCACGATCGTTCCAGGATGGCTGCCGTCGTAGAACATATCGAGCGGCCAACCCGGGAAGTGGAAGTACCGTGGGATCGCCATCAGCACCCCGACCACGTTGAGGAAGAGCATCAGCAGAAACGGCTGGGCGATGCGCGTGTCGAAGAAGCTGCGATTGACCACGCCGCCCTTGGCCGTCACGTTGAAGCTGCCCAGCTTGGGATTGATCAGCGCCAGCATGGTCGGAATGAAGATGTACGGCGCCAGCACGGTCTCATAAATCTCGTTCCAGAACGAGTGCCGGTGCTGCCCCTGAATCCGCGAGTTGGTCAGCGATGAAAGCACCAGGTGCGGGAACGCATAAGCCAGGATCGCCGCCCAGTACCCCGGAACGTTGGTGTGCCCGAGGATCAGGTAGATCAGCGGCGCAGTCAAAAAGATCAGGCGCGGCAGCGCGTACAGAAAGTGCGTCATCGCGTTGAAGTAGCACAGGCGCTGCGCTGCCCGCAGGCCCGGGGCAAACAGCGGATTTTCGATGCGCAGAATCTGGATCATCCCGCGCGCCCAGCGGATGCGCTGCTTCACGTGGCCGCTCAGACGCTCCGTCGCCAGGCCCGCGGCCTGCGGAATATTGATGTACGCGGTGTTCCAGCCGCGCATCTGCATCCGCAACGACGTATGCGCATCTTCGGTCACCGTCTCGACCGCAATGCCGCCCACCTCGTCCAGCGCGGTCCGGCGCAGCACCGCACAGGACCCGCAGAAGAACGTCGCGTTCCAGAAGTCGTTGCCATCCTGCACCACGCCGTAGAAGAGCTCACCCTCGTTCGGAATCACACGGAACTGGTTCAGGTTCCGCTCGAACGGGTCGGGCGAGTAGAAGTGATGCGGCGTCTGCAGCATGCCCAGCTTGCGGTCGCGCAGGAACCAGCCCAGCGTCACCTGCAGAAAGCTGCGCGTGGGCACGTGATCGGAGTCAAAGATGGCCACGAACGGCGCGTCCAGGCGCTCCAGCGCCCGGTTGATGTTGCCCGCCTTGGCGTGCTTGTTGTCCTCGCGGGTCATGTAGCCGATGCCCGCCTCTTCGGCAAAGCTGCGGAACTCCTCCCGCTTGCCGTCGTCCAGAATGTAGACGTTCAGCTTGTCTGCCGGCCAGTCGATGTTCATCGCCGCCAGCGCCGTGTACTTCACCACCGAAAGCGGCTCGTTGTAGGTGGGAATCAGCAGATCGACGGCCGGCCACAGCTCCGGATCATCCGGCAGCGGCACCGGTGTGCGGCGCAGCGGCCACAACGTCTGCAGATAACCGAGGAACAGAATAATGAAAGCGTACGTCTCCGCCAGTACCAGCAGGATGATGAAAAAGAAGTCGAGCCACGTCCAGTTGCTTCCCGGATCGCGGAAGAACCGGATGACGGTCGAGATTCTCCACCATCCATAACGGAAGGTGGAGAAGCAGGAGACCAGCATCAGCGTCAACGTCACCAGGTATGAGCTGGAGCTTTTGTCCATCCAGATCGCAATCAGTACCATCAGCAGGCCGAGTACCGCCTGCTGCGGCCAGGTCAGCTCCAGGATGCCGGTAAAAAACAGCAGCAGCAGCCCGCCCAGCATAATCGTCCAGCGGATCAGGACCAGCAGGAAACTGTCGCCGGACTCAAACTCTCTCCACAGCGGAGACCTTGTCATCGTTCACTCCATCGAATGGTTCGGAAACCTTGGGATACCGGTGCGGAGAAGCCGCGAAGCCAGTTGGCGATATTCAGATGGTCTTCCGCGACCGCGCTCTCGGGCTGATAGTCGACGACGGTCATTCCCTCGGCCAGGGCTTCGCTGACTGCGGGAGCACGGCGGATGACGAACGGCAGCAGCCGATCTGCAAGCTGCCGCCGCAACACCTCGCGGACGTCCAGGTGAAGCGGGAGCGAGGCATCGAACTGGTTCAACACATAGTACGGCAGCAGCGGACGGCCGTCCGCATCCACCGCCCCGGTGAAGTAGCGTTCCACCGCCTGCAGGCTGATCACGGAATTCATGTCCGGAGCCACCGGTACCAGCACCGTGGCATTCATCCCGCCAAGCCGCCGGATCAGCCACCCCATCGGCGCATTCATGTCGATCAGCACCCGCTGTGCCGTGGCCGCCGCGCGGGTCAGTTCCTCTGCGAGCTCCTGCTGCCCGGCCGGGCTGCTTCCCGTCTGCTCGCCGTCGTAGCTCACCAAGTGAATGGGCGCGTCGACGCTGCCGCTGGGCGGCGAAAATGTGCGAATCACCCCGTGCTTCAGCTCCGTCGCCCCGAAATAGTAGGGCAGCAGACCATGCGACGTGGTATCCGCCAGAAGCACCTTTTCGCCCAGCGAGGACAGCGCCCGGCCCAGCGTGGCGACCATGCTGGTCTTCCCCACGCCCCCAGCCAGCGAGAAGATCGCCAGCACCGGGGTCCTGGTCTCCGCCTGCGGTCCTTGAGACTCCTGAGCCCGCGCAGGCCCCGCTTCAAAGACTCCCTTCAACGCGTACCAGCGTGCCGCCACCCGCTCCCGCGAGCTCTGCAGCGTGTCCGCTCCCGTGGTACCCGCGGATCGCAGCCCCGGATTGCTCCCCGCACCCGCCGCAGCGGCATTCGCGCCATACAACCAGGCGGGCGCCGGACCGGCGTCATAGGCTGGCCCCGAAGGCGGCGGATTGTAGGTTTGCCCCTGCCCGCCCGACGCCAGGTCCTGCGCTTCCTCACCTGCCTCGCGCAGCCTCTCCGCCGGCGATTGGCCCCGCGGGCGGCCTGCAGGTTCCTGCGGCGGAGCCACATAGGCTGGGCGAATCCCCGACGATTGATCCGGACGGTAGCCGCGCGGACGCCGCACGTCCGGCTCGGGCTGGCGAAAGACCGGGCGTTCCTCATCGCGATACCGCATCGGCTGGGTATATTCCAGCGCCTCGTTCGGAGTCGGCAGATAGCCATCCACGGTCGAGCCCTGGGCCACTACATAGGGATCGCCAGGCGCAGACGGAGCACGCACCGGCTGCGGCCCGGCCAGACTCCTCCGCCGGATCTCCGAGTCGTTCCAGCGCGCCGCCTGTCGCTGCGCGGAGGCGTGCGCCTCGGCAATCTCCCGCTCTTCGCGCCGGGCGGCCGCCTCCGCCATGGCAGCCGCTTCCGCCCGCCGCGCCGCCTCCACCCGCTCCGCAGATGCTCGCCGCGCAGCCTCTTCGGCCTCGCGCAGAGCCCGCTCGCGGTCGCTTGCACTCTCGTATCGTTCCGTGCCGCGGGCCGCCCGTTCCGCGTCACGCGCTATCCGCTCAGCCTCCGCCGCTGCGGCTTCCGCCTCCGCCTGCGCCCTCAATTCAGCCTGGCGAAGCTCCTCGGCGGCACGGTGCCGAAGCTGCGCCCGGTACTCCCGGCGCGAAGCAGAAAAATCCCGATACTTGGCTCCATGTAGATTGGCCCACGAATAGAGGATCGCCACATCTTCCGGAGTCTCCGGAACCGGTTCTTCGGGATGATCAGTCATGTGCATGTCCATCTTGTCGCTTCCCGATCGAAGGCTTTCTGCTCGACCGCTGCTTGCCCTGCGTTGCTGTTGCATCCCGGCCAGTCGCGATCGCACGCACGGCTCAGATCCCGATCCAAACCTCCGGTTCGAACGATCTCCCTCATGCCAGCACCCGGTATCTCCCCGCACGAGGAGCCTGCAATGCACACTTTTCAATGCAATACATGAAGGCTACTGATCGTCTATCACCAAGTCAATGTGTCCCTGCTGCCACTTTAGTGGTAAGCGGAGGATTTTGCGGTACAAATTTACCAGAGCAGGCACAAATGTCCTGCTGCGTGGCTCCCGAGAGCATAACCGACGAAGCGGTTGAAATCGAGCGCGAAGACACACCCGCACTCGGCACCATCACCGCGACGCTCGGTGACCGAGCGTGTCCGGGTCCACCTTAGTTCCTCCATCCCGCATGTGGTAATTTCAAAGAGGTGGAAAGAGCCTGTAGCTCAGTCGGTAGAGCATCGCCCTTTTAAGGCGTTGGTCCTGGGTTCGAGCCCCAGCGGGCTCACCAAAATCTCCTCATCAACAGCTCACGAGAGCCTGCCTGCGCAGGCTCTCTCCCTTTTGCCGCACGCATTGTGACTCCTGGGCGACACATGGGCCAACCATGCTTCCTCTCCCCAGGGTCACCCGTCCTCAGCCTGGCCGCTGTAGCCGTGCAAGGCTGACTCCCTCAGCCCGGGCTCCCGCACCCGCGGCGGAAAACGCGACGCCCACGCTTTCTTTCAGCGTAGGGTAAATGCGCGCGGCAAACGCGGCGCGCCCATCCACGAAGACTTCGAGAACCGAGCGATCCACGAACGCGTCGAGGTGAATCGAATCCTTCTCCGCCGAGGCATACTGCGTCTCCTGCCGGTCGCGCCTCACCCTGGGATCGAGGCTGGATTGCGTCCGGTCGAGCGTCAGACTTCCCTGCTCCCAGTCGTACCGAATCTCGGTCTGCTCCCGGCCGTCCGGAGAGCGCCTGAGCAGCAACGAAACCGATGTGGATTGACCGCGCTTCAAGGTCGCGCGAACCCGCAGGCTGGTCTCGGCCAGCCCGGGCACATCGCGCACCGAGCCGGCGTCCAGGTTCATCTCCGGGACCGTTTGCAGCGGCTTGCACAGCGCCTCAAGGCTCGGGTGCGGTCTCTGCAGAACCTGGCCACTCGCATCGATCGTAAGCACCCGGGGCAAGGAGTAGAGGTGCGCCCAGCCCGCACGCCACATCTCCTTCGCCGATCGTTCGTCGGGGATGATGCCCATCACGACAATCTGCCCATCCGCTTCGATCATCGGCGTCGGACTCAGCAGGTGATTGAACAGCTCCAGGTGCCGCGGTGCGGCAGACATGGGAGTAAAGATCTCATTCTTCCACTCCCCCACCCAGTAGGACGCTCGTCCCGGCAATTCGCTCACGATCAGTGCGTGGCGGTCTCCATCCTTCACGAAGATGGGCATCTCAAAGAATGAGCCGGAGCTCTGCTTGTCCCCGGTGAAGATCGGATGCAGGAACTCCCAGCCCATCAGATCCTTCGAACGGTAGAGCAGAGCGGTGCCTCCGACATCCTTCAGCCCGGAGCCGACGATCAGGTAGTAGACCTCGCCTTCGCGCCAGACAAACGGATCCCGGAAGTCGAGGTAGTCACGCCCAGGCGGTGACGGAATCACAGGGTTCCCCGCATACTTCGTGAAACGTATCCCATCGTCGCTGTGCGCGACTGAAATCCCCGCCTTCACCTCGTCCACACCGGTGTAGACCAGCGTCAGCTTGCCCGCATGATCGATCACGCTGCCCGACCAGCAGCCCTTGCTCTCGTAGGGCAATTCCGGGCTTATCGCCACGGGCATCTCGGTCCAGCGCAGCAGGTCCGGACTCGTCATGTGGCCCCAGTTCAGGCGGCTCCAATACGGCCCATCCGGATTCTTCTGGTAGAAGATGTGGTATTGCCCTTTCCAGTGGATGAGGCCGTGCGGCTCATTGGTCCAGGCTCGCGGAGGCTGCGCGTGGCACACCGGACGCTGCGGATCATCGACGCACCACGCGCCGTTGATCTGGAGATCGGCCACACCCTGCGGACGCGACACGGCCATGATCGACGTCAGTTCGCCCGGCGAAAGCTCCCGGCCGAACACCTGCACCTCGCGCACCAGACCATTCAGCACACCGGTTGGAAATACCCTCGCGATCACCTCACAGTCAGGCGATTCTCCGACCACGAAGCTGACGCCCTCCGCAGCTTTGAGGTCGCCGATCGGATTGGCCAGATGCCCGGACGCCGCTCCATCGCGATAGAGCGTGATGCCGCTCCTGCCCATGCTGGCGGCCAGATGAACCCACTTCCCTTTGGCGACAGGCTCGGTCGACCTGCAGACGCTCTCCGCATCGCCTGGATGCCGCCCGCATTGCAGGTAGCCGAACCGATCGATCGAGAAGCGGAATTCCGTTCCAGCCACTGCGTCCATCTGCAGCAGGGCTGCCTCGCTCACCGGATACGCCTCGAGCGCAACCCACGCCATCACGGTGATCGCTTCTCCGAGAGCGATGCCTGCCTGCGGAGCGTGCCGGAACCAGACCGAGTAGCCATCGAATCGCAGCCCGCGGCTGCTGCCCTGCCCAACCCAGATGGCGTGCCCCGTCCGCGACGAGATGGCGTCGCTCGTCCCGCTGACCGCTTCGACCGCAAAGTCGCCACCCTCCCCGAGCTTCCAGTGCAGCACCGGCGCCGCGTCCGAGTCGGCCCGCATCCAGCGCGGAAACCACATCACGCCAGCCGCCGCCAGCAGAGACCGTCGCGATAGAGCGAACCCCTCGCCCGGTGTAACCGCCAGCCCGGTGGGAATGCTGGTCTGCCTGGTCTTTCCGTTGTCTTCCATGTGCCTCGTATCGAAACCTTAATTCCGTCCACCGCCTGAAAAAGAAGGACACCGGATCATCTCCGGTGTCCTTCCATCTACTAAAGGAATCCTCCTCTAAACCTCGGCCACGGGGCAATCGCTCACCCTCTGGCCATGGCTCTAGAAGCGGAGTTGCGCCTGAAGCTGCAGCGTTCTAGCCTGCCCCTGACCGTTGATCTTGCCGAAGCTGCCGGTTTCGACCAGCGGACTGGTCGGATCGGCGGGATTCGCATGCCCGACTTGACTGTCCGCAAGGTTGGTGTCCCAGCCCTGCAGGTTCTTGTGATTGAGAATGTTGTAGAGGTCTACCCGGAACTGCAGCTTCGCGTGCTCCTGCTGGAACCAGGGAATCTGTGTGTTCTTTTCCAAAGCGGTGTCGATCTGGAAGAAGCCCGGACCCTCCACCGTATTGCGCCCTCCGTTGCCTTCTACGCCCAGCGGCACGCCGTTTTGGTTGACCGGCAGCGGGAAGATGGTAAACGGCCAGCTTGGCCCGGTTGTACTCTGCGTAATGTTCTGACTGAAGGTGCCGTTGAAGAACTCCTGGTGGGTATAGTTCTTCAGCTTGGTGCCGGGAACCGGACGGTTGGGAAAGTCGTAATATTGTCCGTCCTCATTGAAGTCGTCCTGCTGCCTGGAGCTGAAGATGGAGGTCGGAATGCCCTTCATCCACGCGCTCAGGGCGCTGACCTGGAAACCACCAATGATGTTCTTCAGCAGGCCATCGTGCAGGAAAGGCGTCGGGAGCTCGACTACGCCGTTCGCGGAGACCTGCTGCGGAATGTTCTGGCTCGACAATCCGCGCTGCGCCGAGGTGTTGTAAGCATCCACCACCACGGAGTATTCAGCCCCCTTCTGTGCGCCGGGAGCGGTGCTGATGTCATCGATTGTCTTCTCGAAGGTGTAGGCGACCTGGAATGAATTGCCCTTGGAGTAGGTCTTGCGCAGCAGGGCCACGAAGCCATCGTATTGCGACCACGCCGCGTTTGTGGTGTAGGTGATGGCGCCAAAGTAGGGGTTTGGAAGATCGGCCTGGTTGATGTAATTCGGCATGCTGTTGAATGCGCCGTACGACACACCAGTAAAGCCGGCGGCGATGTTGTTCTCTCCGTCCCGCCGATTGAGGTTGGTGATGCTGTACTCATGCACGGATGCGGCGTGGGTCCCATCCGCCTCGACCAGCCAGTGCGACTTGAACGCATGCTGCACGCCCAGGAAGATGTTCTCGAGATACGCCATCTTCAGGTGCGGATCGGTACCGCCGATGTTGCTGGTAGTCCCATAGCCGCCCCGCCCATTGGGCTGCGCCAGCGTCGCCAGAATACCGGCGGGAACCGGGCACCCATACGGGAAGGTACTGCTGGCGCACAGCTGGAAGGTGCTTGGAGGCTGCGGACCCGGGATGTTCGTCGCCGTGCTCACGTTGTCGATACCCGGAGGATTGTTGGCCTCGGTGTCGCTCCAGTTGGTGTTGCCGCCGCGATCGAAGAAGATGCCTGCGCCGCCGCGAATGGACCACTGCGGAGCCACCTCGTAGGAGAAACCGAACCGCGGTGCGAAGTAGCTCTTCTTGTGATCGATAAACGGGTGATGGATACCCGGTGTCACGTTCACCGCTACTCCGGCGATCTGCTCCATCAGCGGTACGCCCTGCGGCACAATCAGCGGATTCAGGTTGCCGTGCGCTTCTGTCGGGTTCGAGGTCGCGTCCCAGCGCAATCCAATGTTGAGTGAAAGGTTTCGGCGCACCTTCCAGTCATCCTGGACGTAAGCGCCGTAGGTGCTGTCACGGAAGTAGTGGTCTCCGTTGGCGACCCCGCCCGTAAGCGGATTCACGATCACGGTGCCATACTCATCAACCTGCCCAATGGCGAAGTCCCACGGATTGAAGAAGCCCCAGCCCTGGTTGCGATTGTCGTTCGGGCTGAAAGGCGCCTGGTCCTGGTTGTGGAACATCTCGAAGCCGGTCTTTATCGCGTGCCGTCCGCGAACGATCGAGACCATGTCGCGGAAATGGAAGTCGTTCTGCGCGAAGCTGACCGGACTTCCGCCGTTTCCGTAGTTGTCCTCGTCAGGAGCACCCACGTAAAGCAGATTGCAATGGGTGCACGGCTGGTTGAAATTGATGCGGCTGAAGCCGAACGACACGTCATTCAACAGGGTCGGGGAGAAGGTATGGGTATAGTTCATCGCGCCGTACCACTGGCCCTGAACGCCGTCCGTATCGAACGCCGTCCGCGGGTTGGTGTCTCCCGCGCCGGTCAGCTTCCCTGCGAACATGTTCGCGTAGATGCGGTCCTTCTGGTTGGCAAAGTCGTGATCGATCCGGAAATGATCCTGGAACCCGTTATGCGGGAAAATCGTGGTGGTGTTCGAATTATCCAGCAGGGGCATGTTGCAGGGCATATTCAGTGGCCCCACTTGGTTGGGATCGGTCGTCGGTTTCGCGCAGTTCTGCGCCGGGCTGGGGATAAACCCGTCATTCGCTTGCTCTTCAGCGACAGTAATAATGCGGTTCGGTGTCGGGTTGAAGTTGGTGACCGGGTAAGCCTTCATCAACTGATAAGTCAGCGTGTTGGGATAGTTCGCAGCCTCGAACGCAACGAAGGCAGGATCTTCAAATTGCACCTGGCCGTCGTTTGAAGTCTGCTGGATCACCTGGTCGTAGGTAACGAAGAAGAACGTCCTGTCCTTGAAGATGGGGCCGCCGAACGACCCGCCAAACTCGTTTCGTGTGAGTGGAGGAAGGTACTTCCCGCCGAACTGCGGAAGCTTGAAGTTGTCGGTAAACCGGCGCGCTGTCAGTCCGCTGCTCTGGTAAGCCTCGAAGAGATTGCCATGAAACTGGTTGGTTCCAGCCTTGGTCGTCATCTGCAGCACCAGGCTGGCTGCCTTGCCGAATTGCGCCGAGTAGTCGCTGGTCGAGATCACCACTGATTGCAGCGCGTCCGGACTCGGCACCAGCTTCGAGTCGCCGCCCGAAGGCGAGTCGTCCAGCGAAATGCCGTCGAGCAGATAGGTGTTGCTGTGGTTCGGCGCGCCATTGGCGACCACCGCCGGAGTCGTCGTGTCCTGGAAGATGTCCTGGTTCTGCGACGGTGTTCCCATCAGCCCGGTCCCGGTGACCCCCGGTGCCTGGTTGGCCACGTTGAAGACGTCGCGCCCCTGCAAAGGGAGCTCTTCAATCTCTCGTTCCGTGGTGACGGAGCTGATCTTCGCCTCGTCCGTATCCACCTGCAGCTCGGACGCCTGAACCGTAACCGTCTGGGTCTCCGATGCCGGCCGCAGCGTGATCGCCACACCGCGGGTCTGCTCCGCGATCAACAGGATCTGATCGACCGTCTGCGTCCCGAACCCCGGCGCGGTCACCGTCACCCGGTAGCTTCCCGGCCCGAGCGAAGGAAACTTGTAATATCCGGACGAATTCGACTTGGTGGTGTTCTCGGCTCCGGTCGCTATACCGGTCAGCACCACCTTCGCGTTGGGCACGATCGCGCCCGAACTGTCGGTTACGGTGCCCTCGATCGAGCTGCTGAACTGGCCGAGGGCGGCGGCGGTTGAGAGAAGCATTCCGCAAAGGATGGTGAAAAATAGACTTCTGAAACGGCGCATGGACGACCTCCTCAAAATCTCGCGGCGGGCAGGGTTATGCCGGTCACGAAAACTTCACAAACAGGGAAACTTGTAGTTCTGATTCGAACCGCAATCCTAGACATGCGGAGATGAGGCTGTCAACATAATTTATCGCTTCCTGTAAAGCACACGCGAGCAGGTTGCCTTGACAAGCCGAGATAACGGAGACTGTGGCCGGATCACAGCACCCCAAAGCGGTCCAAGAGTACCGAAATCGTCAGAAGCAGAGGAATTCCCGATTTGTTTCGCATCTTTGGTGAGCAGGCAATCTACGCTAAGTAAGCAAGCAATCTACGTAAATCGGTATAGACAAATGCTTCAAAGGCCCGCCATACTCGTGGGGAGAGATGCTTGTGGCAACGACAAAACGTCTGGACTCCGGTCCCAAGTACAAGTTCATCTACACCACGCTCCTCAAGTCTCTCCGCAACGGGGAATATGAGGCTGGAAGCAAGCTCCCGAGTGAAAACGAACTCGTCGAGCAGTTCGGCGCGAGTCGCCCTACCGTCGGGCGCGCCCTGGCGCAGCTTGAAACCGAGGGCCTGGTCGAGCGGCGCGCCGGCTCCGGAACCTTCGCCCGCGTCCCCGAGCGCCGCGACGGTTTCATCTTCGGCCTGCTCATCCCCGAGCTTGGCGCCACCGAGATCTTTGAGCCCATCTGCCGGGGCATCTCCATGGCGCGCGTCGGAGGCCACCATGATCTGCTCTGGGGACCGACCTTCTCGCCCGGAGCCTCCGAAGAAGCCCAGGCCGAGGATCTCTGCCGCTACTACATTCAGCGCGGCGTCACCGGAGTCTTCTTCGCTCCAATGGAACTCACCCAGGCCAAGGACGAGGTCAACCGGCGCATCACCGCCGCGCTCGACGCAGCAAACATCCCCATCGTCCTCTTGGACCGCGATATCTGCGACTTCCCCGACCGCAGCCGCTACGACCTCGTCGGCATCGACAATCGGCGCGCCGGCTTCGTCGTGACCGAGCATCTTATCGAGTCCGGCGCCAGGCGCATCGCCTTCTTGGGCCGGCCAAACTCCGCCCCCACAGTCAGCGCGAGAGCCATGGGCTACGGAGACGCCATTCGCAAGCATCCCGACCTCCATCTTGAGGAATCCGTCGTCCTCAGCGACCCCACCGATCTCCCGCTGGTTCGCGACATGATGGATCGCATTCAGCCCGACGGCGTGGTCTGCGCCAACGACTTCACCGCCGGCCAGCTCATGACCTCGCTCAGTTCGCTCGGCTTCCGCGTCCCGTCCCAGGTCAAAGTAGCCGGCATGGACGACATCCGCTACGCCACCATCCTGCAGACCCCGCTCACCACCATTCACCAGCCCTGCCTTGATCTCGGCGCCGCGGCTCTGGGAGCCATGCTGGACCGCGCCTCCAATCCCCAGATGCCGGCCCGCGACGTGAACGTAAATTTCCATCTCGTCGTCAGGGAATCCACCCGCTGATCCGCTGTCGAAGGCCGAGCATGAGAAGCCTTACATCCGTCGGCTGGAGCAAAGCAGTCCGTTGTGTCTTGCTCCTCCTCGCCCTTCAGCTTGACGCGAAACTCGTCCCCGGTCAGACGCCAGCCAACATCCAGGCCGAGTACGACCGCGCCGAGTCGCTCGTCCGCAGCCGCCGCTGGGACGAAGGTCTCGCGGCCGTCAACCGCGTTCTGGCAGCCGACCCGCGCAATCTCAAGGCGCTCAACCTGGCTGGCATCGCCTGCTCCGGCAAGGGCGAAAGTACGCAGGCCGACCGCTACTTCGAACGCGCCCTCAAGCTGGACCCGCACTTCCTGCCCGCGCTCAAGAATCTCTCCGTCAGCGAGTTCAACGCCCATCAATACTCGCTTGCCGAGAAGCATCTCCTCGCGGCGCAGCAACAGCTTCCCGACGATCCCACCATCAACATCTACCTCGGCGAGATTGCCTACAACCAGCAGCACTACAGCCTGGCCGCGGAGCGCCTGAACCGCGCCAGCCAGCTTGTAACCCGCAACGGAAGCCTCACCGCACACCTCGCCGTAAGCCTGCTGCGGAGCGGCCAGAAGCAGCAGGCGCTCGAACTGCTCAGCCAGACCACGCCCGCCGGCTTCGATCCTCAGTCGCAACTCACGCTCGGCGTCACCCTCGCCGAATCCGACAGCAATGAGCAGGCGATTCCCTATCTCGCCGAGGCGTTCAAGCACGATCCCGATTCCTACGACATCGGCTTCGACCTCGCCCTCGCCTGCCTCCGCGACCGGCAGTACCCAACCGCTATCGCCACCCTGCAGGAGCTGATCGGCCGCGGTCACGATTCCTCAGAACTCGAAAACCTGCTGGGGGAGGCATTCGCAGCCAACGGAGCGACCCGAGATGCTCTCGATGCGTTTCGCAGAGCGATCGCCATCGATCCTGCCGACGAAGACAACTACCTCGATTACGCCTCCGTTTGCCTCGATCACCGCGGCTTCGACGATGCCCTGAAGGTACTTGCCCTGGGCCTCCAAACCCATCCTCGATCCGAGCGGCTCCTCTTCATGCGCGGAGTCGTCGAGGCATCCGAGGACAACTTCGACCTCGCCGAGAATGACTTCCAGCAGGCCTCGCTGCTCAACCCGCAACACGATCTCGGGGCCGTCGGCCTGGGCTCGGCTTACCTGCAGCACGGAGACTCCGCCCAGGCCCTCAAGGTCACGCGAGCCGAGCTCCGCCAGAAGCCCAACGATCCAAGTCTCCTCTATCTGCTCGGCGAAGGCCTGCTTTCAGCCGGCGCAGCACCCGGCCAGCCCGCTTATGCCGAAGCCCAGCAAGCGCTCGAAAAATCAGTCAAGCTGAACCCTGCGCTCTGCCTGCCGCACATCTCGCTCGGAACCATTTACCTGCGCGAGGAGCGCTATCAGGAGGCCGCCGCGCAGTTCGAAGCTGCGCGTGCCATCGACCCGGGCGAGAACTCTGCCTACTCGCATCTCGCCGTCGCTTACCGTCACCTCGGCCAGCCTGACAAGGCGAAGGAAGTCCTCTCCGCGCTGCAGGCGCTGCTGGAACAACAACGCTCCGGTGCACGGACTCCTGCAAAAGCCTCGCCTAAGCCGGACCCTAAGAGCTGATCAGACAACTCCCCTGACAGGTGGTTCAACCGCACCCATCACGACGTGGGCTTCTCCGGCGCCGGCATCACCGCGCAGAAATCCTCGAGAAAGCGCAGCGCATACTGATCGAGCAGGCTCCTCATCCGGGCTTCCTCCGCCGACCGCAGCACGATCCCCGCATGGTGCGGCTTGTGCAACCGCAGCACAATCTCCGCATCCGTATACCCCGCCAGATCGGGCTCGTCCTGCCTCGCAAGCGAGATCACGCTGCCCACAAACTGCCGCCGCACCTCGGGCAGGCGATACTCTTCCCCGGCAGCCAGCGCCTTCTCGATCCCCGCCCATTCCTTCCACGGGTTGATCCCGGTCGCCAGTTCGCAGGCCTCTGCGATGTATGCCCCACCCACCCGCGCTGCTGTCTCCAGAAAGTAAACCTGCCCATCCGACGCCGCCCGGATAAACTCCGAGTGTGACACCCCGCAATCCATGTGCAGCGCCGGCAGCAGGCGTTCGTGCAGATCCAGAATGCCCGCCGCCTCCGCCGAGTCGATCCCCAGTGTCCGTGTCGTAAACACTCCGCCCTGGTGCATGGTCTGCATCGGCGGCCGTCCATACTGAAACGGCTGGCTGAACAGCAGCTTCCCCCGCCAGGTCACGCCTTCGCAATGAAACACATCCCCGGGCACGAATCGCTCCAGCAGGTAGTGGCTCTGCAGGTCGCCCAGTTGCTCCAGCAGCGGCCACAACTCCTCATCCTGCGAAATCCGCTTGATGCCGATCGCCGACGCATTCATGCGCGGCTTCAGCAGCCAGGGTCCAGGCGTCTCGCGCATCCAGGCAGCCACATCCGCATGCGTAAAGATCCCGGTAAACTCCGGCACCGGCAGCCCCGCGGACCGCGCCTGTACCCGCATCGCCAGCTTGTCGCGGAAAAAACGAGTCGCGCTCTCTCCCATCCCGGGCAATCGCATGTGCTCGCGCAGCAGCGCCGCCGCCGCCAGGTCGAACTCGTCCAAGGCCACAATCCGGTCGATCGGCCGGGACCGCGCCATGTACATCACCGTATTCAGAAGCTGCTCGCAAGTCAGCCCGCACGGCATGGTCAGCAGTTCGGTCAGCGATTCGCGCGGCCAGTCCGCGCCCGCAAGTTTGTCCACCGTCAGCAGGCGGACATCGCATCCCAGGCGCGCTGCCTCGCGCAGAAAGTCCTGGCCTTTCTCATACGTGCTGATGCAGAAAAGAGACGGACGACGCTTCGACTCGGACATCCACACTCCTGGAGGTACGTCGGCGACCGATGGTTGGGTGCAGGCTTCTGGTTGATGCGGACGCTTGCCCGTCCGCCTTTTCGTTCCGAGTTCGTCCAAAGTCGTTCATGGCTGCGAACGATACACGTCAGTCCGGTGATCCCGCAGCCACTTCGCGGATCATGCTGGTCATCTGCTCAATCCGCCTGTCGTTCACTTGTCCCTGCACGGCAGCCGATTCGACGTTCTCCTCAATGCTTCGATGCGCTCATCGATGGTCATGTTTGGTCTCTCCCGATGCCACTCTCCATGCTGAGTTTCGTTCCCCGATTACAGCGTCGCCCAGCAAAATCTGAGACCGAACGCGAACCCGCACCCAGCCTGTCCTCGCTGCATCCTACACTGCCTGCATGGAGGGATCGGCAAACGTCTCCTTCACGCCTTCTTCGAGCGTCGTGAAAGGAGCCGCATACCCCGCCCCGCGCAACCCCTCCACATCCGCCTCGGTAAAGTGCTGGTAGCGATTCTTCAGGTCGCCCGGAAACGGAATAAACTCGATCCGCCCCGCGCCATGCACCTGCATCAGCGCCTCGGCCACCGCCTTGAAGGTCCGCGCCTCGCCGGTCCCCGCGTTCACCACCGCCTGCACCGCAGGTGCCGGACGCTCCGGCAATAACCCCGCGAAGTACAGGTTGATGCGGCAAAGATCCTTCACGAAGACAAAATCCCGCCGCTGCTCGCCATCGGCGAATCCGCCCGAGCCCCGAAACATGCGGATCACGCCGGTCTCCCGCAGCTCCCGGGTGAAGTGATGGATCACTGACGCCATGCGTCCCTTGTGCTGCTCCCGCGGCCCGTACACGTTGAAGTAGCGCATCCCCACCACCGTGCTCCCCAGCGACTTCTCCGCCATCAGCCTGCGCACATAGTTGTCGAAAACCAGCTTCGAGTACCCATACACGTTCAGCGGACGCTCGTTCGCCGCCACCGGAGCAAACTCCTCGCTCAGCCCGTACACCGCCGCCGTCGAGGCATACACCAGCGGAATGCCGAACCGGGTGGCGAACGCCAGCACCTCCTTCGAGTAGGTGAAGTTGTTGTCCATCATGTAGCGCCCGTCGTCTTCGAGCGTATTCGAGCAGGCGCCCTGGTGGAAAATTGCCCGGATGGACATCCGATCGAAGTCCCCCGCCGCCACCGCCCGGCGGAACTCCACCTTATCCATATAGTCGGCGTACTCGGCCCCCCGCAGATTCACAAACTTTGGTCCAGCCGGGTTCGCCCCGGATAAGTTCGCCGCCGGAGCCAGGTTGTCCACCACCAGGATCTCCCGTTCGCCCATCCGGTTCAGCTCATGAACCAGGTTGCTCCCGATAAATCCCGCGCCGCCAGTCACGATAATCAAGCGTCCCGTTCCTCTCCGGCCAACTCCGCCTCTGGCGTGCGCGCAGGACCAACCGGCTTCTGAACAATTGGAGCCGCCATCTTCTGCACAATCTTCGTCGTGGAAAAGCCCGGTACCGTTGGCACAAGTTCCACCCGGCCGCCATAGGCCGCGACGTCCTCATGGCCCACCACCGTCTCCACAGTGTAGTCACCGCCCTTTACCAGCACGTTCGGCTTCAGCGCCCGGATCAGCTCCAGCGGCGTGTCCTCGTCGAACAGCACCACCGCGTCCACCGCCGCCAGCGCGGCCATCACCCGCGCCCGCTCGCGCTCACCCACAATCGGCCGGCTCGGACCCTTCAGCCGGCTCACCGAGGCATCCGTATTCAGTCCCAGCACCAGCTTCGAGCCAAATCGGCGGCTATCCTCCAGCAGCGTGATGTGGCCCACATGCAGCAGGTCGAAGCATCCGTTGGTAAACACCACCGTCTCCCCCGCGTTCCGCCATTCCGCCACCCGCCGCTGCACCCCTGCAAAGTCCAGGATCTTTTCGGTCGAAGTGATTCCCGAGCTCGGAGTCAACGCCTGCACCAGCTCATGCTGCGCAATCGGAACCGTCCCGATCTTCCCCACCACGATGCCGGCCGCGAGGTTGGCCAGTTCCACCGCTGTGTGCAGCTGAAGCCCGCCCGCCAGCGAAGCGGCCAGCGTCGCGATCACCGTATCCCCGGCACCCGACACGTCGAAAACCTCCCGCGCCCGGGCCGGCGAGTAGAAGTCGCCCGAGCCATCCGCCGCCAGCCCCAGAATGCGAATGCCTTTCTCGCTCATGGTTACAGTCAGGAAGCGAAAGTCGTGTTCAACCATCTGCTGCCGCGCTACCTTCAACAACTCTTCCGATTCTTCCGCCGCGACCCCGGTGGCCAGCGAGAGCTCCGCCAGGTTCGGACATACGGTCGTCGCGCCCGAATACTTGCTCAAATCCCTCGCCTTCGGATCCACCAGCACCGGCACCCCGGCCCGCCGCGCCGCCCGGATCACCGCCTCGCACATCCCCGTTGTCAGCGCACCCTTCGCATAATCTGAGAGGATCACCGCGTGCACCTTCTCCACCAGCGCGACTGCCCGAGCCTCCAGCCGCTCGAGCTGCTCCGCCGGAACCGCCCCGCGGCTTTCGATATCCAGCCGCAACAGCTGTTGCGTCCGCGCCACAATCCGCGTCTTCGAGATGGTGGGCAGCGAGCTCGTCACCACGCCTGCGGTGTCGATCTTCGCCGCGTCCAGCAGGCGCGCCAGCTCCGCCTGCTCCCCATCCGCGCCCCAGAAGCCCGCTAGAAACGCCTGGCAGCCCAGCCCGGCCAGGTTCATGGCAACATTCGCCGCGCCGCCCGGCCGCTCGTACCGCTGCGCATGCCGCAGCACCGGCACCGGGGCCTCGGGCGAGATGCGATCCACCTCCCCCACGATGTACCGGTCCAGCATCAGGTCGCCCACCACCAGGATTTTCACCTGGCGGAATCCACTCTCCAGGAGGCCGAGCACAGCATGAAGTTCTTCCAGCATAGTCAGTCCCTTGAAGATAGCAGAGCGTGAATTGGGCCAGAAACCGTCCCTCACATGCGCACATTCATTGGTGCAGTGAAGTATTCAGTACCAGAGCTAAGCTGTTTGGTTTGAAGAATATAAGCAACAATCCGGGGGAGGGGTAGACTGAGGGGTAGACAACCCACGGTCAGCCCTGGATTGGCAGCAGAGACCGCTTTGAAGACATCGCCTCAACCACCGCATCCGACACCTCATCCACGCTGATGCTGGTCAGACACTTCTTGCGTTCGACAATGCAGGTCTCAAGGCCGCAACCCGCGCAATCGACCCGGTGATACAGAACCCGATGCTGGCTGCCATACGGAAACCACACCCGCGGAAGATTCCGCGCCGCGAAGATCGCCACGCACGGCGTCCCCACCACCGCAGCCAGGTGCATCGGCCCGGAGTCGTGACCCACGAAAATCTGCGCCCGGCCAAACACCGCCGCACTCTCGCGGGGCGTCAGCACCCCGCACAGGTTCACCACCAGACTGTCCGCCCCGGCAGCGACTCGCCAGCCATCGGCCGCATACTCGCTCGCCTCGCTCTCCTCCTTCACCCCGGCCAGCACCAGGGCATGATCCCCGTACAGGCCGCCCAGCCGCTCCAGCAGCGCCCGCCAGTTTTCCCGTCCCCAGTCCTTCGCCTGCACCTTGGTGCCTACACTCACCGCTAGAATCGGGCGCCCGCCCACGGGCTCCAGCACCTCGGCCGCCCGTATCATCTCGGCCACCGTAAGGCCCAGGTCCCACGCCTCCCGCGTGTGCAGCTGAGCATCGCCCAGCTCGCCGAGGTTGCGCGCCAGCCGCTCACACTCCGGCTCCAACTCGCCAGTCTCTGGCTGCAAAAGATGCGCCTGCATGTCCTCGGTCAGCGGAACCCCGACCTGCCACCTCATCCCGCACAAGTGGAAGAAGCGGGCGTCGCGCACCGCCGCCGCCACTCCTCGCCGCGGGCCAAGATACACCAGCACCTCCGGCCGCCAGCGCCACAGCATCGACCAGAGCCGCAGCAGCTCCATCGGGCTGCGCGTGGCCACCGTGTAGCGGAAGTACCCGTGAACCAGACCGTTGTCCGCAAGCACCGCCGCTGCCGCCGGAGCCTTCACGCTCACCGGAAAGTTGGTGAGCATCCTCCGCTCCGCGTTCGGAAACGCGCGCGCGATCAGGTGCAGCGACGGCAGCGCCACCACCGTGTCGCCCAGGCTGCCCATGCGATAGATCAGCACTCGCTTCACCGCGGGCCAGACGTTTGCAGGCTGCGCTCGGCTCATCCCTCCATTCTCTTCCGCTGGCCGTGCCCGGGCAACCGGCAACCGGCCGTCGCCGCCTGTCGCCACTGCAGCCTGAGATTTCTCTTGCCTCATGATCGCTTCGGTCCCATCATGGCTGGACGCGGCGCGGGGCGATCGAGCGCTGCACCTGATCATTCCCTTCAAGCGCCTACGGCTCTGCTTCTCCCAGACGGGCTCCCGATCCTATCCCCACGCGGCATGCCATTGCCGGAGGAACTCCATGCCCACCCAAGCCTTTTCGCCCCAGGTCCAGGCCACGCTCGATGCCTATCTGGCCGCCGCCGCGCTGCCCTCAACCCGGCAAGTGCCGGTCGACGGAAACAAGGTGAACGTCCCGTACCCCTACCCTTCGCCGGCGGACTGGCGCGACTGCTGGATCTACTTTCTGATGATCGATCGCTTCAACAATCCCGACGCGGCGCCGGCCTTCACCTGGAACAAGAAGTACGGCTTCCGCCAGGGAGGCACTTTCAAGGGTGTGCAGGCGCAGCTCGGCTATCTGCAGCAGCTCGGCGTGAATGCGATCTGGCTCTCGCCGGTACTGAAGAACACGCGGCCGGAGATTGATGGCTTCGCCTACGCCTACCCCGGCTACAACACGCAGGATTTCTTTCAGCTCGAAGGTCGCTTCGCCTCTGACGGACAAGAGGCTACAGCCGAGATCGAGCTGACAGAACTGGTTGACGAAGCGCACGCGCGCGGCATGAACGTCGTCATCGATATCGTGCTGAACCACGCCGGCCGGGTCTTCGACTACGTCTGGCAGGGCCAGGTCCAGTCTTCGTTCACCGACGATACGCTGCTCTACGGCCCACCCGACAACGAGCCGCCCGTCCAGTGGATGAACGGCTTCGGCAATCCACGCCCGGACTGGCAGAACGCCGTCCACCCCGCAGGCGCCGGGGCCGATGACGCAGTCTGGCCGGTCGACCTGCAGCAGCCGGTCTTCTTCCGGCGGCGCGGCTCGAAGGTGTCGGACACGCCCGCGCCTCCGCAGAATTACGTTCCCGGCGACTTCAGCGTGATGCGGCAGCTGGTGGTGGAGTACGACGCAACCGCGCCCGGACAGGAACAGTTTCGCGCGCAGTACGGCATCAACCCGGTGCTTAGCATCCTCATCCGCGCGTACCAGTACCTGATGGCGAAGTACGACATCGACGGCTTCCGCATCGACACCGTCAAGTACGTCCGGGCGGACATGATCGAGACCTTCGGCAATGCCATGCGCGAGTTTGCCCAGAGCGCCGGAAAGCGAAACTTCTTCACCTTCGGCGAAATCTACGACTCCGACGGTACCATCGACGAGTTCGTCGGACGCGACGGCCCGGACGGCGAAGGGTTTGGCATCGACTCGGCACTCGACTTTCCACTCTTCTTCCAGCTCCCCACCGTCATCAAAGCGCTGGGATCGAATCCTCCCGGCGTAGAGTCGATCGCCGCCGTCTTTCAGAATCGCAAGCTTGCCGAAGCCGGAAAGATCTCGTCTCATGGCGAAGCGGGGCAGTACTTCGTCAGCTTCCTCGACAACCACGATCAGAACAACCGCTTCAACACCCCGGGCACGCCGCCGGAGCAGGTGACGATGGGCCTGGCCCTGCTCTTCAGCCTGCAGGGCATTCCGTGTGTCTACTACGGAACCGAGCAGGGCTTGCAGGGAACGGTGGACGGCCTGGATGCATGCGAGTCGGTGCGGGAGGCGCTGTGGGGTGTCGGAGCCAATGCCTTCGCCACTCAGGGCGTGTTCTATACCGAGCTGAAGAAGATCGTCGCGCTGCGGATGGCGGAGAGCACCCTGCGCTACGGGCGGCTCTACTTCCGCGAGGTATCAGGAAACGGCAGCGACTTTGGTCAGTCGACCGGCGCCGGCGGCCTCATCTGCTTCTCGCGTGTGCTTTCCAGCCGCGAGGTGGTGGTCATTGCGAATACCAGCGGCTCGAACACTTTCGACGGCTCCGTGCTGGTCGATATCGACATCAATCGCCAAGGCAAAACCATGAAGATCGCCTACAGCAACCAGGGCTCGGCAGGCAGCCAGCCAACCTCGATCGCAGCCGGAACAATCTACTCGGCGGGATCGCCCTCAGCCACGCTCCAGATCGCCTCCGTGCGGGTTTCGCTCAAGCCGTGGGAGGTGCAGATTCTAACGCCGGTATAGGGACTCAGGGCGCGGGCGGCGCCGCAGCCGCGCCATTTACAACCTGCGGAACCGGTGCAGTAGCCTCGATCGCTCCGGGCAGGTCCGGAAAGGCATGGACGCGATTCAGCCATCCGTCGAGAAACGCCGGATAGTTTCTTCCGAGCGCGGTGTAGTAGTCGATGCGTCCCTGCTTGTAGGCGCTGTACACCTCTGTCGCCGGAAACTTTGCCAGCGCAGCCAGCGTGCCGGCGCCGATCGAGCCATCGACCACCAGCGGCGGGTCGACGCCCATGCTGTTCAGCACCCGCTGCAGCAGGCTCGAGGCATGGGTTCCGGCGTTGACATAGAAGTCGAAGACGATGTTGGACAACTCCTGCAAGGGGTAGCTGTCTGCCTTGATGGGAGCCCAGTAGTTTGCCTTGTAGATAATGCCGGCCTGCGCCGGAGTCAATGCGCGAAGATTATCGACTGTCGGATCGATACCCAGCAGAGGGTGCGCGCAGTGGGCGAAGGTTGCCATGGTGATCCCCAGGTTGGTGGCACCCCCGGGGTCGGCTGGATTGTCGCACCAACCGCCTTCGAATTTTAGAGTGATAGGAAGAGCAATGTCGAAGTCTGCCATGGGAAGCTCCAGTGTGGCCCGAATTCGGATGTGCAATCAGCCTGCAGCCGGCTACCCTGCCGCTATCGCGACCCTGCCGCTGTCCCGACCCAAGTGCGTCCGCATTGAGAAGGCAACTTGCATCGTTCCCCACGGCACAGAAACCGGAGCGACACTCTAGAAGATCTGGAAGTTCACTTCCACCTGCATCTCTACCGGAACCGGATGGCCGTTCTCCATGGCAGGCTTGAACTTGTACTGGCGAACGGCGTCGATCGCCTTTTCGTCCAGCCCCAGCCCGATGCCGCGCAACACATGCACATGGGTGGGATGGCCGGAGGTATCCACCTGGAGATATACCAGCACATTGCCGGCGACCTTGGCCTTGCGAGCCTCCTCTGAGAACTCCGGTTCCGGGGCGAACAGGACAACCGGCGCCGAAACTCCGCCGCCGATGCGCCGCAGGCCCCCGCCGAAGTTGCCTCCCGAGCCCGGCCCCATGCCGTTCCCGTTGCCGGAGCCGATGCCGGTGCCGCTTCCGTTCCCCAGGCTGGTGCCGACATTCGGCGAGTTGGGCATGCCGAAGTTGGGCAGGTCCGTCTTCGCCATCTTCAGGTCAGGTTGAACGTTGATGGTAACTGGCGGGTGAAGCTTTGCGTCTTCCACCGCGATCTTCGGGGGATTCAGCTGCTGCGGCGAAAACTTGGGCGGATTGCCCTTCGACACCGGAGTCGGACCCTTCTGGCCGCCGCCACCGCCCATGGTGACTGCCTTGGGTGGGGTGATGGGTGGAGGTGGAGGCGGCTCGACCAGTGCGATCACCGGCGCAGCCTTGGGCGGCGCGATGATGCCGGTCTGCCGCGCGGCGAACCACAGCACGAAGGCAACCACGGCAACGTTGATCACGGTGGAGATGATGGCCGAAACAGGATCGCGCTTGACCGCCATCCGGTCCACGACCGGAATGGGCGTGGACGTGAGTTCGAGCGGCGGCAGCTTCTTGGGGAAGAAGACGTCCTGAATGCTGGCGAGCAGCGACTGGAAAACTCCCTGGTCGGCCTCGCCGAGATCGCCGTGGAGGGTCACGTTGTCGAGCGGACGCAGCACCTGGGAGGGCTGGCCGGTCTGTTCTTCAGGGGGCAGGAGTACGCTGTTCGCCATAACTTGGAGTGCCTCGGCCGCCGGAATGAAGCCTGGCGTGCTCGCCTTCATCTCTTCAGGATACGTGCCCGGTCTGACGCCGGTTTTGTGCTGCGCCGCGAATCGTGTACGCGCGTACTCTGGCCAATCCACATTTTACAAACATTCACACGGACCTGTCGTCTGTGTGGTTTGACGTGCGGGGTGCGAAAGAGGTTCCTGACCCGGCCCAAGTTTCTGCTGAGGATTTGGGCTCGGATGTTGACCCCGATACAATGGTGGTTTGGAGCGTGTACCGGAATGGCTGAAGTGACGTCTGGGGCAGGAGTTCTGGCCGCAAAACCGCTGAAGGCGACGTTGAACCTGCCGGAGACGGCGTTTGCCATGAAGGCGAACCTGCCGCAGAATGAGCCCGCGCGGCTGGCGCTGTGGAACGCGCAGGACCTTTACGGGAAGATCCGCGCGGCCCGGGAGGGATCGCCCAGGTACATCCTGCACGACGGGCCGCCCTACGCGAACGGTGCCATTCACCTGGGCCACGCGCTCAACAAGTGCATCAAGGACTTTGTCGTCAAGACCAAGACGATGGCCGGCTTCGACGCACCCTACATCCCAGGCTGGGACTGCCACGGCCTGCCCATCGAGATCAAGGTGGACGAGCAGCTTGGCCGCAAGAAGCTGGAGATGCCGGCGGTGAGCGTACGCCGCGCCTGCCGCGAATACGCGCAGAAGTATGTCGACCTGCAGCGCTCGCAGTTCGAGCGCATCGGCGTCTTCGGCCGCTGGAACGATCCCTACCTGACCATGTCGTTCGAGTACGAGGCGCGCATTGTCGAGACGTTTTACGAGTTTTTTGAACAGGGGTTCGTATACAAAGGGCTGAAGCCGGTCTTCTGGTGCATCCACGACCAGACCGCACTGGCGGAGGCTGAGGTCGAGTACGAGACGCATACTTCGCCAAGCGTCTATGTGCGCTACAGGTTGATCTCCGATGCTTCGCTGCTAGACGGCGCGCTCGCCGGGCGCGAAGTCTACAGCATCATCTGGACCACGACGCCGTGGACCCTGCCAGCCAGCCAGGCGATCGCGTTCAACCCGGAGATGGAATACGTGGCGGTCTCCGCGGGCCTGGGCGAGCCTGTTTATCTGATCGCCGGGGCGCTGCGCGAAGAGGTGGAGAAGCGCTGCTGTCTGATCACCACTCCCGAGCCGCTCGCACGCTTCAACGGCATCCGCCTGAATGAAACGCGGTTTGAGCACCCTTTTCTCGACCGCACCGTGGTCGGAGTCAACGCAGAGTATGTGACCGCCGATCAGGGCACCGGCGCGGTGCATACGGCTCCCGCCCACGGCGTCGATGACTTCTACACCGGCCGGAAGTACAACCTGCCGGAGATCCAGTTCGTCGACCACGCCGGTGTGCAGAGCAATACCGGCGGCCAGCCGTACGAGGGACTGACCGTCTTCAAGTCGAACCGCGTGATCATCGACCTGCTGCGCGAGCGCGGCGCGCTGCTGAGTGCAAGCGACTTCGAGCATAGCTATCCACACTGCTGGCGCTGCCACAACCCGGTCATCGTGCGTGCGACGGAGCAGTGGTTTATCGGCATGGAGACGCCGATCCCCAATGACGACGGCACCGAGACTACCTTTCGCCGGGCCGCGCTCGACGCCATCAAGACGGTCGCCTGGGATCCGGCATGGGGTGAGGAGCGCATCTCGAACATGATCGCCACGCGGCCTGACTGGTGCATCTCCCGCCAGAGAATCTGGGGCGTCCCGATCGCAGTCTTCCTGTGCAACAAGTGCCATCAGCCGCTGCTGGATGAGGCGGTGAACGCGAGCGTGGTCGAGTTGTTCAAGCGCGAATCCGCCGACGCCTGGTACGTGAAAACGCCGGAGCAGATGCTGCCCGAGGGAACGACCTGCGCCTGCGGCAACTCCGATCGGGCCGCGTTTCGCAAGGAAATGGACATCCTCGATGTGTGGTTCGAGAGCGGCGCGAGCTGGCACGCGGTGCTCGAACAGGAGCCGGGCCAGCGCTTTCCGGCCGACCTCTACACCGAGGGCGGAGACCAGCATCGCGGCTGGTTCCATTCGTCGCTGCTCAACTCGGTGGCGCTGCGCGGCATTGCGCCGTATCGCATGGTCGCGACCTCCGGCTGGACGCTCGACGAGCAGGGCCGGGCGTTTTCGAAGTCGCTCGGCAATGGCGTCGACCCGGTGGATGTCGCCAAGCGCCTGGGCGCGGAGATCGTCCGGCTCTGGGTGGCGTCGGTGGACTTCCGCGAGGATGTCGCCGCCAGCGAGAACCTGATGCAGCGGGTGAGCGACAACTATCGCAAGCTGCGCAACACCCTGCGCTTCCTGCTGGGGAACCTCTCGGACTTCGACCCGGCTGTGCATGCGGTCGCGTTCGCCCAGATGGAGCCGCTCGACCAGTACATCCTGGCGCGGACCGCGGAGCTCGATGCCAGGATCCGCCAGGCGTATGACGACTTCGAGTTTCACCGGGCGTACCACGCGCTGAACGAGTTTGTGAACACCGACCTGTCGGCGCTGTATCTCGATGTGCTGAAGGACCGTCTGTACACCTTCGCGCCGAACGCTCCGGCGCGGCGCAGCGCGCAGACCGCGCTGTGGCGCATCGCCGAGGCGCTGACCCGGCTGATCGCGCCCATCCTGAGCTTCACCGCGGACGAGGTCTGGGGCTATCTGCCGAAGGTCGCGGGACGCGAGACCAGCGTGCACCTGGCTCTGTTCCCGGATTTAGCGGACATCGTGCCGGGAAGCGAGGCCGAACTGGAGGCGGATTGGGAGCGCCTGCTGCAGGTGCGAACCGAGGTGCTCTTCCTGCTGGAGAGGCTTCGGGCGGAAAAGACGATCGGCAAGGCACTGGAAGCGGAGGTCAACCTGGTGGCTGAGCCGGGCTCCGCCGACGAACGCCTGCTGCTGAAATACGAAGGCTCGCTGGCCGAACTGTTCAACGTCTCGAAGGTCACAGTCAGTCAGTCGAGCTTGAATCTCGACGCGATGTTCGCCATGAAGAGCGAGCAGCCGAAGTGCGAACGCTGCTGGCGATATGTCGAAGAGGTGGGCCGCGACCATCGCTTCCCCACCGTCTGCCTGCGCTGCGCGGATGCCCTCGAAGAGATCGGCTTCCCGCCGTATTCCGCGGGCCAAGCCGCCTAAACACAACAAATTCAGGAGAGTGATGTCGGAGTTACAGATTGTGCATCGGAGTGGACGCGATTCGCGTCCGTGGTTGCTGCTGATTGCGGCGGCAGTGATTCTGCTGGACCGCCTGAGCAAGCTTTGGGTCGACCTGCATGTGCCGAGCGGACACTTCATCACCGTCGTCCCGGGCTTCTTCCGCATCTCGCACGTGTTCAATACCGGCGCAGCCTTTTCGCTGTTTGCGGAATCACTTTCGCCGCGCATTGTGCGTGACGTGCTGATCGGATTCTCGATCGTCGCCGTCGTCGTGGTGCTCGGAATGATCTGGCAGGTGGGCCGGCGCCTGACCCCGACCGGCGTCGCCCTGGCGCTGATCCTTGGAGGCGCCATCGGCAACCTGTACGACCGCGTCCGGTATTCCTACGTGGTCGACTTCCTCGAGGTCAAGATCGTGCACTATCACTGGCCCGACTTCAACGTGGCCGACTCGTGCATCGTGATCGGTGCGTGCCTTCTGCTGATCGAGATATTCCGCTCGTCGCCGGCCGAGTCACAGCCGCCAACCCAGCCGGCTGAAAGTCCGTCGGCACCTTAGACCGGCTGAAAGTCCGTCGGAACCTTAGAGTAGATCACCAGTGCTCGTAATCTTCGGCTCCAGCACCGGCGCATTGCCGGTATCCAGTTCGCCCGGCAGCAGACCGCGCTGGACGCGGCTGTTCTTTTTCCCATAGAGAAAGTAGACGAAGAGCCCCACGATCAACCAGCCGATGAGCCGGATCCAGTTGGCCAGGCCGAGTTCGACCATCATGTAGCCGTTGAAAACGATGCCGAGGATCGGCACCAGCGGCACCAGCGGCGTCGCGAATGGGCGCGGACGATCGGGATCGATGCGACGCAGAATGATCACGGCGGCGCACACAATCACAAACGCGAGCAGTGTGCCGATATTGACCATCTTGCCGATGTCATCGATGGGCGTGACCGAGCCGACGATGGCGGCAACCGATCCGGCGAGGATGGTGCCCTTCCAGGGAGTGCGAAAGCGGGGGTGGACATCCGCGAAAAACTTCTTTGGCAGCAGCCCGTCGTTGGCCATGGCGTAAAGAATGCGCGACTGCCCAAGCAGCATGACGAGCATCACACTGGTGAGACCGGCAAGTGCGCCAAGCACAATGATGTCGGATGCGATGGGCATGTTGTGATCGAGGAATGCGTGCGAAAGTGGCGCTTCGATATTGATCTGCGGCCAGTACACCATCCCGGTGAGCACGGCGGCGACTGCGATATACAGGATGGTGCAGATGATGAGCGAGAGGATAATACCGATGGGCAGATCGCGCTTGGGGTTCTTTGCCTCCTGCGCGGTGGTGGAGACGGCGTCGAACCCGATGTAGGAGAAGAAGACGAGCCCCGCGGCCAGGCCGATGCCGCTGAAACCCATCGGCGCATAGGTGTGCCAGCTGGTGCCCCAGTTCGCCTTATCGATGAAATGCGATCCCAGCGCGATCACGAAGAGCACGACCGTCACCTTGACGACGACGATGGCCGAGTTGAAGCGCGCGGACTCCTGAATGCCGATCACCAGGACGCTTGTGATGCAGAGCGCGATGAGGAACGCGGGCAGGTTGAATCCGATGTCGATCCCGAAGATGTGCGGCGCATTGAGAAGCGCGTGCGCCTGCGCCAGAAGCCCCTGCGAGGGATGAGAGGTAAGTGCGAGCACAGCGTCGGCAAAGGGCTTGGATCCCGGTGCGAGTCCGGGATTGGTTGAAGTGACCTGGTTGCGCGCGATGATGTCGATGGAGCGCCGGATGCCGGTCCAGTGGTCGTACGCGAGCCACAGCGGAAAATGGATGTGGAAGATGTTGAGGAACTCGATGAAGTTGTTCGACCAGCCGGAGGAGACCGTGCTCGCGCCCATGGCGTACTCGAGCGTGAGGTCCCAGCCGATAATCCAGGCGAAGATCTCGCCGAGGGTAGCATACGCGTAGGTGTAGGCCGAGCCGGCAAGCGGGATCATGGCGGCAAACTCGGCATAGCACAGGCCGGCGAAGGCGCAGCCCAGACCCGAAAGGATGAACGAAAGCATGAGTGCAGGGCCGGCTTTCTGAGCTCCGATGCCGGAGATCACGAAAATTCCGGCGCCGATCACCGCACCGATGCCCAGAGCCGTGAGTTGGAAGGGCCCCAAGGTGCGCTTCAGCGTGTGCGTATTCTCGATGCTCGCCTCAGCCATCAGCACGTTCATGGTTTTCTTCGCCAGAAGATTGGACATGCGTTCGCTTGCTCCTCTAACCCGGGGTGGGGATGGTTCTGTCTCGATCGGTGGCACGCGCGGCGGACCTGCGCCACAGCAGGTATACCGGAACTCCCAGCAGAACCAGGATGAGCCCCGGCCACGTGTACTGCGGTTTGTATCGCAAGAGTACAACAGAAATCCACGCCGCCATGACGATATAGAGAGCCGGCAGCAGCGGGTAACCAAAGGCTTTGTACGGCCGCGGAGCTTCCGGACGCGTGCGCCTGAGAACGAACAGGCCGGAAATCGTCAGAATGTAGAAGATCAGCACTGCGAAGATGACGTAATCCAGCAGCTGACCGTAACTTCCGCTCAGGCACAGCAGGCAGGTCCACGCCCATTGCAGCCACAGTGAATTCACCGGAACGCCGCCCTTCGAGAGCTTACCCACGCCTTTGAAGAAGAGTCCATCCAGGCTCATCGCGTAGTAAACGCGAGCCCCCGCCAGCAGCATCCCGTTCACGCAACCGAAGGTCGAGATGAGGATGGCGCCCGCCATCAGCTTGGCGCCGACGCCGCCAAACGCCTGCTCCATCACGGCGGTGGCGACGCGGTCCTGCGCCGCGCTCTGGATCTGCGGCAGCGGAAGCACGCTTAGATACACGAAGTTGCAGAGGACGTACAGCAGCAGCACCACACCGGTGCCGACCGCCAGCGAAAGCGGAAGGTTTCGCCTCGGGTTCTTGATCTCGCCCGCGGTGAAGGTGACGTTGTTCCAGGCGTCCGAAGAAAACAGCGAACCAACTTGCACCACGGCGACGACCGTGAGCGCGCCGGCGAACACGACCGGGCCACCGACGCCGACCTGCACCGCATGCGTGGTCTGCCAGCCTGAACCCGCCCAGAAGTGATGCCAGCCTGCACCGAAGTTTGCGGCCACGGCGGCGGCGTTCTTCGCCACCACGCCGACCGAGATCACCGCCAGCAGCGCCAGCACCTTAGCCGAGGTGAAGACATTCTGCACCGCCGCGCCCAGCTTTACCCCCAGCGTGTTGAGGACGGTCAGCAACGTGATAATAACGATCGCGGCCAGGTTCGCCGTGTTCAGGCCGATGTTGCCGGAGCCGGCGTGCACAATCCATCGGCCGGCGCTGATCGCGGGAAAGAACACGCCGAGAAACTTGCCGAAAGCCACGCCAACTGCCGCGATCGTTCCCGTCTGGATCACCAGGAACAGGGTCCAGCCATAGAGAAAACCCCACAGTGGCCCGAGCGCCTCGCGCAGGTACACATACTGGCCGCCCGCTTTGGGCATCATCGCCGCCAGTTCGCCGTAGCTCAGCGCGCCGATGATGGTCATCGCCGCCGTCAGCAGCCACGCGCCAATCAGCAGGCCTGGCGAGCCGAGCGTGCGGCTCATATCGGCCGAGACAATAAAAATTCCCGAACCGATCATTGAGCCCATGACGATCGCGGTCGCGGAGAACAGGCCCATGCCCTGCACCAGGTGCGGAGCCTGTGCTTCCACCCCTTGCGCAGTTTCGTGGCCCACTTCCGTTTTCGCAATATTCACGTTTTTTCCAAACTAACGCAGAATGTCGAGAAAGTCCCGCGCAACCTTCTGGACCGGCTCGCCCCTGGAGAGCAGCCCGGAGATCACGGCTACAGAGTCCGCGCCGGCCGCGATCACACTGGCTGCGTTGGTGCGGGTAATTCCGCCGATCGCCACCAGCGGCTTCGATGTTCGTTCGCGCGCCTGACGCACACCATCAAGGCCGACAGGCTCTGCCGCATCGGCCTTGGAGGAGGTCACGAAGACCGGGCCAATGGCGACGTAGTCGGCGACCCCCTGCTCCGCCTCCCACACCTGCTGCATGGTATGGGTCGAAACGCCGATCACGCGTCCATCGCCGGCGATGACGCGGGCATCGGCTGCGGCCATGTCTTCCTGGCCAACGTGCACGCCATCCCACCCCGCCAGCAGCATCACGTCGATACGGTCGTTGACGATCAGGGTCGCACCTGATCCGTCGAAGACCGCGCCAATCTCCTCCGCGCGGTACAGCGCCACCTCATCGTCGGCGTCCTTATCGCGATACTGGACGAGCATCACGCCCGCCGCGCGCAGGTCTTCGGCGTAGGCACGCAGACTGATGCCTCGGGCGGAGAGTGTTGCCATGTCTGCGATGGCATAGAGCCCGCGGATAGCCATCTCAGCATGTTGCCACAACCGGCTTTTCCGCAGCTTCGGCGCCGCACCGGCGCATGGAACCAATCGCCCGCAAAGCGCGTACAGAAGGCATGCTCTTCCTCGAACTCATTCTTCTGGCGTCCTGGGCTCCGCAGGTACAGCAGCCGGACGCAACCGCCATCATGGCGCAGGTCGCGGCGAACCAGGACCGCGCCATCGCCGGGCGGCGGCAATATATCTATGTTCAGCATGCGCGGGTGAGCTCGCGAAAGGGTAAGACCATCCGCTGTGAAGAGGTGACCGACACCCGCATCGTGCCGTCGGAGTCCGGCTACACCGAGCAATTGCTGAAGCTCGAAGGCAAGCTGCTCGTCAAGGGGAAGTATGTCTCCTACGACAAGCTGCCGCCGCCGGATCAGAGGGCGATGAGCAACATGGATGCGGGCGAGCAGGACCTCAACATCTCGATCGACGACTCGTCCACCACGGATCGAGACCTGGTTGAGAACATGCGGCACAACGTCACCAACGACGACTCGAAGGACGGCATTCGCGCCGGACTGTTTCCTCTCTCGTCCAAAGCCCAGGCCAATTACGTCTTCCACTTCGTTAATCAGGAGAAGATGAACGGCCGTGATGTCTTTCACATCACCTTCGCGCCCAAGGACAAGTCCGACTACGACTGGAAGGGCGACGCGTACATCGACACCACTGCCTATGAACCGGTGGTGGTGCGCACCAGGCTTGCGAAGAACGTTCCGTTTGCCGTGCGGACACTGCTGGGCACCAGCGTGCCCGGCCTTGGCTTTACCGTCATCTACGCGCCGCAACCCGCGGATAAGCCAGGAGCCGTCTGGTTCCCGGTGAGTTTTGGCACAGAGTTCAAGATGCATGTGCTGTTCTTCTTCAACCGCGAGATCACCATCGCGGCGGAGAACAGAAACTTCGAGATGACCCATGTGACGTCAAGGATCCTGCCGGCAGTGGAGTAATCCGGCGAAGTCGATGCCGGGCCAACGGGAGGACAAGGCGAGCAGGCTTTCGTGAAGAAGTGACCGCCCGCCCGCGCAGCGCGTTGTTACGCCTTGGTTCCCTGCCGCTCGAAAAATCTCTCCATGAACTTGGTATCGAACGCGCCCGAGCGAAACTCCGCGTCCGCAAAAATCTTCTGGTGCAGCGGGATCGTGGTGTGGATGCCTTCGACGACAAACTGGCTGAGCGCTCGCTGCATCTTGTTCATCGCCTCTTCGCGATCTTTGCCATGACAGATCAACTTGGCGATCAGCGAGTCATAGTAGGGCGGCACGACGCCCTCGGCATACTGCGCGGTATCCACGCGAACGCCGTTTCCGCCGGGCAGATTGTACGCCGTGATGCGCCCGGCGGACGGGGTGAACTTCTCCGGATGCTCAGCATTGATGCGGCATTCGATCGCGTGGCCGCGAATCTCCGGCACCTTGGGCACAATCTCCGACAGCTTCTCGCCGGAGGCGATGCGAAGCTGCGACTTGACCAGATCGACGCCCGTCACCATCTCGGTCACGCAGTGCTCCACCTGGATGCGGGTGTTCATCTCGATGAAGTAGATCTTTCCGTCCTCGTCCATCAGGAATTCGATGGTTCCCGCATTCCAGTAGCCGATCTCTTTCAACGAGCGCTCGATCGTCTTGCCCAGTTCCGCCCGCAGTTTGGGCGAGACCTGCAGGCTCGGCGCCTCTTCAATCAGCTTCTGGTGGCGGCGCTGGATGGAGCACTCGCGCTCGCCCAGGCTCATGACGTTGCCATGCTCATCGGCCAGCACCTGGAACTCGATGTGGCGCGGACGTTCAATGAACTTCTCCATGTACATGTCGCCGTTGCCGAAGGCGTTGGCGGCTTCGGTGGACGCCTGGTTGTACAGCGCGGGCAGCTCCTCGGGCATGCGCACGATGCGCATGCCGCGTCCACCTCCGCCCGCCACTGCCTTCAGGATCACCGGATAACCCACCGACTTCGCCCATGCCAGCGCTTCGTCTTCACCCGCGATCACGCCGTCGGAGCCTGGCAGGATCGGCACCTTCGCCTTCTTCATCGTCTGCCGCGCGGTGGATTTTTCGCCCATCATGCGGGTCACTTCCGGCGGCGGGCCGATGAACTTGATATTGGACGCACGGCATACCTCGGCAAAGTTCGCGTTCTCACTCAGCAGACCGTACCCGGGGTGAATCGCGTCCACGTCCGCGATCTCCGCCGCCGAGATCACCGCCGGCACATTCAGATAGCTCTCGCTCGAGCGCGGCGGCCCGATGCAGATCGCCTCGTCCGCGAAGCGCACATGCAGCGAGTTCCGGTCCGCCTCGCTGTAGACGGCGACCGTGCGAATCCCCATCTCCTTACACGCGGAGATGACCCGCAACGCGATCTCTCCCCGATTGGCAATCAATACCTTACGAAACATTCAAACCCTTCCCAAAGATCGAACTGCGTAACACGGATAAGACCGGGGAACACGCGGGATAGAAACAATCACGTCTTCATCCTGGCCGCGCTTGCCTTGTCTCTGTCGAGCCGGTCGTAATCCCGCCTTGATCGGCCTTGATCCGTGTTTCGTCTCTGCCTCTTCACTTGGCGCGGATGCTGAACAGCGCCTGCCCGTACTCCACCGGCTGGCCGCTGGCGGCGATCCGCTCGACGATCTCTCCGGCAGCGTCCGCTTCAATCTCGTTCATCAGCTTCATCGCCTCTACGATGCAAAGCACCTGCCCGACCTCGACCGTGTCGCCGATTTTCACGAATGCCGGCGCGCCGGGCGAAGGCGACTCGTAGAACGTGCCCACGATGGGTGATTTCACCACGTGCAGCTTCTCCGCGGCCGGCGCTGCCGCCGGAGCAGGCGCGGGATCCGCATGAACATGCGCGACCTGCGCCGGCACAGTCGCTACCGGCGGAGCGGAAGAGGCCATCAGCCGGGCAAGCTGACCCATGTCGAAGGCCGGCGGCGGAGCCGCTTCGGCCTTCACCGCGCCCATGAACTTCAACCGCACTTTCAGGTCATTCTGTTCCAGGTCGAACTCCGCAATGTCGTTCGCCTTCAGGAACTCGACCAGCTCCCGCAATTCCTTTAACTCATTCGAATCCATCACATCTCTTCCCGCGCCCCGCTCGGAGCGCTCGAAATCTTTCCATCGAACTCAGCCGGACTAAAGCTCGATCCAGGCTTTGGTCGTCGGCGTCAGAATCTCGCATCCGGTCGCCGTCACCATCACCGTATCTTCAATTCGCACCCCGAACTGTCCCGGAAGGTACGCACCGGGTTCAATTGTAACGATCATCCCGGCTTTCAGCCTGGTCTCTTCAATGCCTTCGCGGGGCTTGCCCAGACGCGGCGCCTCGTGGATCTCGAGGCCCACCCCGTGCCCGGTGGCATGGGTGAAGAACTCTCCGTAGCCCGCAGCCTCCAGAACACCACGCGCCGCCGCATCCACCTCCGCGCCGGTCACTCCCGCCTGCACCGCAGCAATGCCGGCCAGCTGCGCGTCCAGCACCGCTTCATACAGCTCGTATTCGCCTTTTCGCGCCGCTCCCAGGTGCACGGTGCGCGTCATGTCCGAGCAGTAGCCGTCCAACACCACGCCGAAATCCAGCGTCACGAAGCCGCGCCGCGGCAGTTTGGCATTCGTCGCCCGTCCATGGGGCAGCGCGCTGCGTTCGCCGCCGGCCACAATCGTCTCGAACGCCATCCGCTCCGCCCCGGCCAGCCGCGCCATGAACTCCAGCGCCAGCGCAACCTCCATCTCGGTCGCGCCGGCGTGAATCTCATCGAGCACCTGGTCGAAGAGCCGGGAGCCCAGCGCCGCGGCCTCGCGCATCTTGTCCTGCTCCACCTCGTCCTTGATCTCGCGCAGCCCAGCCATCACGCCGGAGGTGGAAATAAACCAGCCCTTGCGCCCCCGCCGCGGAAGCGCAGCCGTCAGCTTTTCGAGCGTCTCGACCGAGGTCTGCGCGGCGTCAAAGGCGCACGCCGTGACGCCCTGCTCCACCGCAAAGTCACAAGCTGCAACCGCGGCCGGCTTCTCGACGATCACCACCCTGGCGCCATCCACCTCGGCCGCCGCCTGGGTGGCGTAGCGTCCATCCGTGAAGAGCGTGAGCTTCGAGCCGATCGCCATCAATGCCGCAGAAGATCCGGTGAACCCGGTCGCGTAGCGGACATCCGGCAGATGCGTGACCAGCAAAGCCTCGGCGCCAGTCCTCTTTACCGCGGCCGCAAGCTTGCGCCGACGCGCGGCGGGAACCACTGCTATCTCACTCATCCGCACCATCTTACCGGAGGCAGACAGGTTTCGCGCCGCGCCTCACCGGATCATAGGACGCTTTGCCCTCCATCACGGCCTGCAGGCATAAGCCCGCGAACTGTATCATGGACTATGCCAGCGATCCAGGCACCTCCCCAGCGCCCTGCACAAGCCGTGCTCACCCGGCGCAACTTCCTGTTTGGCGCAGCCTCCGCCGCGGCCGGCCTCGCGGTCTATTCAAACGACATCGCCCGCCACGAGGTATCGGTGACCCACCCGGTCTTCGCCATCCCCCGCCTGCCGCCGGCGTTCGAAGGCTTCCGCTATGCGCAGATCTCCGACCTCCACCTGGAGGAATATACCGAGGACTATTTCCTGCGCCGCATCGTGCGCCACGTCAACCAGATGAAGCCGGACATGGTGCTGGTCACCGGCGACTTCGTCAGCCGTGGACCGTTCTCCTTGGCGATCTCCTACGCCGCCGTCGGGCGATGCGCGGAGCTGCTGCGCGAGCTGCAGTGCCCGGTTCGCTATGGCGTGCTCGGCAATCACGATTGGATGGTCGGCTCGCGCATCGTTCGCGACCACATGGAAAGCAACGGCCTGCCGCTGCTGGTCAACCAGTTCGTCCGCATCGAACGCGGCGGCCAATACCTCTACCTGGGCGGGCTGGACGACATCTCGTTTGGCAAGCCCGACCTGAATCTCGCCGTCCCCGCCCGCCCGGATGCCCCGGTCATCCTCCTCGCCCATGAGCCGGACTATGCCGATACCATCGCCACCCACCCGCGCGGCCCGAACGTCGACCTGATTCTCTCCGGCCACACTCACGGCGGGCAAATCCGACTCCCGGGAATCCGCCCGCTGGCCCTGCCTCCGCATGGCCAGCTCTATCCCGAGGGACACTACCTCGTAGGCAGCTCCCAGCTTTACGTCAATCGCGGCATCGGCACGGTAGGCATTCCCTTCCGCCTGAACTGCCCACCCGAGATCACGCTGGCCACGCTCCGCCGGGCGTAGGAATTCCCCGCTGGTTCGTCGTTCCTTCTTCTTTGTAATTCCGCAAGGGAAGCTGCGTTTCTAACCCCGACCCCCGGCGCAAGAAGCTCTAACGCACCCGGCGCACCGGCTTCTTCTGCTTGGGCATGACGGTCACCCCGGCGTCTTCATGGGAAGCCCGCGTGCCGCTCTTCTCCACCATCCAGGAATCGAGCAGACTGCGCTTGAAGCGCCACCGGTTTCCCAGCTTGAACGCCGGAATAAACCCTTCGCTCGCATACCGATACAGCGTATCGCCGCTGATGCCGAGATACTCCGACGCCTGCCGGATGTCCATCACCTCGCGCAACATCTGCTGCACCGCGTTCGCCATCGCATCCTCCGCCAGCAAAACCCTTTGTACCGGCTTTAGCCGCGGGAGACAATAGCTTGTTTTGCGTCTTAACCAGCACGTCAACATCGCGCCAGTATCCTCAGCAGGCCGCTCTCAGCCCGGCAGCTTCCACCAGACGCTGCGTACCGCCTCCCCGCGGCACACCTCGGTGGGCTGGCCAGGCTCGGGAACGAACATCGTCACTCCGCGCTCCCGAGCCAGCTCCTCCATGCGCTCGATCGGCTGCCGCCAGGCGTGCAATGCAAGGTTGAACAGGCCCCAGTGGATCGGCATCAGCACGCCCCCACCGAGCAACTCGAAGGCCTTGGCCGCGCCCTCCGGACCCAGGTGGATCTGGTGCCAAAGCTGGTTGAAGGCGCCAATCTCCAGCAGAGTCAGGTCGAATGGACCGAACTGCTTTCCGATAGCCTCAAAGCCATCCCAAAGCCCGGAATCCGCGCCGAAGTACACCTTGTGCTTCGATCCTTGCAGGGCATACGAGGTCCACAGCGTCTCAAACCGGTTCCACGGCGCACGGCCGGAAAAGTGCCGCGTCGGCAGCGCGGTCACGCTCACCTCCGCTCCCAATTCACACCCCCGAACCACCGTCTCCTGGGTCCAATCCAGCTCCGTCACCCGGCCTTCAGCCACGCCAAAATTGCGCAACAGCTTCGCCACGCCCAACGGACAGATCCACCGCATCCCCGGCCGAAGTTTCGCCAGCCGCTTCACCGTCTCGCGGCCAAGGTGGTCGTAGTGATCGTGAGAGATCAGCACCGCATCCACTGGCGGAAGCTCTTCCAGGCGCAGGGTCGGCGCAAAGAACCGCCTCGGCCCCAGCCAGCTCACCGGTGCCGCACGCTCATCCCACACCGGGTCCAGCAGCAGGCGCACGCCGTCGATCTCCACCAGCTCCGACGAATGCCCAAACCACGTGATCCGGAGCCCCGTCTCCGGCGCCCGCGCATACGCAGCCGCATCCGTGCGGAACGGACCCAGCGGTCGACGAGGCTCCGTCTCTTCCTTGTTCTTCAAATAGAGCGGAAGCACCTTCAACATGGTGCTGAACCCGCCAATTCCGGTCTCCACCGGATTTAGAAACTTCGAACCCGCCTTGCGCGCCCGTTCCAGCTGCATGCCTTCAGTCTGCATCATTGCGCCTTCGATGCCGCGGGCGAAACTCTCGATTCACCGGGTTCAAGCCCGTCCGGAATTTCCTGCCGGGCAGCTGGCGGCTTACCAGCTTCACTCCACCCGGGTTACCACGAACCCCTGCTTCTCCAGCATCTTCTGGATGCTGTCCGGCCCGGCCAGGTGCGCCGCACCCACCGCGACGAACACCGTCCCTGCCTGCGGATTCTTCAGCACGCCGGCCAGCGTCTCCGCCATCTTTTCATTCCGTCCGACGAGCAGCCTCTGGTAGAGCTCCGGATGCTTCGCCCGCAGGTCGCCGTCCTCTTCGGTTCCGATCTTCTCGACATCGCCCTTTTCCCAATCGGCGACCATGTCGTTGGTCTTCTCGACGCTCTTCGGCAGCTCCTCCAGCGATTCATGCAGCAGCGCCACCTGCTGCGCCTGGGTAAAATCCGCCATGAAGTGCAGTTGCTGCTCGGCTGTCTCGAACCCCTTGACCGGCTTGCCGATCGCGTCCGCCTGGTTCTGCAGCACGCGATCGATCCCGCTCGCCGGATCGTACCCGGCCTGCACCGCCGGCAGCACAGATAACGTCAGGTACACCAGCCACGGCTGCATCGTCTCCACCTGGGCTTCGCCCGCCGTACCCATCTTCTTCATCGCTTCGTCGAGCGTCGCCACATCCTCCTTCGACAATTTGCTCGACAACGGATGCTCCGGATCAAGCCCCAGCGACAGGATCAGTGGCTGCAGCTTCTCCGCGGCGGCCGGGCTCGTATCCGCCACCTCCAGGTACAGTGTTCCGCTCTGCTTGAAGGCGTCCGCCACCTTCGGCGTCTCCCAGTGCACATCCTTCTTCATCACGTGCACCGTTCCAAACAGATAAACCGTCGTCGGCCCTTTCTTCACCACCCACATCGCCGGCGTCGCCTCCGTCCCCGCAGTCGCAGCCTGCGCCGCCGGCGCCCCCG
>CAJCHN010000013.1 GCA_903970285.1 Rhodanobacteraceae bacterium | reverse complement strand
CAGCGCTACATCCACATCGACGAAGCGCTGATGATGACGTCCGACAAAGTGGCCCAGGAGATTGCTGACCTATTGGACGGACGCGCACCCGCGCCTCGCCGTCGTGTGCGTCGCGTCGAACTCGCTGAAGGGCCGGCGGAGGTTGCTGCCGGCGAGACTGAGCGCCGTTGATGTTCGTCAGGATCTGATCTTGGCCCCGGTCAACAAGGTTCACCACGTCCACATCGTCACCCGGGTCGCGGAAATGCTCGGAGAAGACGAGGACTGGCTGTGCGACGTGGCCACCGAAATGGACCAGGAGGACGGCCTGATCTGGGTCTACGGCCCGGGCGACACGAGCGTGATGGCTTTCACAGACTTTGGCATCGAGACGCTCGCCGGCCTTGTCGAGATCTACAAGGGGCGGCCCAGATCGACCTGAGCGAGCACCCGATCAGAAACGACGGATGACACATGCGCGGCACGCTGAATGAACAGGCGCGGACGCGTGGACAGCGGCTGGTGGGGCATCGGCTGCGCTTAATAAACCTCAGTGCCGCCATACACTCTTGATCGATCGTCAGGCAAGCAATGCCTCCCGCTCCCGTCGCGATCCCGCCATGCGCGCCTTCGCCGCTTTGATCACTGAGGCTGCGGCCGTCGTCGGCAGTCCGCTGTCGAAGGGAGGGTCGGGTGCGTATTCTAGCGCGAGCTGGATCGTCTCGGCCTCTTCGCGGCCAAGGAGTTCGGCGATAACGGTCAGCCCGAAGTCGACGCCCGACGTCACGCCACCGGCGGTGATGATCGATCCATCCCGCACGACGCGCTCGGCAACTGGTATGGCGCCAAGGGCAGGAAGGAAGTCCATCGCGTTCCAATGCGTGGCGGCGCGCTTGCCGGCAAGGAGCCCCGCCTTACCCAGGAGTAGCGAGCCTGTGCAGACCGAGGTGACGAAACGAGCCTTTGCCGACCTATGACGGATGAAGGCGAGCACTGCCTCGTCGGAGAAAAGCGCGTTGACCCCGCTGCCCCCGGGAACGCACAGGACGTCGAAGTCCGGTGCTTCGGCAAAACTCGTATCGGGCGCGAGCATGAGGCCCGTGCTAGAGCGTATCGGCTGGAGGTCCTTCCATACGAGGTGGACGCTTGTCCCGGTAGCCGCAGCAAAGACCTCGTAAGGGGCGGTAAGGTCGAGCAGCTGAACGCCGGGAAAGCAGAGAATGCCGAAGCGAAGAGCCATGGGGCGGTTCCTAACTTGATGAGCGGGGCCTAGCGCCGGACGAATTGGTATTCACAGCGATCGTCCAGCGTTTCGTCCTGTTGGCGTGGCTCGCCGAGTGAATGCGGGTCACGGCTGTAGCGATGGAGCGGTCGGCTGGCGACGGCGGGTTTAACCCGCCCTACTTGAGTCTGCTGTCGGGTGCGTAAGTCCGCCCTCGGAGCATCCGGATGGGGCTGAAACATGGAAATAAAGTCGTTTCACGTTGTAGGAACTCGCATTCATGCCTTTATATGCCTTGCGCCCGGCCCGCGCAGTGGCCGGAAGAAGGCGCGAATTTCAGCGGCGAGGGCGCTAGGCTGCTCAAGAGCAGCGAAATGGCCACCGGCGGGCATGGACGTCCAGCGCCGGACGTCGAACACGCGTTCGGCCCAGGAGCGCGGCGGTGTCGGAAGTTCGCACGGGAACACTGCCATGCCGAGCGGCGTCGTCACCCGCTCGCCAGGCCCGAAGGCGAGCGGGTTCAGCCGGTTCTCTTTGTAAAGCCGCAACGAGGCGGCGATGCTGTCGCTGAACAAGTAGAGCGAAATATTGGTCAGCAGGGTATCGAGCGAGATGACGGTCTCCACGTTCCCCCCGCAATCGCTCCACGCGCGCACCTTCTCAGCGATCCAGGCGGCAAGGCCGAGTGGCGAGTCTGTCAATGCGAAAGCCAAGGTTTGCGGCTTGGTGCTCTGCAGGGCTGCATAGGCGCCTTCCTGCGCTGCAAAGGCTGCCGCTGCATCCAGGAACTGCTGCTCGTCCTGAGTGATGGGCAGCGCGCCCGCACCGAGCGGAGGGCAGTAGCTTCCTGGCATGTAGTTGAGGTGAACGCCGGCAACGTTCTCAGGAAAGAGCCGCGCCAACCACACCGACACCCCCGCCCCGATGTCGCCGCCCTGCGCCCCAAAGCGGTTGTAGCCGAGTTGGCCCATCAGCCCCCGCCACAGCTTCGCGATCTCGCGCGAGCTCACGCCCGGGCGCGCCGGAGCCGGGGAGAAGCCATAGCCGGGCAGCGAAGGGACCACCACGTCGAAAGCATCCTCTGGAGCGCCGCCATGCGCGGTCGGGTCCGTCAGCAGGGGAATCAGATTTTCAAACTCAACGAATGAGCCCGGCCAGCCGTGCGTCAGCACCAATGGGAGCGGCGATGGTCCACGGCCCGGCTGGAAAACAAAGTGGATGTCCTGCCCATCTACTGTCACCATCCTTTGCTGAAGGCGGTTCAGCCGCGCTTCCTGGGCGCGCCAGTCGAAACTCTGAAGCCAGTAGTCGACCAGGCGACGCGCGAATGAGAGACTCACTCCGTCCTTCCAGTCTTCAGCGTCGTGCGTAGCTGGGAAGCGCGTTGCGGCGAGCCTGGTGCGCAGGTCATGCAGCGCGGCTTCAGGAATCGAGATCTGGAAGGGGCGAATTGTCGTGTTTGCTTTGTCACAAGGTGGCGGCACAGCAGGCATCTCACATCTCCTTTCGCCACCATTCCCGCGTGTTCACGGCCGCTGCGTCGGCAGCCTCGGTGATGCTGCTGCCGAAATGTCCTTCGCCAGTGCCGCCGCTATCGCACGAGGCCGAGGTGCCCAAGGCGATCCTGGGCGCATCAAACCATGCCATTGTCAGGTCTGCTCTTCATTCGAGCTGCGGCAGGCTTTCCGGCGGCCCTCATCCGGGATCTTCGGCGAGACAAGTCTCCCGCCGACGCGCCCGCAGGAGCCTTCCCCATTCGTTGCATCACAGCGCATTTTCGCGTGCCGCCTGCCAGGCCGTCGCCATTGCGGGCAGAAAGCCCAGGCTCAGCGCGAGCGAGCCGTCCAGAACGCCATACCAGGGATGGGTAAGCGGCGTGGCCTCAGGCTCCATGGGCTGGCCCGCGAGCGCACACAGCTCGAAAATCGTCATCGGGGCATCGTCCACCGCGTTCACGATGCGGCCGTCCAGGATGCCGTCGAGACCCATCTTTATGAACGTCGCAATATCCCGATGATGAATCATACTCAGCCGGTTGGCCGGATGGAGCCGCATGATTTGCGCGATATGCGGCATCTGCCCGATATGGCCGTCCGCGTCGCCATAAACAAAGCCAAGATGCAATATCGACCAATTCAAGCCGCTCTCCTGCAGCAGTTTTTCAGCTGCGATCTTGCTCGCCGGGTAGTCCCGTTCGGGAGCGACAGAATCGCTTTCCCGTGAGGGCCTGGAGCTGTTTTCGCTATAGACCAGACCGGTGCTCGCCACGATGAATCGAGCATCGGCTGTCTGTCGCGATCCGGTCCAGCGTGGTCCTGATTTCGTCCGGCAGTTCGAGTCCCACTGCGGCGAGGTTTTCCTGCAGATGGACAACGGACGAGGTACCGGGGATCAGCAAAATGTTCGGCGCGCGATGCAGCAGCCAAGCGATGGCCACCTGCATGGGCGTGGCGCCAAGGCGACGCGCTATCTCCGCCAAGACCGAGGATTGCAGCGGGCTGAAGCCACCGAGTGGGAAGAACGGCACATACGCAATGCCATCGCCAGCGAGATCGTCGATCAACGCATCGTCCCCGCGATGCACAAGATTGTAGTGGTTCTGCACGCAGACGATTTCACAAAGCCGGCGCGCCTCCCGCACCTGCGTCGGTGTGACGTTGCTGAGGCCGATATGGCGGATGAGGCCGCGTTGCCGCAGCTCCGCCAACACCGTGAGCGGCGCTTCGAGAGACCCCTCCGCAGGGGCGTGCACACCGAACATGAGGCGGAGGTTGACCACCTCCAGCACCTCGATGCCGAGATTGCGCAAGTTGTCATGCACCGCCTGGATCAGCTCCACGCGCGAGAAGGCTGGAAGCCAAGCGCCGGTCTCATCGCGCCGGGCACCCACCTTTGTGACGAGCGTCAGTCCCGCAGGATAGGGCGCCAGCGCCTCCCGAATGATCTGATTCGTGACGTGCGGTCCATAGAAATCGCTGGTGTCGACGTGGTCGACGCCGCGCGCGACCGCTTCGCGCAGCACGGCCACGGCTGCGTCGCGATCCCGGGGCGGACCGAACACGCCGGGCCCGGCGAGCTGCATAGCACCGTAGCCAAGCCGCTTCACGGAGCGGCTGCCGAGGCGAAAGAGTCCGGCCCTCTCGATGCTGGTCTCGGTGGCGCAGCGTTGCGCCGGATTTTCGTACGGCATTATTCCCAACCTGTTCTTCACGGTGTCAATGCAACGGCGAAAAGGCTTCTGGCAGCCCGATCATGGATTTGGCTTCGAGGATCTGGCCGGGCCCGATTTTCGGTGGCCAAACGCCGGCATCATAGGCACTTGCTCGCAGCCGGCCGCGCTCTTCGAGGCTCTCAAAAGCCCAGAGGTGTGTGATCCGTGGCACACCATCCAATGCATACATATTTGTAACGAGGTGTTCAGCGTATTCGTGCGCATCCACAATGGCATCCCGCCAGCCTGCGAGGGTGGGCGAAAGACCGCCGGGCTTCAGACGATAAGTGCGGAACTCATAGACTGCACCGCGGTGCCCCGGTCTGACTGCTGGAAGGAACGGGAATGGCGTGTAACTCGCCGTTTCGAACGCGGTCACGATGTCTCTGCCATCGAACGGTTCCTGGCTCAGCAACGCCCGCTCCCGTTCCGCGGCCATCCCTTCTGCCGTCTCGAAACATCGCAAGAGCAGAACCCGGCCAAGCGTACCGAACTCCGTGCGCCAACAGCCCAGGAATTCACCGGATGTGGAGCTCTCTCCCATCCAGGCTACGGCGCGCTTCGCTGCATCACCAACCAACAGCAGCGGACAAGATAGTGTGGTGAGCTCATACAACATGAAGCCGCATCCTCGTTTGTCTGGTTGTTCAGCCCGCAAATATAGAAC
>CAJCHN010000012.1 GCA_903970285.1 Rhodanobacteraceae bacterium | reverse complement strand
CCAGCTTCGTATCAATCATGCTTACCTCATCATCAAACGGTATGTGCGCAACAGCTCGTGGCGAAAGCATGCAGCCAGCACGCGCGCTGGTTTCAATCTGTTCTTTCCTCACGCCTGCCGAGAAGAATCCCCGACCAGTCGAACCAGGTTCGCTCGTGCCGTTCGATCATCGCTCCGAGGGCGCACGGCCAGATCGGCAGACTGGCTGGAATCAGCCCTTCGCCTCATCGCAGGGTCCATATTCCTCTGGAAGGTTTCCCTGCAACTGGATTAGATGTCCCTGTAGGCTGCGGCGTAGCGTCGCCTTCGCACTTCTCTACGAGTAACAAACTGCGGGAGAACTCACCATGGTTCTCAAGTTGAGTCTAGCCCTACTTTCGGTGCAGAATTCCACGTTAACCACCTCTATACTGGCGTTGGGAGAGCGTTAACTTGGAGACCAACACCACAAGCCCGGCGATCAGCGCCGACGATTTCCAGGCGCTGGAGCAAAAAGTGCTTCGCGCCGTCGAAGTGGTGCGTCGCGAGCGCGATGCCCGTGCCGCCGCCGAAGCGGAGGTCGCCGTACTGCGCGAACAGCTCGACGCGCTTACCGCCGCCTCCAACCACGCGCAGACGCAGATCACCACCCTCAACCAGGAACGCGACGCCGTCCGCGCCCGCGTCGAAAAGATGCTGCAGCAGATGGACGAACTGGTCTAGAGAAGAGCAACGAAACACCAGCAGAAACAGGCCGGGCCAAGCCGGAAAGGGTAAGACCATGCAGGATGCAATGCTTCACGACGCCGCTCCCGAAGAGCCCGTATCGGTCGAGATCTACGACCAGGTCTATACCCTGCGTGGCACCGACCCCGCCTACATTGAGCACCTTGCGCGCGTCGTCGACGCCAAGATGCGTGCTGTCGCCGAGCAGGGCAACACCGTTGACTCCCTCCGAGTCGCCGTTCTCGCCTCCCTCAACATCGCAGACGAGCTGATCTGCCTGCGTGAGCGCTTCCGCGAGGTCGCCGCCCGGCAAACCGAGGTCGTTCGCAGCCGGTCCGCCTCGCTCAGCGGCATGCTTGACGAGGTTCTCGAAGAGGTCGAACACGAGCCCGTCCGCCGCGCCGGCTAAATTCTCTCCTTCACACGCAAAGCCCGGTACCCACGAAGTGGTTGGCCGCCCGCGACAAGGCGCGTTGCCTTTGCCTGTCCTTCCCGCATCCAAGCCCAAGAGGTACTGGGCCATGGATAAGGTAGAAATCCCCGCGCATGACGCGCTCCCGCTTGACGCAATCGCACCCGGCGTCCTGGGCCTGCGCATCGTCTTCGTCAATGTCTTCGGCATCTCCCACCCCAACGGCGAGTGGACCCTCATCGACGCCGGCCTTCCCCTCTCAGCCCATCGCATCAAGTCGTGGGCGCAGGAGTTCTTCAGCTCCGCGCCCAACGCCATCGTCCTCACCCACGGCCACTTCGACCACGTCAGCGAAGCCAAAGAGCTCGCCGACCACTGGAACGTCCCCATCTACGCCCACCCCCACGAGTTCCCCTACCTCACCGGCCAGCAATCCTACCCGGCGCCCGACTGGAAGGCCGGCGGTGGCAGCATGTCGCTCCTCTCCCCCACCCTGCCGAAAGGTCCCGTCGACCTCGGCTCGCGCCTGCGCCCGCTGCCCGGCGACGGCTCCGAAGTTCCCGTCATGCCCGGCTGGACCTTGCTCCGCACTCCCGGTCACACCCCCGGCCACTGCTCCTTCTACCGCGCCGAAGACGATGTCCTCCTTGTCGGCGACGCCTTCTGCACCACCAAACCCGAGAGCTTCTTTGAGGCGGCCCTCGCGCAACACACGGAGCTTCATGGCCCGCCGGCCTACTTCACCAGCGACTGGCAAGCCGCTAAAGCCTCCGTTCGCAGGCTCGCCGCGCTCGAACCTCGCATCGTCGCCCCCGGTCATGGCAAGCCGCTCACCGGTCCCGACGTTCCGGCCGCACTCTACAAGCTTGCCGCCGATTTCGACCGCATCGCCGTCCCGGACGACCAAAAGTCGTAGAGAACAATGCCATCAAAGTTTTCCTGAACCGGGCAGCTTGACTTGCCATAATCCGCCCACCCGGTTAGCATCCAAACCAGTCGTAACGAAATCGCCGGCCTGCAAAGCAGGTGCGCGAACAACGCAGGTTGAACCAATACTCATTGAACAGGGGTTCGGCTCGTAGACATGGTTCGGTGTGCTATGTCCGCCAGTCCGGAAAGCCTAAAGAACCACGGCTGAATCCCACCGTCTTAGACGGGTTCACCTGCGCTTCGACGCACGGCCCAGTGGGTCGGACTTTCGCTTGTGTGCGTCTGCTTCCGAACAGCCTTTACGCGAGAGCAGATCTCCTGCCGCCGTGGGATGGTGAAGGGAGAAAGTGCCGTTTTCCTGAGAGAAAGCGGCGGTCGGCCGGGAAGCCGCCCTGTACACCCACAGGAGATTTGCACGAAACCAGCGCGTGTACCCCACCCTCTTCCACTTCGGACATCTGGTGCTTCCCACCTTTGGCGTGCTTGCCGCGCTGGGCCTGATGACGGCGCTCTGGCTTTCGGAGAGGACGGCGGCGTGGGCCGGAGTCGATCCTGGCCGGCTTTGGGACGCGGGCATCTTCGCCGTGCTGTCGGCCTTTGTGCTGTCGCGGCTGCTGCTGGCGATCGCCTACTGGAAGACCTTTCGCGCGTTCCCCGTTCTGCTGCTGACGGTTCCTTCGCTGACCGCGCCCGGCCTGCTGCTGACGCTGATCGCCACCGGCGGGTGGCTGTGGCTGCATCGCGTTCCGCTTCTGCGTTCGGTGGACGCCTGGGCTCCCTGCGGTGCGCTGGTCTGGGCTTTTCTGGCGATTGGCCACTTCGCGGAAGGTTCGGACCCGGGGATGCCCACCAGCCAGCCTTGGGGCGTTCCGGTGATGCGCGGAGAAGCGATGCGGGTGCAGCCGGTTGCGCTTTCGCTCGCCCTGGGAGCGATGCTGCTGGCGGCTGGCGCCTGCGCCCTGCTGAAGCGACGGCCCGCGTCCGGCAGTACGGCCGGATGGACGCTCCTGGGCGCTGGAATGCTACAGTATCTCGCCAGCCTGTTCCGCCAACCGGGGCGCCTGCTGGGTCCGCTGGAAGTTCTGCAATGGGCCGCTGTCGGGCTCATCCTGTCGGGTTGTGCGCTGGTTCTGCACGCCATGATGCGGAGTGAAAGACAATAGAAGCAACTGCAGGCCCGTGCTCACGCCGGGTACTTCGTACCGTCTTCGCAGCGCCCGGCACATCGTGCTGTACTGGACCGCTTCGCGGTTTGGAGAAAGAGTCAACTCGTGCCGTCCAGAAACATGCTGCCCAAAGGGCAGCGCCACCACTCCGTCCGCGCCCAGTATGTCGCCACCCGCGGCGTCGAGCCTCAACTGCCCCCGATCATCCCCACTCTCGACTTCGAAGACGACGCAGAGGAGTCCACGGTCCGCAGCTTTCAGGCCGCCCCCGAAGCCGCCAATCTCCGCCTCGACCAGTACCTCTCGCAAGCCCTGCCCGACATCTCCCGCGCCCGCGTCCAGCTCCTCATCGAGGCCGGGCAGGTGCGGGTCGATGGCGCAGTCCCCAAGGCGAAGGCCAAGCTGAAGGGCGGCGAGACCGTCGAAATCTCAGGCCAGCCCAGCCCCGAACCCCTCCACGCCACGCCCGAAGACATCCCGCTCAACCTTCTCTACGAAGACAAGTACCTCGCCGTCGTCGATAAACCCGCCGGCATGATGGTCCACGCCGGCGCCGGCTCGTCGGAAGACGACCGCAACCGCGGCACCCTCGTCAACGCGCTCCTGTTTCACTTCCAGAAGCTGTCCGAAGTCGGTGGCTCCCTGCGCCCCGGCATCGTCCATCGCCTCGACAAGCAGACCTCCGGCGCCATCGTCGTCGCCAAGGACGACGTCACCCACCGCAAGCTGGGCGACATGTTTTCCGCCCGCGAAGTCCACAAGACCTACCTGGCCCTGGCCCACGGCCACCTGGCCAAGGAGGACACCACCGTCACCCTCCCGATCGCCCGCGACCTCGTCCGCCGCATCCGCATGACCACCCGTCGAGCCGCCGCCACAGGGGCAGCCCGCAGTGCCGTCTCGCACATCCACATCCTCGAACGCCTCAACACTCCCTACGGCCCCTTCACCCTGGTGGAAGTCAAGATCGAAACCGGCCGCACCCACCAGATCCGCGTTCACCTCCAATCCCTCGGACATCCCGTCGTCGGCGACTTCCTCTACGGCGCCCCGCACATCGTTCGCAGCCTTACGGACGCCGCCAAGAGCCTGGAGCTGCCGCGCAACTTCCTGCACGCAGCCCGCCTTGCTTTCCCCCATCCGCGTACCGGCGAGCAGCTGGAGATGGAAGCCCCGCTCCCAGCCGAGCTGGTTGACTTTCTGGCGGCTTTGCGGGGATAAGCCGTTCCGGAAACACGGCTTCGGCAACTTAGCTGCCGTGCGCGACGTCCATTGCACAGGCAGCCGCGTCGGCGTGGCCTGGCGCAGGAGCGAACTGGTCTCCCGCACGAGAAAGGGAACTCATGTTGCTTTCGGCTCGTCTTCTTCTGCTTGCGCTTACCCCGCTGGGCGCGTTCATGGCCTCCGCGCAGGCTCCTGTACAAGGCACTGCGCCCAACACCCCGGCTCAAGCAGCGGAGGCACGGGAACCGCTTACCCCGCCTTCCGCGGCACCGAACGAGATGAACCTGTACGCCGTGGTCACTCCGAAGTCCGGCTTGCCGGTCGGCGGTCTCAAGGCGTCGGACTTTACCCTGCTCGATAACAACGTTCCACAGCCGATCACCGGATTCCGCGCGGTGCCGCAGGACGCTCCCGTCGAGATCGTGTTGATCGTCGACGCGGTCAACGCCGGGGTGGAGAGCGTGGCCTACGAACGGCAGCAACTCGACAAGCTGTTCAAGGCCAATGACGGGGTGCTGCCTCACCCCATCTCGCTTGCCGTGTTTACCGACCAGGGCATCCAGGTGCAGGGCGGCAGTACCAGCGACGGCAAGGTGCTGATGCAGGCGCTCGACCCCATCGCCACGGGCGTGCGCATCATCGGCCGCAGCACCGGATTCTATGGCGCCGAGGAGCGTCTGCAGCTTTCGCTGAATGCCCTGCGCACGCTGGGCAACCGGGAGGCGCAGAAGCCGGGCCGGAAGCTGATGATCTGGGTTTCGCCCGGCTGGCCGCTGCTCTCGGGCGTGGGCGTCGACCTGAGCTCGCGCCAGCAGCAGGCCATCTTTGCCGAGATTGTTGGCCTCTCCACGGCATTGCGCCAGTCCGGCATCACCCTCTACAGCGTCGATCCCCGGGGCAACGCCGCGCCGCTGCAGAGCCGCGTCTACTACGAGAACTTCACCAAGGGCATCAGCAAGCCGAACCAGACCGATCAGGGCGACCTGGCGCTGCAGGTTCTGGCCACCCAGACCGGCGGGCTGGTGCTGAATGGCGGAAACGACATCTCCGTCCTCATCGACCGGTGCATTCGCGATGCAGCGCCGTATTACCAGGTGTCGTTTCGTCCCGCCACGGCCGAGCATGCCAACGAATTCCACAAGATCGAGCTGCGGGTGAACCAGCCCGGCCTGATCGCGCGGACCCGCAACGGCTACTACGCGCAGCCGTAAGCGCGGACCGCACCGGATGACTCTGTCCGCTCCGTGACCCGCTGCCAGATCGAGCTCGAACGCAGTAGAATCGACGCGTGACCCGTTCGCGTTTGATCTCCCGCTGCACCTGGCTGTTCCGCCTCTCGACCCTGGCTTTCCTGCTCGTCCCGGGCGGTCTGGCATTCGGCCAGTCACCTGCAGCCTCTACCCCGCCAGCGCAGCCGGTTACTCCGCCACAGCAGGCTAACCCGCCGCAGCAGGCTAACCCGCCGCAGCCGGGCGCCCCGGCTACACCGCAGCAGCCTGATCAGGAAAACGGCCAGCAGCCCACCTTTACCCTGCCGACGGTACGCGTCAACCTGGTCAACCTGGTTTTTACCGTGACCGATAAGCATGGCCGCTTCATCACCGGCCTGCAGCGCTCCGATTTCGGGCTGCTGGACGATGGCCGTCCGCCGGCCGCCGTGGTGGGCTTCTCGCAGCAGACCAACCTGCCGCTGCGCATCGGTATCATGCTGGATACGTCAAGCTCCATTCGTACGCGTTTCAAGTTTGAGCAGGACTCTGCCCTCAACTTCTTTCTGCAGGTTCTGCATCCAGCCGACCGCGCCTTTGTGGAGGGCTTCGACGTCACCGTCGACCTGACCCAGGACTACACCAACAATATCGACGCGCTGAACGACGGCATCCGCAAGCTGCGCCCGGGCGGCGGCACCGCGCTCTTCGACGCCCTCTACAAAACCTGCCAGAGCCAGATGCTGACCCTGCGTGAGGATCATCCGGTGCGCAAAGCCATCATCCTGGTCTCGGATGGCGACGACAACTACAGCCGCGCGCTCGAATCGGATGCCATCAAGATGTGCCAGCGCGCCGAGACCATTGTCTATACCATCTCGACAGACACCAGCCCGACGCGCGGCAAGGGCAGCGATGTGCTGCAGACGATCTCCGACGCGACCGGCGGCCGGACGTTCTTCCCGGAGCGCATCGAAGACGTGGCGCTGGGCTTCTCCAGCATCGAGGAGGAGCTGCGCAGCCAGTACTCGCTGGAATACCGTCCGGCAGATTTCAAGCAGGATGGCAGCTTCCGCACCATCTATCTCCAGGCCACCAATCCGCGCTACAAGGTGCGCACCCGCACCGGCTACTTTGCCCCCCGGCCGGGCCAGTAGAGCGGCTGCGGGTTGGGACAGAACACGACGCAAACTTTCCCGCGAGGATCGGGTCTAAGCCTGCGAGGAGATCTCGCATGCGTCTGACCTCGTCGCTTTTTCGCACCCTCGTGCTGGGTGCTTCGCTGGTAGCCCCGGCATGTTCGCAGCAGTTCGCCGCGCCGGCCCCGCCACCTCCGCCGCCGGCCGATATGCCCGCCGCGCCGAACATCACGCAACAATTGGCTAACCTGGCCGACCAGCCCGCGACCCACACCGGCTTCGCGTTCGACAAGAACATGCTGCAGCTGGCCGATGGCATCCTGGAGGCGCAGGGACTCGACCAGAAGCGCGCCGCGGCCGCTCTGCACGGGATCACGGTAGACAACTTCCGCTACAAGAATCCCGCGTTCTACACGCCGGAGGCGATGTCCGCCTTGATCGACAGCTATCACGCCGCGGGCTGGAAGCACCTGGTCAACGCCAATCAGACGCCCGCCAACACCGCTCAGCCGCATGGCACCGCGACCGACATGTGGCTGCACTTCGCCGGCGCCGATATCGACGGCGTGACCGTGCTTACCCGCGCCGCGCACATGATGAACGTGGTGCAGGTCAGTTGCGACCTACGCCCGCTCGACCTGGTGCACCTCGGCGGTCACTTCGGCATTCCCAAAGTGGATCCCGATACGGTCATGGTCCCGGCCCCGCGGTAGGCCTACTTTCAAGGTGTAGACCGCGCCCCGGCCCCGGCAGCGGCAACGCTCTCTTCGACGCCTTCGTACTGTTCCACCAGCGCCAGCAGCTTCAGCTTGCGCGCTGCCGGCAGGAAGCTGGCTTCGATGGAATTTGCCGCCAGTTCGCGCATCTGTTCGAGCGAGAACTCGAACAGCCGCTGCGCCAGGACATACTCGTTCAGCAGGTTGCTGCCGAACATCGGCGGATCGTCCGAGTTGAGCGTGATCATCAGGCCGCCCTCGAAGTACTCGCGCAGCGGATGCTGTTCGTAGCTTGGACAGCATCCGGTGCGGATGTTCGAGGTGAGGTTCAGCTCGAGCGGCACCTGCCGCTCCGCCAGCACCCGCAGCAGGTCTGTATCGTGCTGCGCGGCGAGCGCGTGGCCGATGCGCTCGGCTCCGATGTTCAGCGCCGCCCATATCTCGGCCGGCCCGTTGACCGGCCCGGTCGATTCGCCCGCGTGCGCGGTCAGCCGGAGTCCCGCCGCGCGTGCCTCGGCATACAGTTGCTGGAAGTCGCGCGCCGGCCCACCGGTCTCGTCGCCGCCGATGCCGATGCCGGCGATGCTGGGGTAGTCGGCCCGCAACTCGGCCGCCAGGCGGAAGACGGTTGCTGCCTCCTCTACTCCGAAGTGCCGCACCGCATCGATGATCCACAAGAGCGAGATTCCGTAGTCGCGCTCTGCGCGCAGGCGCGCCCGCTCGATCGCATCCATCACGTCGCGGATGGCAAGCTGGGGCTTGAAGCGCAGCAGGATGCCCCAGGAGATGTACACCTCCGCATGCACCACGCCCTGGGCGGCGAGGTCGCGCAGCATGGCATCGGTGATGAACTCGAAGTCTCCGGCGGTGCGCAGCCGCTCCGAGACAGCTTTGAACGTGAGCAGAAAATGCTGGAAGTCGTCGTACACGTAGAGCGCGCGCGCCGCCTCGAGGGTCAGCGGCTGGGTATCGTGCCGCCGCGAAAGCTCGACCAGAGTCTCGGGCGTGATGGTGCCTTCAAGGTGCAGGTGCAGCTCTGCCTTGGGCAGGTGGCGAAGCCAGCGGGGGATGTCGATCGAGGATTCAGCGGATGACCGGTGCGGCATCCTTACAGGATACGCGCCTGGATATCGAGTCTCGGCGACAGCTCAAAGCGCGAATGTTCTTGCCAAGTGGCAACCTCGCTAGGACAATCGACGCATGAGCCCCGCGGCGATAGCGGATGTACTTGGCGGGACGAAGACGTTGTCGCGCCAGATCGACTACCCCTCCGAACTGACGACTTTGACGCGCGAGGGCTTACCAGTCGAGGCACTCAGCCGTGTCGCGACGGAGCTCTCCGTGGAGCGGAGGACGGTCGCGCGGGTGGTGGGCATCTCGGAACGCACGCTCAACCGGCGCATCGCGAAGAACGAACGGCTCTCGGCGGTCGAGAGTGACCGGTTGGTGCGGCTTGCCCGGGTGGTCGCGAATGCAGTCGAGACGCTGGGCACGAACGAAAAGGCATCGCTGTGGCTGAAGACGCCAAACCGTGCTTTGGATGGCATGGCTCCGCTGCAACTGCTCGACACCGAGGCGGGGGTTGGTTCGGTGGAAACGGTGCTGGGCCGGATCGCGTACGGAATTTATAGCTAATGCGGGTTTGGCGCATCTGCCGGCGCAGATACGCAGACGCGGCGTTTTCGGGCGAAGGGCCGCGTTTGTTCGCCGGGCGGTGGAATCCAGCGCGGGTGGCGATGGTCTATGCGTCGTCGCATCTTTCGCTCGCCGCGATCGAAGTCTTCGTGCACCTGGAGGTGAGAACCGAGCCGGATGACCTGGTGGCCGTGGGTGCGGAATTGCCATGCAGCGAATCCGAGCTGCTGCCAGCGGCGAGGGTGCTCTTCGCAAAGTTGCCGAAGGACTGGCGCAGGCTGGAGAGTCAAAGCCTTCGCAAAATGGGTGCGGACTGGATTGCTGCAGGGCGAACGCTCGCGCTGATGGTGCCGTCGGCCGTCATCGAGGACGAGTGGAACGTACTGATCAACCCAGCTCACCCGGAGATGGCTGGAGTGAAGATCCACGGAAAGAAGCCGTTCCGCTTTGACGCGCGGATGTTCCGTTAGTGCCCGTCGTCAGTGCCCGTCGTCAGTGCCAGTCGCGACGGCCCGATTGCCGTCTCCACCCGCTCCTCACGCCGAAAAGGTCGAGGAGTATCCTTGGGCGGTGATCGACCCTGGGCGGATTCACTTTTCGGCGCTGGAACAGCTTCTGCTGTCGCAATCTTCGCTCGATCGTCTGTTGGTCGCCTGCGCGCTGGGCGGCGCGGTGGGGATCGAGCGCGAGTGGAGGCATAAGGACTCGGGGCTGCGGACCAACATGCTGATCTGCATGGGTGCCACCTTGTTCACGATGATGAGCGTGGTGCTCGCCGGCGACTCGATGACCAATCGCGGACAGGTCGCGGCCAACATCGTGCAGGGTGTCGGCTTCCTCGGCGCCGGCCTCATCCTTCACACCAGGAACCGGGTCTCCGGCCTCACCAGCGCCGCGACGGTCTTTGTGGTGGCGGCGATCGGCATGACCTGCGGTGCGGGCTTGTACCTGGAGGCGGTCATTGCGACCGTGCTGGTGCTGCTCGCGCTGCAACTGGTCGGCGCGTTCGAGGGCAGACTGGGGTGGAAACGCTACTCGATGATCTACGAGGTGCGGGCGGAGGTGGGCTCCCAGGAAACCTCCGCCGCGCTCCACCGCATGCAAAGGGCTATTCTGACCGTGCTCGACAGCGCTGGCCTGCGGCTTTCGGTGCTCGACCGCGACAATGTGGCGGGCCTCGAAAGAGTCGCGTTCACCGTCCTCGCGACCAGGAACGTGCATGAACGCATGCTCAAGGACCTTCGGGCGAGCGACGCAACTGACCAGGTTGAGGTGTTCAAGGATCTGGAGGACGAGTGAAGGGCTGCTTATGAGTCGAGGGACGCTGCGGTGGCCGGCGTGTAGAACTCGCTGCGCTTGCGCGAGTACAGCACGTATACGAACAGCCCGATAATCAGCCAGGCGAAGAAGCGGATCCACGTGCGCGCCGGCAGTCCGGCCATCAGCAGCAGGCAGAAGAGCACGCTCAGGACAGGGATGACCGGGCCGAGCGGAACGCGAAAGCCACGGTGGCGGCCGGGATCGGTGAAGCGCAGGACGATGACCCCAACGGAGACCAGCACGAACGCGAAAAGTGTGCCGATGTTCGACATCTCGGCCAGCGTTCCCACGTCGAACAAGCCCGCTGGAATGGCGACCAGGATGCCCGCCACACAGGTGGCGAAGGCCGGCGTGCGGAAGCGCGGATGCACCCTGCTGAATGCGTCCGGCAGAAGCCGGTCGCGCGACATGGCGAACCAGATGCGCGCCTGACCATACTGTCCTACCAGGATGGAGCTCACCATGCCCAGGAGCGCCCCGAAAAGCACCGCCAGCCGCACCCAGTGCAGCCGGTGAGCTCCGGGCTGGAGCGCGACCCGCTGCAGCGCGTTGACCACCGGCGCGCCGTCCCCGGCGACTGATCGCCACGGGACGATGCCGGTCAGAACGGCCGCGACGCCGATGTACAGGATGGTGCAGACGATCAGCGTGGCGATGATGCCGATGGGCACGTCGCGCTGCGGCTTCCTGCACTCTTCGGAGGCAGTCGAGACCGCGTCGAAGCCAATGTACGTGAAGAAGATGATGGAGCCGCCGGCCAGGATGCCGCCCAGCCCGGTGGGCGCGAACGGGTGATAGTTGGCAGGATGAACGAAGCTGAGGCCGAAGAACACGAACACCAGGATGGCGCCCATCTTGGTGAGCACCATCGCATTGTTGGTTTCGGCCGATTCGCGGATGCCGCGCACCAGCAGCACGGTGATGAAGAGCACGATCAGGAATGCCGGAATATCGAAGCCGAAGTGCAAGCCGGGCGCGAAGATATCGTGACCGGCGAGGTCCTGCGCGCCGAGCGGCAGGTACGCCGGCTCCAGCCATTTCGGATCGAGATGAATGCCGAACCAGTCGAGCAGGTTTACCAGGTGCGCGGCGAAGCCCACCGAGACGCTCATGTTGGCGAAGGCGTACTCGAGGATCAGATCCCAGCCGATGATCCAGGCCACAATTTCGCCCAGCGTCGCATACGAATAGGTGTAGGCGGAGCCGGCAATGGGAATCATGCTGGCGAGCTCGGCGTAGCAGAGGCCGGTGAGCGCGCAGACACAGGCGACCAGCACCAGTGAAATCACCAGGGCGGGGCCCGCGCCAGGACGTCCCGCGACGATGCCGCTGGTGTGATGCAGCGCGCCCCAGATGAGGTCGATGACCGGCGACTCCGACCACGTGGCCGTAGTGGCGGGATTGCCGCCGATCGCCGTCCCGATCACGGTAAAGATGCCTGAGCCGATGACGATGCCCACCCCCAGGGCGGTGAGCGAAACCGGCCCCAGGGTCTTCTTCAGCGCGTGCTCCGGCCGCTCCGACTCCGAGATGAGCTTGTCGATGGATTTCTTGGCGAAGATTTGTCGTGCCAGCGAGGGCTCCTGAAATGCAGGAATAGGGTGAAGGGAACAGAGTGTAGCGAACGGTCTTTAGAGCCGTCTGGTACCTAGCGCCTGGACGTCTATCTGCTGATTTCGGGAGTGCTGAGACTGGCCGGAGGCATCGATCGCCTCCAGCCTTTCGCAAACAACGGATGCAACTATCGCTTCGACTGTCCGCGTGCCGCCTTCTTCACCTTGGCCTTGTTCTCACCGCGAGCGCCGGTGCGCGGAGCCTTCGGAGCGGCCTTGCGGCGGGCGGCGCGCTTGATCTTCTTGCGCTCTTCTTTGTCGGTGATGCTCTTGGTGTTTGCCATTGGAATGCGGTTCTCTTTTCAAGAAAATTGAGCGGCGCTGTCTAAGATCCACCTACAGGACCTGCAACTGGGCGAACTTCTCTACCAGCTTCTTCACGCCGTGCTGTGTAAATTGTACTGTAATCTTCGCGTCTTCCCCGTCGCCTTCGCGCTGAAAGACGATGCCGTCCCCGTACTTCGGATGGCGGACGCGCGACCCCTTGCTCAATCCCGTCTTCCCCTTCGGCTCCGGAATTTCCAGCTTCGGGCGCGAGAACTTCGCCGCCGGCGCGCCGCCCCGGCCGGCAAAGAAGCTGGCGATGTTGTCCAGAGATCGTGCCGGCGTCGGCGGCCCGGGCAGTGCGCCGGCGGCCGCGCGAACCGCGGCCCGCACTCCGGGATCCTGATTTTCATCCTCGTAGCTCCAGTGGCGCTCGCCCGCGTCGGCGGCCGCGCGCTGCTGGCCGAAGCGTCCGCGCTGCGGATAGGGCGTGGAATACGCAGAGCCGCTGAATCCGCCGCCGAACTGCGGCTGTGCCGGAGGACTGCCGAGATCCTCAACCAGCCGGCTCGGCACCTCGTCCAGAAAGCGCGAGGGCACGGAGGCCTCCGGCATGTCACTGCCGTAGCGCCGGCGGTAACGAGCCCGGGTCATCACCAGCGTATCCATCGCCCGCGTCATCCCGACATAGCAGAGACGCCGCTCCTCTTCGAGCCCGATCGGATCGGTGAAGGTCCGCGAGTGCGGAAACAGACCCTCTTCCATGCCGGCCAGGAAGACCAGCGGAAATTCAAGCCCCTTGGCCGCATGCAATGTCATCAACGTCACGCGGGCGTCGGCGGAGTACTGGTCGGCGTCCGAGACCAGCGCCGCGTGGTCGAGAAACTCGGCCAGCGACTCGCCGCGCTCCTGCGCATCCTGCGCCGCATTGGCCAGTTCCTTCAGGTTCTCGATGCGCGAGAAGGATTCGGGCGTGGCCTCTTCTTCCAGGGCGCGAATGTAGCCGGACCGATCGTTGAGAAACTTGATCAACTCTGGCAGGGTGGCCGCGTCGCCCGGCTTGCGGAACGCCGGACGTTCGTCGTCTCGTGCCAGCATCGCCCCATCCGCCGCCACCGCCCGTCGCGCCGCATCCGATGCGGTCGCCGCCGAAGCCCTCAGGCGAACAGGCGCGAATGGGTTGTACATCGCCTGGTCGATCTCAGCGCTGTTCTCCGCGCCGATCTCAGCGTGGTCGTCTGCGTCCTCAACCAGATCGTGCGCGGCGTCGGAGTCGGTTGAGTTCTCCGCCGCGATGGTCGAGATTTCTTCGCTGGGACCGAAGTCGAACCCGAAGTTGAAGCTGGTATCGAAGGTGGTGTCTGCCGCTTCGGCCTCTGCAGAAGAGGGCGCCGCGAAGCTTGCCGGATCGAAGTCCGTCGAGTCGCCGGCAACCTCCGGTGCAGCCGCCACGTCCTCTGCAAGTTTGTCCGCGAACCCCGGCCCCAGCATGGCGCGGGCGTCTTCGATCAGCCGCTTGAAGCCGCTCAGCGCCTGCAGCGCGCGGGCCGGCAGCAGGCGATCCTCGATCGCCTTACCGATCGCATCCCAGGTGCTCATGCCGGTGGCCAGCGCCATGCGCTCGAGCGTCTCCATGGTGGTCTTGCCGATCCCGCGCGGCGGCGAGTTGATGCTGCGGCCCAACGCGATCGAGTCGTACGGATTCTGCACCAGCTTCATGTAACTGAGAAGGTCTTTAATCTCGGCGCGATCGTAGAAGCTGAAGCCGCCGACCATGTGGTACTGCACCTGGTAGCGGCGCAGCGCCTCTTCCACCAGGCGCGACTGCGAGTTGGTGCGGTAGAGTACGGCGCAGCGTGCAGGCTCGTCGGCCTCCGTCTGCCCTGCCTCGCGCAGGTAGCGCTTGATGCGGTCCGCGATAAAGAGCGCTTCGTTTTCGCCATCGGGCGCTTCGTACAGGCCAATCAGCGAGCCGCCCTGGCGCGCCGTCCACAGGTTCTTGCCCTTGCGCTGCGTGTTCTGCGCGACCACCGCCGAGGCGCCTTCAAGGATCATCTGCGTCGAGCGATAGTTCTGCTCCAGCCGGATGGTGCGGGTATTGGGAAAGTCCTTCTCGAAGTCCAGGATGTTCTTGATGTCGGCGCCGCGCCAGCTATAAATCGACTGGTCTTCATCGCCCACCACGCACACGTTGTGGTGGTCGCCGGCCAGCAGCTTCATCAGTTCGTACTGCGGCTTGTTGGTGTCCTGGTACTCATCGATCATGACGTACCGGTAGCGGCGATTGTAGCGCTCGCGGGTCTCGCTCGAGGTCTTCAGCAGTCGTACGGTTTCAAGCAGAAGATCGTCGAAGTCGAGCGCATTGGCCTTCGCCAGCTCCTCGCGATAGATCTTGAAGATGTGCGCGATCTTCTCTTCAAGCGGATTGGTTGACGCCAGGAAGTACTCCTGCGGATCGATCATGTGGTTCTTCGCCCACGAGATGCGCCCCAGCGCAACGCGAGGCTTCAGCGTCTTGTCGTCGATGCCAAGGCGCTTGAGCGCGGTCTTCACCACCGCCTGCTGATCGGTCTCGTCGTAGATGGCGAAGCTGCGGGTGAGACCCTTGCCGTTCACCCGCAGGGCTTCAATGTCGCGGCGCAGCACACGCACGCAGAAGCTGTGGAAGGTGGAGAGCGTAGGGCGCGCGAGCGAAGCGCGGCCAAGAATCTTTTCCACCCGTTCTCCCATCTCCTTCGCCGCCTTGTTGGTGAAGGTCACAGCGAGAATCTGGTCGGCGGGCACGCCGCGCTCTTCGATCAGGAAGGCGATCCTATGCGTGACCACGCGAGTCTTGCCGGAGCCGGCGCCTGCCAGCAGCAGCACCGGCCCATCCACCGCCTGGATGCCTTCCTGCTGCTGCGGATTCATGTTGTCGAGGAGGTGCGAGGCCATGCGGGGTACTCCTCCACCAGTTTAACGGAACGCGAATGTGGTAGCGAGTCGCGTCCCCGCAACGGCGGCCTCGGGTGCTCCGGAATAGCCCCTTGTTCCGTGGAAAAGAAATCAAGTGTAAGTCGAAGATTCTTGGAACCACCTCGAACCAGTCCGCGTAACTCCAGTCACGGCCAGCCTGACTGAACCATGGCGGACAGGAAGGTCGAATTCAGCAACTCAGAAGAAGTAAAAGGGAGATTCCAATGATTGACACGTCCCTCGCCGTGCTCGCTCTGTCCGCCTCCGTCGCCGTCACGCCACTCTCTCGCCTGGTGCATCTGCATCCCCGCGGCAGCGAGCCGGACACACGCATCAGTATCACGCTGCACAACCAGTCAAACACGTTCCAGGAGATCAAGGTGAACGATCACACCTACACCGTGCTGGCCCATCGCGGGCTCGACATCAAGGCTCCGGCCGGTACGGTCGTCTACGCCGACAGCTCCACCGGTGGACTTCACCGTGGTGAAAAGCTGGTGGAAATCAGCAGTGAACTCAACCACAAAATCATTAACTTGAAGTAAGTGTCCTGAAGTAAGTGTCCTGAAGTAAGTCGGGCCTGGCTTCGGCTGAGTTGGCTTGAGTGGTTGGTGCAGCTTTACCGCGGCGCAAGTCCATCCTCATGCGGCGTTCACCCGGCGATTCTCTTCCTGCGAGATAATCGGGCTACGATGCCCGCTCCCCCGAATGCCCGCAATCTCGCCGTCTTCTGCGCCTCCGCAGCCGGCATCAACCCCAACTTTCGTGCGGCCGCCGAGTCTCTGGGCCGGGAGCTCGCGGTCCGCAGGATCGGGCTCATCTACGGCGGCGCGCAGGCCGGCTTGATGGGCGCCGTGGCCGAAGCCGCACTGGCGGCAGGGGGATACGTCGTCGGTGTCATCCCGGAGGTTCTGGTCGATCTCGAAGTCGCCCATCACGGTCTCTCGGAACTCCACGTCACCTCAACCATGCATACCCGCAAGGCTCTGATGGGCCAGCGCTCCGACGGCTTCGTCATCCTGCCCGGCGGCTTCGGCACGCTCGAAGAGATGTTCGAGGTGCTGGCCTGGCAGACGCTCAAGCTGCACCACAAGCCGATCGTCCTGCTGAACATCGACGGCTTCTACAACAAGCTGCTCGAGTTTCTGGACGTCTGCGTCGAACAGGGCCTGCTGAAGCCGGCAAACCGCGCCCTTCTGCGGGTTGCAACCAGCGTGAACGAAGTGTTTCCGCTGGCCGGCCTGTAGTTGCTGACGGGCCTTTCTTGCTGACGGACCTTAGTTGCTGACGGACCTGTCGCTGCTGGCGGGCTTGTCGTTGCTCTTGGGCTTGTAGCTGAGCAAGCAACGCGAAGCCCTCGGCGAACGTCTCACTGGAAGCGAAGAAATGGCGAACCATGCCATCGCGCAGACAGGGGGCCAAGATGGCGGAACGTGAGGTCGTTCTCGATCAACCGGAGACATTGGACGAGCAGGCAGAAGCGCTGCGACAGGCAAACGAAAGAGCGGAGCGCGCCGAAGCCGAGTTGAGCAGGCTCAAACGTGCGAGCAGCCACCAGGCTGCGCCGTCCGACGCGAAACCCACCCCTCAAGACCCTGGGGGCGAAGCCGCATTGCGCCAGGATTCCATGATGGCGCACCTGCTGGACTCGCTCGCGGCTGGCAAGGATATCGGCCACTACGGCCGCCTGGTCTTCGCCATGGTGGCGCGGCACTTCATGTCGCACGACGAGGTGCTGGAGTGGATGATGAAGGATCGCGACGCCGACCGCGAGAAGGCGCTGCTGATGCTGCGCCAGGTGGAGAGCAAGGACTATAACCCGCCTCGGCGCGACAAGATTCTGGCCTATCAGGCACAGCAGGAGTTCCCCATTCTGCCGTTTCCCGAAGACCCCGACTGCGGCAATCTCTACCGGAACCTGAAGTTCCCGCAGGAGATCTACGAGCACATCGGCGACTACCAGGAAGCCAAGATGGAGTCCGAAGAGTAAGCCGGATCTCGTGTGGAGGTACGGGCCGGCGGCGCGGTCAACGCCGTTTTTCTCTCAGTGAAAACGGCACTCCCGCAAATCCTCTACACCACGCCAACGGGAGATTGGCTGTCAGCGAAACCTGGCCGCGAGAGCCGCTACTCCTTCGTATCCCGCGCGAACTTGCACAGTTCGCACTGGCATACTCGCCGCAGATAATCCCACGAGTAGATGCCGCTCTCATGCCCGTCGTTCCACTTGAAGCGGATCGCGTACTTGCCTACCGGCGTCGCTTCCACCGGACGCGGCGGAGCCTCGTACAAGACCAGCGGACCGCCCGGCCTCGGCTTGGGCGCACCCACCTCGCGTCCGCTGGCCCCGCGTTCTTCGTTGCAGGTGGCGCAGGGGCAGGCATTGCGCAGCCAGGCAAAGCTCCAGGAACTCCGATGGCCATCCTTCCAGTCGATCGAAACCCCGGTGCCTTCGGATTTCATGACCCGCACCTTGGCCGGCGTCACCGCATCTGCCGGCAGACGGACATCCGCCGCCGCCTCGCGCTTCGCCTCTGCTTCACTCAGGATGCGGATGCCTTCATGGCTCATAGCTTCAACTCCTTGACCGCATCACGATCGTACTTCAGCTTGAGCACCAGGATACTGACAGATAAGACCAGCGTGACGCTGTTCGATGCGATCACCGGCTTCGAACCCGCGTAGATTCCATAGACCAGCCACAGGAACACGCCGGTCGAAAACAGCAGAAACGTTCCCAGCGAAACATCGCGGGCGCTCTTCAAGTGGATCACCCGCAGCAGTTGCGGCACAAAGGCGACGGTGGTGCAGAAGGCGGCAACGAAGCCGATCTGCTCGACCATTGCCGGGCTTAGAACCATGTGTCCGGTCATGCTCAATGCTGTCTCCAGAAGAAGTACGCGGCGATCACCACGCCGGTGACGACCACCACCATGCGCAGGATGCCCGCATCCATGCGCCGGGCATACCGCGCGCCCATCCAGCCGCCGGCCCCCGCAAAGACCATCGACACCAGGCAATCGTGCCACACGATGCGTCCGCTGACGATGAAAGTAAAAATGGCGCACAGGTTGGAGGCGCAGGCCGCGACCACCTTCATGGCGTTCAGTTGATGCATCTGCTCCATGCCGAACAGGGCCAGCACGGTCATGATCAGGAAGCCCCCGCCGGCGCCGAAGTAGCCGATGTAGAAACAGATGGGAAACAGCGCGAAGAAGAGGCCGAACTGGTTGATGCGAGGCTCACCGTGGTGCTCCATCTCCTCCCGCACGGCGCGTGCGCGCAGCCAGCGCGAGACCGGGCCGGAGATGCCGAAGATCAACGCCCCGGTCAGCAGCAGCCACGGGATCAGGTGCAGAAAGGTCAACTGCCGCGTATGCAGCAGGATCTCCGCGCCGGTCACACCGCCGATGATGGAGGTCCCGATCACCAGCGCAAGCAGGTCGCGGCGAACATCCGATCGCAGCGTCGCCAGCGAGGTCAACTGCCCGGGCCACAACGCTACGGTGTTGGTGGCATTCGCCTCGATGGGCGCGATGCCCACGCCCAGCATGGCAGGAAAGGAAATAAACGAGCCGCCGCCCGCCATCGCGTTCATCACCCCGGCAATCATGGAAGCGGCGATCAACCAGAGAAAGCGCCAGTGCGCGGTAAGGGTGAGAAACATTCTCTCCTCATTGTATCGGTCGAGCGGCCAGTGACCCGAGTCAGAAGGTCGCTGCATTTGCTTCAGAGCCGAAGGCTGGCGACATCACAGACCGGGAGCGCAGCCCCAGGAGCGTTTTGGCGACAACGTTTGAGGCCGAAAAAGCGCGGCACAAGGAGGGCACGAACTTCAGACTCAACACACCAGAGTGAATCTCCGATTGGTTCCAAGGCCTACTGCAATTCGTACGGCATCTTCGGAGTCGCCGCGATCAACCGCTGCGTATACGGTTCGCACGGCCGTTCACAGACCTCCAGCACCGGCCCGGTCTCGACCAGGCGTCCGCGCTCCATCACGGCAACTCGATCGCACAGATAGCGCACCAGGGGCATGGAGTGCGAGATAAACAGGTAGGTGAGCCCGTGCCTGCGCTGCAGGTCGCGCAACAGGTTGATGACCTGCGCTCCGACCGATACATCGAGCGCGCTCACCGGCTCATCGAGCGCCAGAAACTCGGGCTCGAGCGCCAGCGCGCGGGCGATGTTGATGCGCTGCCGCTGCCCTCCGCTGAACTCGTGCGGATAGCGCGGCAGCACCTCCGCGTCGAGGCCAACTTCGTGCAGCACCTCGACCACCCGCGAGCGAGCCTGCTCGCGCGAAAACCCTCCCTGGATGGCGAAGGGCTCGCCGACAATGTCGCGGATGCGCATGCGCGGATTCAGCGCGGCATACGGATCCTGAAAGACCATCTGCATGCGCCGGCGCAGCGCCCGCAGCTCCCGCTTGCTCGCGCAGAGCACGTCGCTGCCGTCGAACACGACCGAGCCCGCCGTCGGCTCAATCAGCCGCAGCAGCATGCGCGCAATCGTGCTCTTGCCTGACCCCGATTCTCCCACCAGCCCCAGCGTTTCACCGCGCCGGACGGTCAGCGAGACATCGTCGACCACCTTCACGCTACCGTACTGTTTCACCAGTCCGCGGGCTTCTACAAGCGGCTGCGCTTCTGTAACAGTCACGGCTACGAAAGCTCCGGATGCAGCCGATGGAAGCCGCTTGCCTCCTGGTACGCCCGCGCCAATGCAGCCACGCGGGCATCCGCGTAGAGCCCGCCCAGGAAGGTAAGCGACACCGGCGTCCCTGGACCACCGGCGTTGTCGACCGCCCCATCCACCGGATCGGGCGAAGGCGGCGCGTCGGCTCCGCGCAGCCCGTTGGGCACGATCACGGCAGGCTGCCCGGTCAAATTGGTCGCCACCAACTGATCCCCCTGCGACGGCGTCACAATCACATCGACCGTACGAAAAAGCTCGTCCATGGCTTGAATGGCAAGTGTTCGCGCCCGCATCGCCTGGATGTAATCCACCGCCGAATAGAAGCGTGCCACGCGAAACTGGTTGGGCCAGTCATACGGCTCCTGGCCATTCAGCAGCTTGTCGCGGCCGCTCAGCGTCAGCTCGTCGAACGCCGCCGCACCCTCCGCCTCCAGCAGCGGGACCATCGAGCCATACGGCAGCCTGGCGAGCTCGACCGGAACCAGGTTCACACCCATCTTGTTGCGCAGCACGTCCAGCGCGGCGGTGGCGTACTTCAGGTCGTACTGCGCGCGCACCAGCCCCGCCTGTCGCCGCGCGACACGTTTCTTGTAGGCATCCATCTCGGCGTCGCCGCCGGCGGTCGGCGCCTTCAGTTCCGGCAGCACCGGCGCGTCGAACGCGGATTGGATGTAGCCCACGCGCAGCTTGCGCCAGTCGAAGTCCGCGTCCCAGTTCATCGCCGCGGGCTGCACGCTCAGGTCGTGCCCATCCTGCCCGTAGATGGCGCTCAGCACCATGGCGCAGTCTTCCACCGAGCGGCAGATGGGCCCGATCTTGTCCATCGTCCAGCTCAGCGCCATGGCCCCGGTGCGCGGCACCAACCCGAACGACGGTCGCAGACCGGTCGCGCCGCAGCGCGTGCTCGGGCTTGAGATAGAGCCCAGCGTCTCCGTGCCGATCGAGAAGCCGACGCATCCGGCAGCGGTTGCGCTGGCGCTGCCGGCGGAAGAGCCGCTCGACCCCTGCTTCGAATTCCACGGATTGCGGGTGCGCCCGCCGAACCACAGGTCGCCCTGTGCCAGCGCGCCCATGCTCAGCTTGGCGATCAGCACCGCGCCCGCGGCGTCCAGCCGCTTCACCACTTCGGCGTCCCGGTCGAAGCGCTGCTGCTCGAATCCCGCAGCGCCCCACGTCGTCGGATAGCCCTTGACCGCAAGCAGATCCTTGCCGCCCCACGGGATTCCTTGCAGCGGCCCGCGATAGTGCCCGGCGGCGATCTCGGCGTCCGCGGCTGCGGCCTGCTGGAGCGCGCGCTCCTCGGTCAGCGTGACGACAAAATGCAGCTTGGAGTCGTAGCGCTTCAGCCGCGCCAGGTACATCCTGGTCAACGTCGTCGAGGTGACGCGCCGGGCGCGCACCAGTTCGGCCAGCTCCCGGACGGTGAGGAAGGCGAGCGCTTCGGCGTTCGCCTCCGGGCTGCCGTGATCCTCAAAAGTCACCCGCGGCGCTGCGCTGATGCGCATCGGCTGCTTCACCGTGTCCAGCACCATGCCGCCCGGAACGGGATCGAAGACGAATGCCGGCGCAACCCTGTTCGGAAGCGCCAGCTTGCGGATCTCGAGCACATCGTCGCGCTGCGAGTTCAAACCCTCGAGCATCGCGGCCTTGACGCCCTCGTCGATTGAAACCGCGGCAATCACCGCCGCGGAGTCGATCATCGCAGCCGTAATCTTCGGCAGCGTTGGCCCGTCGGCCAGTACATCCTCCGCGCCGGCGGCACTCGAAGAGGCAAGCGCCAGCAGCGCCCCGGGAAACATCGTCGAACCCAGGCCAGCGGCAGAGCACACTGAAAGGAAGTGGCGGCGATTCAATGCAGGAAATGTCTCGGCCATCTCCCGCATTATTGCATTGCGCCATCGCAACTCATCCGCCGGCTGCCCGCCTTCAGCGCTCGGCCGGGTAAACCGATGCATGATGCGATGCATCGGTGCCCCCATGGCGGCGACATCCCTCTCCCGCTCTCCATCAACTGACTGCCTCCGCGCCCCGTACAAGACGGACGGAGACTGCATCGACGGTGAGGTCCGCGCAAAGAAGTAGACGGCACGAAGTGCCTGGCAACATCAGATGTCGAGGTTCTTCACGTCCAGAGCGTTCTCTTCGATGAACTTGCGCCGGCTCTCCACATCCTCGCCCATCAGCGTGGTGAAGATCTCCTCGGTCGCGGCGATGTCCTCGAGCTTCACCTGCATCAGGGTGCGGCGATCGGGATCCATCGTCGTCTCCCAGAGCTGCGGCGCGGTCATCTCGCCCAGCCCCTTGTAGCGCTGCACCTGGTACTCCTTGCGTCCCTGCTCGATGACGTAGTCGAAGACCTCGCGCGGCGTCTTCTTCTCCACCGGATCCTGGCTGGCGCGGCTGTTGCGCTTCGCCGGTTTGGCCTCGGCCGCGGTTCCGGGCGCGGCGGCTATGGTCTCGTTCACGCCCTCTTCCTGCGCCACCTCATCGGCCTCGTCGAGTGCCGCCTGGCTCACCTGCGCAGGCGTCTGCGACGCGTAGCTGATCAGGAACGGCGCCTGCAGCTGGTCCTTGATCTGCGCATACTTGCCCAGCAACTGGCGGCTTTCCGCCGCGTTCGCCAGCGCCCAGTCGATCTTCCGCTCGGCGCCCTGCGCATCCGTAAACGAGAGCGAGTACGTCTGGTGCTCCTCGTCGAAGACCGGCGCGCCGATGGCGCGGAACTGGTACTCGCGGCGAATCGCTTCCAGCTTCTCCCGTAGCGCGAACAGCTTGTCCGGCGTGGTGAAGTCGTCCTTGCGGGCGGGCGTGGCGCCGGCATGCGCAAACAGCTCGATAAAGTCGCGGGTCACCTGATCGTTGCGCAGCCGTTTGCCCACCTTCTCGAACAGCAGCAGGTAGTCGTTCAGCCGCGTCATATACTCGGTCAGCTCGTGCCCGGTAAGCCTGGCCGCATGCTCACCATATGTCAGGATCATGCCGTCGGAGGCGCGCTTGATCATTACGTCCACATACTGGCGCTCGTCCTTGATGTACTGCTCGAACTTGCCCTTCTTGATGCGGAACAGCGGCGGCTGCGCAATATACACGTGCCCGCGCTTGATCAGCTCCGTCATGTGGCGGAAGAAGAAGGTCAGCAGCAGCGTCCGGATGTGCGATCCGTCGACATCCGCGTCCGTCATCAGGATCAGCTTTCCGTAGCGCAGCTTGGCCGGATCGAAGTCGTCCTTGCCGATGCCGCAGCCCAGCGCCGTGATCATGGCGCGAATCTCCTCGTGGCCCAGCATCTTGTCGTAGCGGGCCTTCTCCACGTTCAGAATCTTGCCCTTCAGCGGCAGGATGGCCTGGAACTTGCGGTCGCGACCCTGCTTGGCGGTGCCGCCCGCCGATTCTCCCTCAACCAGGTAGAGCTCGCACCGATCCGGCTGTCGCTCCGAGCAGTCGGCCAGCTTGCCCGGCAGACCGCCGCCGTCCATCGCTCCCTTGCGCCGGGTCAGGTCCCGCGCCTTGCGGGCGGCCTCGCGCGCACGCTGCGCGTCGATTGCCTTGTTGATAATCTTCTTGGCGATCTGCGGGTTCTGGTCCAGATACGCGCCCAGCCGTTCGTTCACGAACGCCTGCACCGTGCCCGCGATATCCGAGTTCAGCTTGCCCTTGGTCTGGCCTTCGAACTGCGGCTGCGAAAGCTTGACCGAGATGACCACCACCAGACCCTCGCGCACATCATCGCCCGAAAGCGCCTCGGCCTCCTTGAACAGCCCCAGCGACTTGCCGGCCGCGTTGATGGTCCGCGTCAACGCCGTCTTGAACCCGGAGAGATGCGTCCCGCCGTCCACCGTGTTGATATTGTTCGCAAACGTGAACACCGTCTCCGAATAGGCGTCGTTATACTGCAGCGCAATCTCCATGGCAACGTTGTCGCGCTCCGCCTCCATGTAGATCGGCTTCTCGTGCAGCACCTGCTTGCCCTTGTTGATGTGCTTGATGAACTCCGCAATGCCGCCCGCATACCGGAAGGTCTGCTTGCGCGCCTCGCCCGTCTTGGTATCCGTGGTGCGCTCGTCGGTCAGCGTGATCTCCAGCCCCTTGTTCAGGAACGCGAGTTCGCGCAGCCGCTGCGCCAGCGTGTCGTAGTTGAACTCGGTGACGGTGAAGATGCTCTTATCGGGCAGAAAATGCACCTTGGTTCCGCGGCGCTTGGACGGACCCATCCTGCGCAGCTTGCTGATCGGCGCGCCCTTCGAATAGTCCTGCTCCCAGGCAAAGTCATCGCGCCATATCTCGACGTCGAACTCCTCGCTCAGCGCGTTCACGCACGACACGCCCACCCCATGCAGACCACCCGAAACCTTGTAGTTGGAGGCGTCGAACTTGCCCCCGGCATGCAGCATCGTCAGCACCACCTGCACCGCCGGCATCTTCTCGCCGTTGATCACCTTGTCGTCGACCGGGATGCCGCGCCCATCGTCCACCACGGTGATCGAGTTGTCCACGTGGATGGTGACGTCGATGCGGCTGGCGTGCCCGCCCAGCGCCTCGTCGACCGAGTTGTCGACCACCTCGTACACCAGGTGATGCAGCCCCTGCTCGCCCGTCGATCCGATGTACATCGCGGGGCGCAGACGCACCGCAGCCAGCCCTTCCAGTACCGTGATGTTTTCCGCCGAGTAGCCGCCCGGGGACTTGGCCGGCTCGGCCTTTGCGGCAGCCGCCGCAAGCGGAAGGTTGAGATCTGGGTTCGGGGGCTGAGGAGTTGTTGCCATGCGCTTTGTCGTGTCTCCATGGGCGCGGCGCGGGAGATTCAGATTTGCTCCCGTTTTGGGCCAGCCGGAAGGACGCGAACAGATGCGAAAACCCGCGCCAAATCAGCAGTTTGTGCCGCTTACCCGTGGGTTCAGTGTATCACGCCAGGACCGCGCGGACGCCGGGGAAAAGCGGCCCGGGAAAGCCCGCCGTCCAGCCTCAGGCTCCGCTCAGAACCGCTTCCATCTGGTCCAGACCCCACGCCAGATCGTCCGGCGCAATGGTCAGCGGCGGAGCCAGCCGGATCACGTTCTCGTGCGTCTCCTTGCACAGCACGCCCCGGTCCTTCAGCGCCTCGCACAGCGGACGCGCAGGCCCGTGCAGCTCAACCCCGATCCACAACCCTTTTCCCCGAACCTCCTTGATCCGGCGGCTCTCGATCCGGCGCAGACGGTCCAGCGCATAACCGCCAAGCTCCGCCGAGCGCGCCGGCAGATCTTCGTCCAGGATCACCTTCAGCGCCGCCCGCGCCACCGCCGCGCCCAGCGGATTGCCGCCGAACGTGCTGCCGTGGTCGCCCGGCCGGAATACCCCCATGATCGCCCGCGACGAAAGCACCGCCGACACCGGGTAAAAGCCGCCCGATAAAGCCTTGCCGATGATGCACACATCCGGCCGGATCTCCTCGTGCTCGAACGCAAACAGGCGGCCGGTGCGCCCCAGCCCCGACTGAATCTCGTCGCAGATCAGCAGTACTCCGTGTTCGCGGCAGATCGCCTCAACCTGCCGCAAATAACCCTCCGGAGGCACAATGATTCCGGCCTCGCCCTGCACCGGCTCAACCAGAAAAGCCGTGGTCTCAGGCGTGATCGCCGCCCGCAGCGCCGCCGCATCGCCAAACGGCACCGCCCGGAAGCCGGGTGCGAACGGCCCGAAACCGGTGCGGTACTGCACCTCCGAGGAGAAGCCCACGATCGAGATCGTCCGTCCATGAAAGTTGTTGGCGCAAACCAGAACCTCGGTCTTCCCGGCGGGAATCCGCTTCACCGTCTCGCCCCACTTCCGCACCATCTTCAATGCGGTTTCGACCGCCTCCGCGCCCGAGTTCATCGGCAGCGCCATGTCGAAGCCGGTCATCTCGTGCAGGTCGCGCAGCAGCAGCGGAAGCTGATCGTTATGGAAGGCGCGCGAGGTCACCGTCACGCGCTGCGCCTGCTCCATCATCGCGCGCAGAATCTCCGGATGGCAGTGCCCCTGGTTCACCGCCGAATAGGCTGCCAGGAAGTCCAGGTAGCGGCGGCCTTCCACGTCGTACATCCACGCGCCCGACGCGCGTGCGATGGTCACGTCCAGAGGGTGATAGTTGTGCGCGCCGTACTGCTCTTCCAACTCCATAAGCCCGGCTGCGGTGCTGCCTGGTTCCGTAAGCGTCTCGTGCGCCAGCATGATGGTCTCCTCGTGTGCAGATAGTCTACCCGTTCCGCCGCCCGCCCGGCCCGGCACACCCGGCAATTCCAAAACTTTGCCGCAGAGGCGCAATGCCGCTCTCCGCGCTGCACACCCGCGGCAGCCACCTCCGCCCGCCGCGCCCGCATCCGCTGCCCGCCCGGTATACTCTGCACCATGCAGCCAGGGGCCGATCGCCGCGCAGATTCCGGTTGGAACCTGCACTCAGCCGGCCTGCTCGGCGCCATCCTGCTGCCCATCCTTGCGGCCTACGCCATCCTCCTGCGCTACATGGTGGACATGCCGTTCATCGACGATTACCCCGTCATGCTCGGATTCAGCGTCAAGTACGTCTCCCTGCCATCCTGGGGGGCCAGGCTGCACTTCATCCTCGCCGACCAGTGGGTCGAGTACAAACTCGTCCTCGTGCACCTGCTCTCCGCTCTCGAACTGGCCGCAACCCACCGCATCGACTTCGCTTTCCAGTTCTGGATCGGCAACCTCGCGCTGATTCCGCTGCTTTATCTCCTGTGGCGGATGTACTTCGCCCGCGATGCCGCCCCGCTCAACCAGCGTCTGCTGCTCTTTTTACCCATCGCTTTTCTGCTGTTCTCGCTCAACTATGCGGAGGCGCTGGACTGGTCGGCCGCGGCCCTCGCCTATATCGGCACCATCGCGCTCTGTTTCGCCTCCATCCTCTTCATCTCCCAACCGGACGCCGGGCGGGTGGGCCGGCACACCGCCGCTGCGTGCCTCTGCGTGCTGGCCGCCTGCCTCAACTCCGCCAGCGGCTTCTTCCTGCTGCCGTTCGGGCTCTACCTTCTCTGGTGCCGCCGGGCCTTCGGCTGGGCAGCCGCATGGTGCGCCATGTTCGCCCTCGGGATCGCACCCTATTTCGTGCACTATGCCAAGGATCTGCGCACCGGCAACGGCCCCCTCTACCTCATCCCCTTGTACTTCTTCTCCTTCCTGGGGGCGGGAACCCCGATCATCAAACTCGCCATCCCGGCTGGCGCAGCCATCCTGGCCATCATGGCCTGGGCGGTTCGCGCCGGATATCACCGCACCCATCCGGCAGCCATGCTCGGCGCCGCCTGGATCGTGATTGCGGCCGCCGCTGCGGCCGTCGGCCGCGGACGCACCGGTCTCGCCTTCAGCCTCGCGTCGCGCTACAAGATCTTTTCGGACCTGCTGCTCATCTTCTGCTACGCCTTCCTCGCCGATCGTGTCCTTCATGCGGATCTCTCCCATCGCGCCAGGCGCCGGCTGTACGCGGTCGCGCTGCTTGGTTCGATCCTCTTCTGCATCCGCTTCGATGTGCAGGGAGCCGGCATCCTGAAGGCGCGGCGCGCGCTGCTGCTGGCCGGCGCGGAGCATTTCCGCCAGGCGCCCGGCCGCAACTCGCCCATGTGGTTCAATAGCGAGGATCACGACACCTTCTTCGCCGGCCAGGAGGCCGATGCACGCCAGTGGATGATCGAGGCGGAGCGTCTGCAGCTCTACACCCTGCACCCCGACCCCAACGCTCCCGGCTCGCCACGGTAGTGCCCCGGGTCAGAACTTCATCGCACCTGCCTCAGGGCCGAAGGCCCGCGACATCACAGCCCTGAGCTTCAGGGCCGCAGGCCCGCGATATAACAGCCCTGAGCTTCAGGGCCGAAACCCCGCGTCGCATCAGGCACGAACGTCAGTCTTTCCACGCTCCTCAACCCGCGCCGCGCTGGGGCTGCGGAAAATCCTGTATGATGGAGGTTGCTGTAAATCGATCGATTCGTCAGGATCACCATGCCAAAGTTGAAGACTCACTCGGGCGCAGCCAAGCGCTTCAAGAAGACCGGCACCGGCAAGTTCAAGCGCGGCCAGTCCAAGATGCGCCACATCCTCACCTCGAAGGCGACCAAGACCAAGCGCAAACTGAGCGCGATCACCCTGGTCTCGGTGGCGGATACCCCCAAGGTCGCCCGGATGCTGCCCTACGCCTGAGCCCCACGGGGCCGGGCAAGAGTTGTTTGAATCAAGCTGAGCCGCAACGCGTCGCGGTTCCTGGAAACAGCCGAAACTGAGATTCAGCCCAGGCTGAACATCAACCCAGGCGAACTCCATCGAGATTCAGGCCTGAACCAGCGAGTGAAGTGGAACCCTTTCCACCAGCCGCTCTCACGATGCACGCAAAAGGAGATGCACCATGCCCCGTGTCAAACGGAGTACCAAGCGCGCCGATCGCCGACGCAAGATTCTCAAGCGCGCCAGCGGCTACTTTCTCACCAAGTCGAAGCTCTACCAGGCTGCCCAGGAAGCGGTCGAACGCGGACTGAAATTTGCCTACAGCGGCCGCAAGCAGAAAAAGCGCCAGTTCCGCTCGCTCTGGATCGTCCGCATCGGCGCCGCCGCGCTGGCCAACGGTATGAGCTATTCCACCTTCATCAACGGTCTCAAGCTGGCAGGCAACACGCTCGATCGCAAGATCCTGGCCGACATCGCCGCCAACGACGCCGCCGGCTTTGCCGCCCTCGCCACCGTCGCCAGGGATGCCCGCCTGAAGGCTGCCCAGCAGCACGCCAGCCGGCAGCAGGGCGTCAACGCCTAAGCAAACTCATCCACAACACCGGGAGACACGGCCACCCGCCGTGTCTCTTTTTCATTTCGCAACATCTCAATCCCAGCGAAAGAAGTATTCTGGAACTATGCCGCTTTCTGCCGTTCCCGCCGTCGCTTCCGACCGCCTCACCTCCGAAGCTCTTCCTCAGCCGGAAGGGCAGGCGCCGTTTGAAAGCTGGGGACGGTTCCCGCGCTATCCCGGGCGCATCGTGCCCATGCACTGGCAGCAGGACTTTCCCGCCAACATCGCCGGCCTGCACAACGGCGCGCTGCCCGTCGGCATGGGCCGCAGCTATGGCGACTCCTGCCTGCTGAAGGACGGCAACCTGGTCCTCACCACCGGCATGAACCGGCTGCTGCACTTCGATCCCGAAACCGGAATCCTCACCGCCGAAGCCGGTCTCACCCTCGCCCAGATCCTCGACTTCGCCGTCCCCCGCGGCTTCTTCCTGCCGGTCACGCCCGGCACCAAGTACGTGACCCTGGGCGGCGCCATCGCCAACGATATCCACGGCAAGAACCACCACGTCGCCGGAACCTTCGGCAATCATGTGACGCGCTTTGAGCTGGTTCGCTCCGATGGCTCGCGCCGGATCTGTTCTCCCACCCAGGACCCCGACTGGTTCTCGGCGACCATCGGCGGCCTTGGTCTCACCGGCATGATCACCTGGGCCGAGATCCGGCTGAAGCCCATCGTCTCGCGCATGATCGACTACGAGGGAATTCAGTTCCACGGCATCGACGAGTTCCTCGCGCTCACCGAGCAGTACAGGAATGTCGAATACACCGTCAGCTGGATCGACTGCGCCTCCACCGGCAGGAACTTCGCCCGCGGCATCTTCATGCTCGGCGACCACTCGCGGGTGCCGGGCGAGCTGAAGCCCTCGCCCCAGCCCCGGCTGGTCTTCCCCTTCGAAGCCCCGGGCTTCGCCCTCAATCACACCACCGTCTCGCTCTTCAACACCGCGTTCTTCCACAAGCAGATGAAGCCGCGGGTGCAGGCCCTGCAGGACTACGAGCCCTTCTTCTATCCACTGGACAAGGTGCTGCACTGGAACCGCATGTATGGCAAGTCCGGCCTGCTGCAGTTCCAGTACGCCATCCCCTGGGAGTCGGCGCGCGAAGCCACCATCACCATCCTCGGCGAGATCGCCAAATCCGGCCTGGCCAGCTTTCTCGCCGTCCTCAAGGCCTTCGGCGATGTGCCCTCGCCCGGTCTGCTCAGCTTCCCCCAGCCCGGCATCACCCTGGCGCTCGATTTCCCCATCAAGGCCGATCTCACCTTCCCGCTGGTCGAGCGGCTGGCCGATATGACGCTCTACTTCGGCGGCCGGCTGTACCCGGCCAAGGACGCCGCCATGACCGCCGCGCAGTTCCAGAGCTTCTATCCGCAGTGGGAGCAGTTGGCCCGCTTCCGTGACCCCGTCATCACCTCCAGCTTCTGGGAGCGCGTTACCGGAGACCGTCCCGCCTTATGAGTTCATCCGCATCCGCGGTCAGCCGCAAAATCCTCGTCTTGGGAGCAACCTCCGGAATCGCCGAAGCCACCTGCCGCATCTGGGCCGCTCAGGGCGCCAGCCTGTTTCTGGTCGCGCGCAATCCGCAGAAGCTGGCAGTCGTCGCCGCCGACCTCAAGACGCGAGGCGCCGCCTTCGTCGACAGCCTCGTCGCCGACCTCGACGACACATCCTCCCACCCCGCGCTGCTCGCCCACGCCATCAACTCGCTCGGCGGGATGGACGTCGCCTTCCTCGCGCACGGCATCCTCGGCGACCAGGCCAGAGCGGAGCAGGACTTCGAGGTTGCGGCGCAGATTCTGCACACCAACTTCGTCTCCGTGGTTTCGCTGCTCACCTGGCTGGCAAACTTCTGCGTGCAGCGCCACTCCGGCCTGCTGGCCGTCATCTCGTCCGTCGCCGGCGACCGCGGACGCAAGTCCAACTATCTCTACGGCTCGTCCAAGGCAGGTTTGTCCGCATTTCTGGGCGGCCTGCGCAACCGCGTCGATCGCGAAGGCGTGACCGTGCTCAACATCAAGCCCGGCCCGGTGAAGACGGCCATGACGGCAGCCATGCCCAACAGCGAGAAGTTCGCCGATGTCGACCAAGTGGCACAGAGCATCGTCAAGGCCATCGACGCCCGCGTGGACAACCTCTACGTGCCCTTCCAGTGGGGTCCGATCATGTTCGTGATCCGGCACATCCCGGAGCGCATCTTCAAGAAGCTCAACCTGTAACTGCAAAAAGCCCAGCCTGTAACTTCGCCGGCGTCGATCGGACCTACCCTCGGATCACCTGCCCGGGCAAAGTCCCTGTGAGCTTCAGGCCCGAAGGCCCGCAGCATCACAGCGAAACTTCAGACTCCTCCTGGAAGCGTTCGATACGCCGCGTACACCCGGTCGAAGACCGCATCCCAGCTGCATTCGAGCGCGTATGCGCGGGCGGCCGCGCGCATGGCCGCCAGCCGCCCGGGTTCGCGCAGCATCGCTTCAATGGCGGCGGCGAACCCTTCGTCCGTGGCGATCTCACCCGTCTCCCCCGCACGCACGATGTGGCATGGTCCCCCATCCGGGGTCACCACCGCCGGAACCCCGCTGGCCAGCGCCTCCAGCACCACGTTGCCGAAGGTATCGGTGTGCGACGGGAAGACGAATACGTCCATCGCGGCGTAGGCGCGGGAGAGTGCCTCCCCGCGCAGCACCCCGGTAAACTCGGCGGTGGGCATCTGGCTGCGCAGCGCGTCTTCCTCTGCGCCGTGGCCGATGATCAGGAACCGCACCGGCAGCCCCGCGGCCAGCAGTTCGCGTTCGATGCGCGGCAGCATGGCGACGTTCTTCTCGACCGAAAGCCGCCCGCAGAAGCCCAGCACAAACGGATTCTCGGCCGATCCCGGAGCCTCCTCACGCGTGCGTTGCCCCGGCGAGAAAAGGTTCGTGTTGACCCCGCGCTGCATCAGGTGGCAGGGCCGGCCGGTGCCCCGCTCCAGCATCGCGCAGAGCTGCGGATTCGGCGCGAACAGCACCCGGGCCAGGCTGTAAAAGCGCAGCGTAACCTCCAGCGTGGCGCCTTCGATGGCGCCTTCGGCCGGGTTGCCGAAGGCCGCGGGCAGCCGGCTGGTCAGCCAGCCCAGCCGGCGCGCCGCGTACTCATGCACGTTCGTGTGCCAGGAGGCGGCCAGTGGAAGCTCCAGCTTCCACGCAAAATACGCCGCGAAGATGCCCAGTTCGCTCGGCCCCGTCAGGTGCAGCAGGTCGGGCTTGAAGCGGCGCAGCTCATCCTCGATTAGGTCGGCGTGCCGCCAGAAGACCGGGTCGAACGCCAGATCCTTTTCCATCCCGACCGAGGCGGCGGAGCGCCGCAGCTCCAGCGTCCGCACACTCCCGGATTGCTGCACCGGCGCATCGCGAACTCCGGCCCGCACGCACAGCATCGGCAGGTCGTGGCGCTCGGCATACGCGGCGAAGTTGCGGCTGGTGTGGGCCACTCCATTCACTTCGTGAAAGGAGTCTGGAAAATAAGCAACGCGCGGGGGCCGCATGGCTTTCACTGTATCGTGAGGACGTAACGGAGGCTTCAATGAGCCTTTCTCCTCGCGCTTCGGCGCAGTTCCGTCCCACGGTGACAATTCCAGGCGCGAGCCGGTTACTCAAGTGTCGCTACTGGTCACCAGCACCGTCGGCGGCTTTCATTATGCTGGTGGAACCCTCAACCCTGGACTTTGAGAATGCCAGGATCGGCAGCTACAGGCGAGCGAAGTCCCATTGAACGATGTCGCCAAATCCCGCGAAGACCTGGCCCTTGAGCTTCGCCTCAGCGAAGAGCGCTTCCGCACCTTCATGGATAACGCGCCGTTTCTGGCCTTCATCAAGGATGCCGAGGGCAGATTTCTGTTCTACAACCGCAGGATGGCCGAGCGTTTCAGGATCGGCCGCGAAGATTGGCTGGGCAAGCACGACTTCGAGATCTGGCCGGAACCCATCGCCCGAACCATGCACCAGAACGACATCGACGTCATGGGCAGCGGCCAGCCCGTCGAGCGACTGGAAGAAACCGCGGACGAGTTCGGCAACGTCACCACCTGGAAGGTGCACAAGTTCGCCTGGGAAAATGAGCGCGGCGAGATGCTGCTGGGTGGCATCGGCCTCGACCTCAGCGAGGAACTGTCGCGCGAGCGCGCCCTCGCCGAGGCCCACATCAAGCTGGCCAAGCTCGCAACCTTGGATGGCTTGACCGGGCTGGCCAACCGGCGTGTCCTCGACGAACGCGTTGAGCACGAATTCCGCATCGCGCGCCGCCACCAGGGTGCCTTGTCCGTGGTTCTGCTGGACCTCGACGACTTCAAGCGCCGCAACGACGTCTACGGACACGACTCGGGCGACGACGTCCTTCGCCTGCTCGGACAGTTGGTGACCTCCACGCTGCGGGTGACCGACCTTGCCGCCCGCTATGGCGGTGAGGAGGTCGTCATCGTCCTGCCGGGCGCGGAGTGCGAGGGCGCCTGCACCTTTGCCGAACGGCTCCGGCTGGCCCTGCGCGCGGCCGAGTGGCCCTGCGAGCCGGTTACCGCCAGCTTCGGCGTAGCCACTCTGGACGATCGGACCACCAGCGGGCGCAGCCTCATCGCCCTCGCGGATCGCGCCATGTACGAGGCCAAGCGCAAGGGCAAGGACCAGGTCGTCAATGCCGCCACTCTGAATCCCTGCAATCCGGACTAGCGCCCGAATCAGCAGCCCCTTGCATCTGGCTCAGGGCCGCAGGCCCGCGACATCACAGTCGGCGGCGCTGCCTCCTGGCGCCTATGCTTCCTGGCACCTATGCTTCCTGGCCCATCGCCGCGCGCATGGAGCTGCGATCGTTCCAGGCCAGCCGCAGGCCGCCCGAGACCGGCGCCTGGCCCATCATCTTCACCGCATTCAGCAAAGCCGTGATGTACACCGGCACCGGGCCGCCTGCAACGCCCTGCTTGTCTGGCCATAGCGTGGAAAGCGGCTTCAGCTCGCCGTTCTGATCCGGGTGGAAGACACGATCGTCCCAGCGCCGCATCCCCTCCGGAAAGTGAGGATAGTTGCGGATCGCGTCCAGCGTCGATTGCAGGATGCGGTGCTTCCACGGCTGCCGGTATTGCGGCATGAAGAGCACGTGCGAGATGCGTTCGCGGCGCACCTGGTGGACGAACTCCGAAAAGCTGGTGGCGCTGGTCAGGTTCACGTTCGCGTTCGGCTCGACCCCGTGCCGGTCGCCGCCCGAGATGACGAGCTGATTCCACTGCCGCGCAAGCGTCTGAACATTCCGGTTCTCCGTCCAGTCGCGCAGGCCGTTCAGCTCCAGCGCGTGGATGCATTGCCCGTGCAGAGCCAGAAAATCGTTGACCAGCACATCGTGCTTCGCCTGCCCGATCCGGTAGAGATCCCACAGCGGGTGGTTGAAGACGATCAGGACTTCGCCGATCGCGTGCAGTTCGTGCAGCAGCTCGCCCAGCAGGCCGGCAGGCCGGGCATCCACATCCATCGCCGTGAAGGCGTTCAGGCGCGCAATCCACTCGTTCGCCGAGGCTGGCGGCAGGTTGTGTACACCCAGGTGGAAGGCGGTCGCCTTGCAGTCCGGTGCCGCGGAGTGGTTGGCGTACGGCACCGACCACTCCACCGCGAACGGAATGTGACGCGCGGAAGGCAGCGTGCGCAGCAGCAGCGGTGCGCCAATATCATCGTGATCGGTGAGCGAGACCAGCCCCGGCAGCCCCAGCTGGTTCTCGATCTGCGTGCGCTCCAGGTCGTACGCCAGGCGCGGCGTCAGCGGCGGAACCCAGTAGGCGGCGGCGTAGTTGGGTCGCAGCCCCGAGCACCTCGCCGAGCGGTTCTCCGCCCACCGCATGATCGGCTGCAGGAAGCCGAAATCGGTCGACATCTCCGCGATGAAATCAAGCGTCTCCCGCGACTGGCTGGTATGCGAATGCAGCGACACGCCCGAACAAAAACCCTTGGCGGCAGCTGGCTCGCGCCACAGATACGATACGGACGCCTGGCTCACGGAAGACCCCCTTGTTACTCCCTCTGCTGGCAACAGTCTCTCGTGCGCATGTGACTGGCGCATCACTGCACTGCGAATGGGGCTTGAAATTGTTGCGACAGGGAACCAGCCTGATACCGCGCGCCACGGGCTGCGGGGCCACTCTCTGGGCAGCGTCTCTAGCTGCGCTCATCGGCCTCTAGCTGCGCTGATCGTGATAATGGATCGCTTCCGAGATCCCGATCCAGATATCCAGCAGCCCAATACCCGAGATCACCCCGCGCGTGGGACGCAGGCGCAGCACCGCCCACAGGTGTGGGTGGCTGGTGAAGAACAGGTTGTGATCCCAGATCTGCGTCCACCACGGCAGCACCGTCACAATCACCCCGAGATACATGCAGAAGAGAACCAGGATGAACAGCGAGAGGCGCTGCAGCCAGATGGGCGCGGCGGCCGCGGCTTCTACAGCAGCCCCCGCCGGGGCGTGCGGACTCTGACCCTCCGGAGCGGCTGGCGTGTCGGGAAAGAGCTGTGGTTGAACCGGCATGAAGCGCACACTCTCCGAACTTCCAAGGTAGCAGAAGCGCGATGCCCGCGGTCTCCTGGCCGGCCATGCGGGAGCTGCTCGATCAGAGGGTTGGACGCTTTGGTCTCCCCGGCGGATGCGAGAATGGAAGGGATGCTACAACTTTCGGGAGCGGGCAAACGGTTCGGCACCAAGCTGCTGTTTGAGGATGTGAACTGGCTCATCACGCCGGACGAACGGACCGGGCTGGTCGGCGGCAACGGCACCGGCAAGTCGACCATGCTGAAGGTCCTTGCCGGAATCGAATCGCTGGACTACGGAACGGTTTCGCGCACCCGCGGCATGACCCTTGGCTACCTGCCGCAGGATGGCCTCGCCATGCGCGGCAAGACCGTCTTCGAAGAGTGTCTCAGCGTCTTCGACGCGCTGCGCGACATGGAGACCGAGGCCGAGGAGCTTACCGGCAGGCTGAGCGATCTCGACCCCGAATCGGCCGAGTACGCCGCCGCGGCAGACCGCTACTCGCACATCTCCAACCTGCTGCATGCCAACGATATCTACACGCTGGATTCGCAGGTCGGCTCGGTGCTGGGCGGCCTCGGCTTCAGCAAGGACGATTGGGAGCGCCGCACCGAAGAGTTCTCCGGCGGCTGGCAGATGCGCATCGCGCTCGCCAAGCTGCTGCTCGAAAAGCCCAGCCTCCTGCTGCTGGATGAGCCCACCAACCACCTCGACCTCGAAACCCGCAACTGGCTCGAAGACTACCTGCGCAACTACGAGAACGCCTTCGTGCTCATCTCCCACGACCGCTACTTCCTCGATGTCACCGTGGGCAAGATCGTCGAGGTATGGAACAAGCGGGCGCACGTCTACACCGGCGGCTACGAGAAATACGTCACGCAGAAAGAAGAGCGCAAGACGCAGCTTCTGAACGCGTACAAGAATCAACGCGAGCGGATCGATGACCTGGAGGCGTTCATCAACCGCTTTCGCTACCAGGCCACCAAGGCCAAGCAGGTGCAGTCGCGCATCAAGGAGCTGGAAAAGATCGAGCGCATCGAAATCCCGGAGGAAGAGGCGACCATCCACTTCAGAATTCCGCAGCCGCCTGCCTCCGGACGCACCGTCATCGAGGTCAACCACCTGTTCAAGAGCTATCCCACGCCCGAGGGCGGCATCAAGCGGGTGCTCGACGATGTCAGCTTTCAGATCGATCGCGGCGACCGCATCGCCCTCGTGGGTGCCAATGGAGCCGGCAAGTCCACCCTCATCCGCATGCTCAGCGGCCTCGAGCCGCCCGACTCCGGCGAGATCAGGCTCGGCCACAACGTGCTCGCGGATTACTTCGCCCAGGATCAATACAAAGTCCTCGACCCCAACGCGAAGATGCTCGACGACATCGCCGGCATCGCCCCCAAAGTTCCGGTCGTGGAGCTGCGCAGCCTGCTCGGCTGCTTCATGTTCTCGGGCGACGACGTCTTCAAGCAGCTCGGTGTGCTCTCGGGCGGCGAGCGCAATCGCTACGCCATGGCCAAGATGCTGGTCTCGCCGGCCAACATGCTGCTGCTCGACGAGCCCACCAACCACCTCGACCTCCGCGCCAAGGACGTTCTGCTCGAGGCCATCGCGAACTTCACCGGCACCGTCCTCTTCGTCTCCCACGATCGTTACTTCATCGATGGCCTGGCCACCCGGGTCTTCGAGGTGGAAGACCGGCGCGTGCATATCTATCCCGGAAACTACGAAGACTACCTGTGGAGAAAACAAGGCGGTCCGGAGAAGGTCGCCGAGTCGCTGAAGCCGGTGAGCGTGCCGGTCGTGTCGCCCGCGCCTGTCGTCAGGCTCGAGCCGAAGCTCCCGGTGCGGAAGCTCAATCCCATCAAGCTCAAGATGCTCGAGGATGAGGTGAAGCAGGCCGAAGAAGCCATTCCCGTGCTCGAACAACGCATCGCCGCCGCGGAAAGCGCCCTCGGCGCCTACACCACCGCCGGGGATGCGCAGCGCGTCTCCGCCGAGCTCGACCGCCTCCGCCAGGAGCACGACACGCTGCTCGCCCGTTGGGAAGATCTGGGCAATCAGCTGGAACTCCAGCGCGACTGAGCCACCAGATCGCGCCTGCCTCGCCCTGTGTGGCCCAGAAACATCATCTTCGAACCCTCAACCCCCGCCCTTGCGGGGTTACCCGTCCAACGCTGCCCGCGCCGGACCACCCCTGATTCGAAAGCATTTGCGCCTCGTCACCTGCAGTCCCGCCCGCAGGTTTCCAGCTTCGGCACTCCCGGGAACTGCCTTTAGTACCAGTGGCCCCTCTGCCAATTTCTGGGCGCTTTTGTCATCCTAAGTATGATCGGTGTTGTCACACTCCTCCCAAACCTGCAAGGAACATCTATGAAGACGGTGGCACAGATCACCACGAAGCCGGGCCTTGTCTTGGAACTCAAGAGCGAAGAGCACAGCGACCCCATCCAGAGCTCCGCCGCTGCTCTCCGCCTGCTCTTCCCTCAGGCTGTACCCTCCGCTCGCTACGAGGCGATGCTGCAGATCGCCGGCGTCTGGAACATCCTCCAGCAGCTGGCGGACGGCCAAACCCTCCCCGAACCAGTCCCTCCCCAGCCAGCCCACCCGGCAGCAGCCCTCCCCGAAACAGCCCCCCA
>CAJCHN010000011.1 GCA_903970285.1 Rhodanobacteraceae bacterium | reverse complement strand
TGGCAGGTGGAAGAAGCATGCCGCGAAGTCGGACCGTTGCTGCGCGAGGCCTCGGCTGCACCGCCGTCCAGCGGCGTCCTGCGCATGATGCAGACGCCGGAGCGCCTGGTGGCGGATTATGCCGGGAGCGGCCTGACGGTTGGCCCGCATCCCATGGCGTTCCACCGTGAGCGGCTTCGGCGCATGAGGGTGAAGACGGCGGAGGAACTGCGTGAAAGCCGCAATGGCAGCTTTGTGCGCGCGGCCGGATGTGTCATTGCGCGGCAGCGGCCGGGCACGGCGATGGGTTTCGTCTTCCTCTCCATGGAGGATGAGACCGGGATTGCAAACGTCATCGTGCACCCGGATTTGTATGAGCGGGAGCGGGTCGCGGTCACGCGGGGACGGTTTCTGCTGGTCGAAGGCAAGCTGCAGAACGAGGATAACGTCGTCCATGTGAAGGCGGATTCGCTCGAGATCTTTGAAATGGGCGGAGTGGAGGTGCGATCGCATGACTTCCACTAAGCGGGCTGTCGTCTGGTCCGAAGAAGAGATGCGCGAGGTTGAAGTGGAACCGCCAGTACGGCCGGGAAGACGCTTTGCCAGTGGTCTTAGGTCGGAGGTGACCCGGCTCAACCTGGAGCGTTCGCGCGGTATGGCGCATGAGGTGACTCGCGGATCGGCCGTCATCTTCGCTCCGCAAACGGCGCCTGGACCGGCAGGCGGAACCCACGGAAACTTCATCGAAGCGTCTTACCGCAGAATTCTGGCGCGGCCAGAGTGGGCGCGGCGGCTGGCCAAGGTCCACACGGCGAAGCGACAGGCGCGTCCCGCCGGCCCGGACGAGCAGGTCAGAGAATGGCGCGAGCTGGACGCGGCGACCAGCTCCGATGCCCTGCTGATGAATGTCTTCTGTTATCCGCGCGTCTGGACGGCCGGACTGCGGGCATTGTTGGGGGTGACGGCCGATGCGCCGGTGGAGTTCGGGGTGCGGGCGCGCACGCCACTGCTGCGCGGTCTGGTCGATCGCAGTGAGATCGATATGCGGGTAGGCGACCTGCTCGTGGAGGCGAAGCTGACCGAGGCGGACTTCCAGTTCGGAACGTTGCGGCTGTTAGCCCGGTATCGCGACTTTGAGGAGGTCTTCGAGCCGGACCGGCTGCATATGACGCGGCGCGGAGTCCGTTCGTACCAGCTCCTTCGCGGAGTGCTGGCGGCGTATGCCATGGGCGGCCGGTTCGGCGTGTTGTGCGACGCGCGGCGGCCAGACCTGGTGGAAGACTGGCATGCCGTGATCGGCGCGGTGAGGAGCTTCGGGCTGCAGTCGCGGCTCCAACTGGTGACCTGGCAGGAGGTTGCGGCGGTTGTGCCGCTCGGCCTGCGGAAGTTCTTAGGTGGGAAATATGGGATCGAGCATTTCTCCTGTGGGTGTCAATCCGAATCCAAGGGTCTGGACGCCGCTTTACGGCGCAGAAAGCGGCACTCGCAAGAGTGGTCAGGGCCACAGCACCGGGAGACATGCTCTTAGCGCAGCAGCGCGTGTTGATGCATGATTACTCCGGCGGCCGGCCGCCCCAACTGGTGTAGCGAACCCATGGCGCCTTCGCGATGAACGCTGAGAGTTGCGGATTGGGGAAGCGGCGAACGTAGGGTACGGCCCAGCCGATATCACCCCCCGCGTAGGGGAGGGTGACGATCTGCTTGATTCCGGTTCGCTTTTCGAAGATGGTGGGGTCTGCGAGTGCGGCTGTGCAGAGCTTGACCAGGCGATGAATGGCGCCGTTATCTTCGGAATAAAGGTCGATGTCGTTGGCGGCGGCGAGCTCAGCGATCATGATGAGCGGGGCGAGAGCATACAGGTGATAATGAAAGGTCATTTGGCCGCGCCAAAGCTCCTGCGGCAGCGAGCCGTCGGGCTGGATGGCGTCGACGCCCATCTTGTACGCATTGAGTGCCCAGGAACCGGCGTCATGATCGTTGCTGGCGATGGCCGCGGCGGCAACGGCCAGGCCCGCCCAGTACATGTGGTTGTTTTCCTTGTCGCGTCCCATGTGGGCGGCCTCGGCTTTGAAGAACTCCTGCACGCGGGCGGAGAGCAGGTCGAACCAGTGCTGGATCTCTGCGTCCTGGGCGGGAGTGCCGGTGCCGCTTTCGCGGACCTTCAGGTAGGCGATCGCGACTGCCGAAAGCGTCCAGTTCTGGATGTAGACCCCGGAGTAGTCCGGCATCTTGCCAGCCCAGGCGGAGACATTTGCGGCGGCATCGAGCAGCGAGTAGACGCACGCGGCGGCCGCCCGGCTTCCCTTGGCGAGCCACGCGTCAGCGGCCAGCGCAGACCACTGACTGAGGTGGGTGGAGGCTTCGGTGACCTTCTGGAAGTGGGCCTGCTTCTGCGGATCAATGATGGAGGCGTGTGGATCGACGTAGTAGGTGAAGGGTTCGAGCGTGCTGAGGGTGGCACCGAAGGGTGGCGGCGCGGGGCAGGCATAGGCGCGTCCGTGGGCGTGACCGGGTGCCCGTCCCAGGGCGACCGCAACGCCTGGCCACCGGCCGAAGCCGTCAGCGTGAGCAGAAAGATCAGGCCGCCATGGGTCACGGAAGCTATACCACCGTGAGGCCGATCTTCTTCGCGGCCGCATCGAGTTCCGTCAGCTTGAATGTCCGAACCTGACCGGCTGCCGGAGCTCCGGTGGAAGCCGTTGCATTCGCCGGCCTCGCGACCGGCTTCGCGTCCGCATGCGCCGTCTTCCACCTGGAGCTGAGCAGCGAGCCGAGCTGCGAGAGGTCGACCGGTGCGGCGCTGGTGGGCGGGGTAAACGGCGCATCCGTCGGATCGGCCGGCGGCACCTCGCAGGTCGCCAGGATGCCTTCGCCAAGCTCCACCCGGGCGATGTTCGAGAGGTGATCGATGTCGATGATGCGGCCGGTGACGGTGTCGCCCACGCTGTGTTCGAGCAGGAAGTCGTCGAGGCCGGTTGGAATCGCCTGCTTCATGGAGAGGCGAAGCTGACGCTTGTCGCGGTCGATCTCAAGCACGACCGTCTTCACCACCTGGCCTACGCGCAGCACGTCGGAGGGATGATTGAGCCGCTTCTCGGCCGTGATCTCGGAGATGTGAATGAGGCCTTCGACCCCTTCCGTAACGGTCAGAAAGGCGCCGAATTTCGTGATCTGCGAGATCGGGCCTTCGACCATCGCGCCGGGATGAATGATCTTTACGGCTTCGGCGAAAGGATCGCCGAGCGCCTGCTTCAGCCCGAGCCCTATGCGCCTGGCACCGGTGTCGATCGACAGGATCACAGCTTCCACCTGGTCGCCAACTTGGACGATGTCGGAGGGCTTGCGCACCTTCTTGCCCCACGCCATCTCGGAGATATGGATGAGGCCTTCGATGCCTGGCGCGAGTTCGACGAAGGCGCCGAAATCGGTCTCGCGCGTGACTTTGCCGGTGACCTTCTGGCCGAGCGAGTACGTGGACGGGACGGTCTCCCACGGGTGCGGCTGAAGCTGCTTCAGGCCGACCGCGATCCGGCGCTTGGCGGCATCCGCGTTGTCGATCTTGAGGATCTTGACTTCGACCTCGTCGCCGACGGAGAGCAGGTCGGCGGGGTTTTCGACGCGGTGCCAGGCGATATCCGAGATATGCAGCAGCGCGTCGGCGCCGTTCAGGTCCACAAAGGCGCCAAAGCTGGTGAGCGAGCGCACGGTGCCCTGGACGATCTGACCTTCGGCGAGCTCGGAGAAGCGGGCGTCGGCGCTGGCCTTGGCTTCCTCTTCCAGCACGCTGCGCCGATCGACCACGGCGTCGGGCCGGCCGGACTCTCCGCCTTCGAGATCGAGCGTGGTAATGCGCACGCGAATCTTCTGGCCGACGAGCTTCTCCATCTCAGCAGCGTCACGAGTTCCAGAACGGGAAGACGGCAGGAAGGCGCGCATGCCGATGTCCACGGTGAGACCGCCTTTGACCAGGCCTGTCACCGTGCCAAGAACGGTGCCTTTCGCTTCGAAGGCTTCTTCCAAGGACGAAAAATCCTTTGGCGTCGCAGCCCCGCGCTGGCGGGTGAGCTCATAGTAGCCGTCGAGGTCGCGACCCTTGACCGTAACGCGGAACTTGTCGCCCGGTTCGACCGCCTTCTCGTCCTTGGCGAAGACGCTTAGCGGCAGGATCCCCTCGGTCTTGTAGCCGATGTCGAGGTACACGCAGTCTTCCGACACGGCGACGACGGTGGCGTCGATCTGCTTGGAGCCGCCGGTGTGGTCGACAGCGTTGGCGCGGGATGCGGTGTCTTCACGAAGCAGGGTAGCGAAGTCTTCAGTCTCTTCCGGAGCGGAGTTCGGCGTTAGGTCCACAAAATGATTATAGGCGGGTGACCCAGCCCGCTTCCTCTGGCGCAAAGCGAAGCCCCATTCCTCGCCGCGTGACCGCGGTCAGAATGGGGCTTCCAGAACGCTTTCGTCTTACTGCTCCGCAGCGGTCAGCGGTGCAGCCGTGTCCTTCTCAAGCTCGCCCGGTTCGCCATCGGAGAGCAGCACCAGCGAACGTCCGCCGACGATGATCTTGTCTTCGAGCTGGATCTTCTCGAAGGGATTGTCGATGTTCTCGGTGCGCAGCACGACGCCCCATGGATTGCCGTTCGGCGGCTGCGGCAACGTAAATTCCACGCCATCGGCCGAGGCATTGATCAGGATCAGGAAGGAGTCGTCGACGATCTTCTTGCCTTCTTCATCCATGTACTCGAGCGTCCTGCCGTTCAACAGCAGACCCAGCGACTTGCTCCACGTCGACTGCCAGTTCTCGTCCGAAAACTCGTTACCGTCGGTGTTGTACCAGGCGATATCCCGCACCACGGAGCCGCGTATCTGGCGGTCCTGGAAGAATTTGCGCCGGTGCAGGTTGGGATGGCTCAATCGCAGCTGAATCAGCTTTGACGTGAATTCCATCAACCGCTTGCGAGGCGCGTCCAGGTTCCAGTCGTACCAGGTGAGTTCGTTGTCCTGACAGAAGGCATTGTTGTTGCCCATCTGCGAACGTCCTACCTCGTCGCCGCCGGTGATCATGGGAACGCCCTGCGACAGCAGGAGAGTGGCGAGGAAGTTGCGTACCTGGCGCTCACGCATCTCGTTGATGCCGGGATCGTCGGTCGGACCTTCCGCTCCCATGTTCCAGGAGTCGTTGCCGTTGGCGCCATCCTGGTTGTTCTCTCCGTTGGCCTCGTTGTGCTTTTCGTTGTAGCTGACGAGGTCGGTGAGGGTGAAGCCGTCGTGAGCGGTGATGAAGTTGATGCTCGCGTAGGGCTTGCGTCCGTCGTATTGGTAGAGATCGGACGAACCGGTGAGCCGGTAAGCGAACTTCGACAGCTCTCCGTCATCGCCCTTCCAGAAGCGGCGTACAGTGTCGCGATAGAGGCCGTTCCACTCCGCCCACAGGATGGGGAACTGCCCCACCTGGTAGCCGCCGTCGCCTACATCCCAGGGCTCGGCGATGAGCTTCACCTCGGCCAGCGTGGGGTCCTGGTGGATGGTATCGAAGAAGGCCGAGAGCTTGGAGACCTCGTGCAGTTCGCGCGCCAGCGTAGAGGCAAGGTCGAAGCGGAAGCCGTCCACATGCATCTCCGTCACCCAGTAGCGGAGCGAGTCCATCAGCAGCTTCAGCACCTGCGGATTGTGGACGTTCAGCGTGTTGCCGGTGCCGGTGTAGTCCATGTAGAAGCGGCAGTTATCCTGCACCATGCGGTAGTAGGTGGTGTTGTCGATGCCTTTGAAGGAGAGTACAGGTCCAAGCTGGTTGCCTTCGCAGGTGTGGTTGTAGACCACGTCGAGGATGACTTCGAGTCCGGCGGCGTGCAGGTCCTTCACCATCTGCTTGAACTCTTTCACCTGGCCGCCGTCGTCGCCGGAGGAGCTGTAGCGCGCCATGGGAGCGAAGTAGCCGAGGGTGTTGTAGCCCCAGTAGTTGGAGAGACCCTTGTCGAGCAGGTTGCCGTCGTCGATGAAGTGATGGACCGGCAGCAGTTCGACGGCGGTGACACCAAGCTTCTTGAGGTAGTTGATGCTGGCGGGCGTGCCGAGTCCGGCGTAGGTGCCGCGCAGCTCCTCCGGCACCATGGGGTTGCGCTTGGAGTAGCCTTTGACGTGCACCTCGTAGATGACCGAGTCGGCGAGCGGCGTCCGCGGCTTGCAATCGTTGCCCCAATCGAAGTCGTGCGCGACCACCACCGACTTCGGCACACCGGCGGCGGAGTCCTGATCGTCTTTCTTCAGGTCGTCGCCGGACGTGACGTCGTAGGGGTAGATGGGAGCCTTGTGGTCGACGAGACCGGAGATGGCTTCGGCGTAAGGATCGACCAGCAGCTTGGCCTTGTTGAAGCGGTGGCCGTTCTGCGGCTCCCACGGACCATCGACACGATAGCCATAGCGCTGACCGGACTTCACGCCCACGACGAAGCCGTGGAAGACGTGCGCGGTGCGTTCCAGCAGCTTGATGCAGTCGGTCTGTTTGCCAGCGTCGTCGAAGAAGCAGAGTTCCACCGACGTCGCATGTTCGGAATACAGGGCGAAGTTGGTGCCCTTGAAATTGGGTTTGGCGCCCAGGGGATAGGGGCTGCCAGGCAGGAGAGTTCGGGGCATTGGGTTTACTCGAGGTCTTCAGAGATTCTGCGGCGTCGCTTGCCCGCGAGGCACACAGGTCTTCCGGGTAGATGCCGAATGACGCAAAAGGGTTAGTGGAAGCGGGGAAGGGAAGTTGGAGCGGCGGCAAATCGAGGGCTCGGCGAGGGTTCACCCCTCCCCCCGTCAGATGTTACCTATGTTCTTCAAAGCAGAGGACTTAGCTCTTGAATAAAGAGTGGACGCAAAAGCCCTTCTGTTGCACCATTTACGAGGCACCCACTCTTTCGGATGCCCTAGTCGCTGAGCTTCGCCGTTGCCTGGTCGAAGTCGACGCCCCAGATGTACCGCTCGACCAGCATGCAGAAGATGTGTTCCAGTGCGAGGTGCGACTCCTGGATGTTCATGGTGACAGTCGACGGAATGATGATGTTGTAGTCGCAGAGTTCGCGCATGACTCCGCCGCGGTTTCCGCTGAAGCCGATGGTGTGCAGGCCGCGTTGTCTGGCTTCCTGGCAGGCACGCACGATGTTCTTCGAGTTTCCCGAGGTCGAGATGCCGAGGAAGACGTCCCCCGGCTGGCCGAGGGCTTCCACCTGGCGCGAGAAGATGGAGTCGAACGTCCAGTCATTGCCGATGGCGGTGAGGATGGAGGTGTCGGTGGTGAGCGCGATGGCGCGCAGTGCGGGCCGATCGACAGTGAGCCGGGCCACGAACTCGGCGACCAGGTGCTGGGCGTCGGCCGCGGAGCCTCCGTTGCCGGCCACCAGCAGTTTGCCGCCGGCCTGCATGGTGTCTGCGGTGAGCTTGGCGATGGCCAGCAGGGTCGCGTGGATCTCCTCGCTGTCGTGGACCGCCTGCAAGGTGGCGATGGACTGGGCGAGCTGGCGGCGGACGAGGTCTTTCATGGTCGCGGGCCCTGGCTACTGCTTGAAGGAGAATTTCTTATGGGCGAAGTAGCTGTAGCTGGCGATGGCAATGGAGTTGACGATTCCTGCCAGATAGGGCGCGTAGATGTGCGTGAACGGGATCATCAGGAATAGCTTGGCGGAGGCGGGCAGGATGACCAGCTCGACCGGGGTGGAGACGCCGTAGACGGCGACGCACTTCAACCACTCTTTAACGTAGTTGCCGTGGGTGTGGAATACGAAGTGTTTGTAGCCGAGGAAGGCGACCGTGATCGCGACGGGCTTCGAGACGATCTGGGCGATATCGACGATGAGCAGTTTGCTGTGGCTGGGCAGCAGCAGGGTAAAGACATGCACCAGCAGCCAGTAGAGGGCGAGCGCGAAGACGGTGTTGAATCCGCCCACCAGCAGGAACCGGATCACCTCGCCGGTCGGAAAGGTGCGGCGCAGAGCCGAGAAGGGACCATGCGGCTCAACCTCCGGAGTTTCGGATGGCTCGATGCCGGGAGCTTCCGCTTCAAGCTGGGAGGAGTGAGAAAGCACGGGTTCGGGCGTGGGGTGCGAGGTTTGGGAAAGGCTGCTCAATCGAGGGTCTCTCCTTCAATTTTAGTGCAAATCCGGGGCTGCTGGGATGGAGATGCAAGGTGGGACACCTTTTCCGCAGGGATAAACCGAACTTTCGAGCGTCCAGGCGCGATGTACCGGGAGCAGGCAGCATTCTTTTGTCCTGCGCAGGTCTGGTGTTCCTCTTCGTCATCTGCTGGAGGCCGGATGCGGTTCGACAGCAACCGGCCAGAGCTAGGGCCGCCGGACAAAGCTGAGCGCCAGCAGACCGAACGCGGAGAACAGCGGCAGGGCCAGGGCGAGCCGCAGAGAATGGGTCGCGGTGGAGACCACGCCCATCAGCCACGGGATGGCGGCGGCGCCGAGCCCGCTGGCTGCAAGCACCAGTCCGGCCTGGCGGGGGGTTGGCCTGCGCTCCATGTAGAGAGCAAAGTTCGCGGGAAAGACGGGTGCGAGCGAGGTGCCGAGGAAGATCGCCAGTGCGGCGAGGACCGCCGCGGAATGGGCGGCGGCAAGACCGCAGGCGGCGGTGATGGTGAGCGCCAGCGCGGCGCGGAGAAGCGATGCCTCGCCGATGGTCCTGAGGAGATGGGCGGCGAGCGCGCGCCCGGCGGTGAGGCCGCACAGCAGCAGCACGAGGGTGTACTGGCTGAGCACAAGCGAGGTCTGGCCGTAGCGAAGAGCGTAGGTGGTGAGCCAGGCGCTGAGGCAGGTCTCCAGCCCGCCGTAGAGGAAGAGGACCGAGGCGAAGAGGAAGAAGAGCGGTGTGAAGATCGGCTGCCGGGGTGCCGTGACCGGAGTTTCGGGCTCCGCTGGCAGGCCGCGCAGCTCAAGCCAAAGCGTGGCGGCGATGCTCAGGAACAGCGCGGCGAATCCCGTGAGCAGGCCGGAAAGGGCGAAGCGCGAGGCGAGTTGCGCGGCCAGCAGCGGCGAGAGCAGGCACCCCAGCGAGAACGAGAGGTTGAGCCGGGCCAGGGCGGAGCCGGTGTGCTGGGTGAACCGTGCTCCGGCGAGGATATTGACCGAGGCAATGATGCGTCCGACGCCGAATCCGGAGAGCAGCAGACTGGCGCAGGCCACGGCCAGCCCGGGAGCGTGGGCGAAGAGCAGAAAGCCGGCCGCGGCGCAGGCGAGGCCAAGCAGGAAGGCATGCGGAAGACGTTTCGAGACGGTGGCTCCGCCCAGGGTGGCGCCGGTGAACTGGGCCAGCAGAAGCTGTCCGCCCTGGGCGTCGGTGAGGCTCCACTGGCGCATCAGCAAGGGCAGGATGGGGCCGAGCAGGAAGGTCGCGAGCCCCGCAAGCATGAGCGCCGCGTGCATGGTGGTGAGGGTCGGTTTTGATGCGGCCGCCGATCGCGCTGAGACGTTCATTGCAGCCATTATCATGGGAGGATGAACGGCAGGAGTGGATGGAAGCGCGTGCGGCCAGAGTCGAGCGGAGGCGCTGGCTCTGCAGGCGTCGCGCGGTCCGCGGGGGTAGCCTTCCGGGTGCGGTTTTTTGCTGCGTGTGCCCTGCTGGCAAGCGGCTGCAGTGTGTCCGGTTGCCATTCCGGAACAACACTTGCGGGCGCGGCCATACCGCAGCAGAAGACGTATCATCTGCGCGGAAAGATTGTGTCGACCGACGTCTCCACGGGGAAGGTGACGGTGCAGCATGGGGCCATTCCGGGCTTCATGGACGCGATGACCATGCCGTACCCGCTGGCGCAGCCGAACGTCATCAGCGAACTGCATCCCGGCGACATGATTACGGCGCAAGTGGTGGTGAATCCGAGTTCGGATGGGCCGCTGAGCGCAAAGCTGGACCAGATTGTGGTGGTGGGGCAGGCACGTCCGGATACCAGGCCAACGGTGCAATATCACGTGCCGCAGGTGGGGGACGTGGTGCCCGATTTCGCGCTGTTGAACCAGAGCGGGAAGATCATTCACCTCGATCAATTTCGCGGCAAGGTGGTGCTGCTGACGTTTATCTACACGCGTTGTCCGCTGGCGGATTTCTGTCCGCGCATGAGCGAGAACTTCTCGCAGATCGACCAGGCGCTGGCGAAGGATAAGGCTGCTTATGCGAAGACCCACCTGCTGAGCGTCAGCTTCGACCCGAAGTACGACACGCCGGCGGTGCTGCGCAGCTACGGCGGCGCGCACACGGGCAGATTCACGGAGGAAGATTTCCGGCACTGGGACTTCGCGGCACCGCCGGTTGCGGAACTCTCCAAGGTAGAGCAGTGGTTCGATGTGGGCGTGACCGGAGATTCGAGCGACCCGTCCAGCATCCAGCACTCGCTTTCGACGCTGATCGTGGGCCGGGACGGAAAGGTGATCGCCTGGTATCCAACCAACGACTGGAAGCCGGCGGAGGTGTTGCAGGCGGTCGAAGCGGCTGCGGGTTGAGATATGGTTGTCATTTACCGGCTGAGTGTTGAAGGAGAATGAGCGTGGCGAAGTTGACGATGGTGTTCGGCGGGCTGTTGATTGTGCTTTCGGCGGGAGCGTTTGCGGTGCTGCATCATCTGCATACGCTCATCCCAGGAGGGTTTGGGTTGCTGCTTGTGATCTTTGGCGCGCTGGCGAATACGGAGGAGACCAGGAAGCGGATGCTGTTCATGCATATCGCGGTGACGGTCGGGCTGCTCGGCTTCCTGGGAACCATTCCGGGGCTGATCGGCATGGTGCAGATGGCGGCCGGGCATGAGGTTGCGCGGCCGGATGCGGCCCGGGTGCAGGCTCTGATGGGAACCATCTGCCTGGTGTTTGTGCTGCTGTGCGTGCGGTCGTTTGTCGCGGCTCGCAGAGCCAGAGCAGCTTAGGGCTGGAGCAGCTTAGGGCCTGGACAGCTTAGGGCCAGAGCAGCTTAGGGCTGGAACAGCTTGGCTGAAGCGAGGAAGCGTATGGCGGGTTCGATTGGATCTTCGAGTTTTGGCAGGCAGATGCCGTCGGCGGACCGTCCGGCGCGCGGCACCGGCAAGGCCACGACAGCGGCGCTGACCGCCGCGCGGCCCAAGCCGAAGTTGAAGAAGGTGCTGCCCGAGGTGTGGAAGCTGGTAAAGCCGCGCCGCACGCTGCTGAGCGTGAGCTTTCTGCTGATGATCGTGAATCGCGCCAGCGGCCTGGTGCTTCCCGGTTCCATGCGCTACCTGATCGACAACGTCATGACCAAGGGCCAGATCGGCCTGCTGCCGCGTATTGTCGGCGTGGTGGTGGCAGCGACCATCCTGCAGGGCATCACGTCTTACACGCTGACGCAGTTGCTCTCGAAGGAAGGGCAGCGTCTGATCACCGATCTGCGGATGCAGGTGCAGGCTCACATCGGCAAACTGCCGGTGGCGTTCTACGACGAAAACCGCACGGGCACGCTGGTCGCGCGCATCATGACCGACGTCGAAGGCGTGCGCAACCTGATCGGCACCGGGGTGCTGGACTTCTTCGGTGGACTGATGACGGCGGTCTTCGCCTTCTGCTACCTGCTGCGGCTGAGCGTGCAGATGACCATGCTGACGTTTGCCATCCTGGTGCTCTTCGCGCTGATCCTGCAGAAGGCGTTCAAGACCATCCGGCCCATCTTCCGCGAACGCTCGAAGATCAATGCGGAGGTGACGGGGCGGCTGACCGAGTCGCTGGGCGGGGTGCGCGTGGTGAAGGGCTACCACGCCGAAGACAGCGAAGCCGAGGTTTTCGCGGGCGGGGCGCGGCGATTGCTGGCCAACGTCATCTCCTCGCTGACGGCGCAGTCGCTGATGTCGCTGGCTTCGACCAGCGTCCTCGGGATCGTCGGCGCGCTCATCATGTACCTGGGCGCGCACCAGGTGGTGGCGCACAAGCTGACGACCGGCGGCTACGTGACCTATGTCGCGTTTCTGGCGTTCATGGTGGCGCCGATCGCGCAACTGGTCTCGATCGGCACGCAGTTGACCGAGGCGCTGGCGGGACTCGACCGCACCAGCGAAATTCTGGGTGAGCGTGAGGAAGACAGCGACCCCAGGCGCAGGGTAGCGCTGCCGATGCTGCAGGGCGATGTAAAGTTCGACGACGTGGTATTCGAATACGAAGCCGGCAAGCCGGTGCTGCACGGGGTGAGCTTCGAGTCGCATCCGGGCACGGTGACCGCGCTGGTGGGGTCGAGCGGGTCGGGCAAGTCGACCATCATCTCGCTCATCTGCGGCTTCCACACGGCCACGGGCGGAACCATCTTCGTGGATGACACGGACCTGGCTACGGTGCGGCTGGCCAGCTATCGGCAACAGCTTGGCGTCGTGCTGCAGGAGACGTTCTTATTCGATGGCACCATCCGCGAGAACGTGCGCTTCTCCCGGCCGGCGGCGACCGAGGAACAGTTGCTGGAGGCCTGCCGGATCGCCCGCGTGGACGAGTTTGCCGAGCGCTTTCCGGAGGGCTACGACACCATCGTGGGCGAGCGCGGGGTGAAGCTTTCGGGCGGTCAGCGGCAGCGGCTTTCCATCGCGCGAGCCATCCTGGCCGACCCCCGCATCCTGATCCTGGACGAGGCGACAAGCTCGCTCGACTCGGAGTCGGAGGCGATGATCCAGGGCGGCCTGAACCACCTGATGAAGGGCCGGACGACGTTTGTCATCGCACACCGGCTTTCGACGATCCGGCGCGCGGATCAGATCCTGGTGGTGGAGCAGGGCAACATCGTCGAGCGCGGCACGCACGACGAGCTGTACAAGCTGGGCGGCCGTTACTTCGACCTCTACACCCGGCAGCATGGACTGGAGGCGAATCTGTTTCTCGCCCCCGGTGAGGGGGACGTGCTGGAAGAGGCGGCGGCCAAGTAAGGGCGGGTTTAGAGTCGTCGCCAGTCCGCCGGCTGCTCAGAAGGCTGAGGCAGATCACCCTATGGGTGGCGGGGCGGCTTCGCAGGCGACGCCGCTTTCCCAAGCAAGACGGCACTCGTTGAGTTTTTCCTACTCCACAGCCACAGCGGATTTGCTCCAGGTTTGCTGGTCTACTCTTCGATCCCTATCTCCATCAGGAGGAACGCGTAGTCGAAGGCGATCTCCTTCAGATAGTCGTAGCGGCCGGAGGCGCCGCCGTGGCCTGCGTCCATGTTGGTGTGGAGCAGCAGCGGAGAGGGGTTGCGCTTCAACGTGCGCAGCTTGGCGACATACTTTGCCGGCTCCCAGTACATCACCTGCGAGTCGTTGAGGCTGGTACGCACCAGCATCGCGGGGTAGTCGCCGGCGCGAAGGTTGTCGTACGGCGAGTAAGCCAACATGGTGGCGAACGCGTCCGCCTCGTTGGGATTGCCCCATTCCTCGTATTCGGCCACTGTCAGCGGCAGCGAGGGGTCCAGCATGGTGTTCATCACGTCGACGAACGGGACATGTGAAAGCACCACGCGGTAGAGGTCGGGACGCAGGTTGACGACCGCGCCCATGAGCAGACCGCCCGCGCTGCCGCCTTCGATGGCGACACGCGCAGGGTCGCCAAAGCCTTGCTGGATGAGCGCTTCCGTGACCGCGATGAAGTCGGTGAAGGTATTGCTCTTCACCTGCATCTTGCCGGCGTCGTGCCAGGCGTCGCCCAGTTCGCCTCCGCCGCGGATATGCGCATACGCCATGACCACGCCGCGGTCGAGCAGCGGCAGACGCGTGGGCGAGAAGTTGACCGGAAAGGCGAAGCCGTAAGAGCCATAGCCGGAGATGTAGAGCGGATTGCTGCCGTTCTTTTCAAATCGGTCGCGGCGGTAGACCAGCGAGACCGGGATCTTCACGCCGTCCTTGGCTTCTACCCACAGCCGTTCCGAAGCGTAGTTGGCGGAGTCGAAGCCGCCGGGTACGGTCTGCTGCTTGAGCAAGGTGGACGCGCCGGTGAGCGTATCGAACTCGTACACCGACGACGGTGAGACCAGCGAGGTATAGCTGTAGCGGAACCTGGTGCTGTCGAACTCGCGGTTGGTGTGTGCGGCTGCGGTGTAGGCGGGTTCGGGAAAGCTGATGTCGATGGGCACGCCCAGTTCGCCCCGGGCCAAGAGCGGATGCACCGCCAGCGTGGGCAGACCGGCCTTCCGCTCAGAGAGGACGAGGAAGGAGTGGAAGAGGTCGAAGTCTTCGAGCGGCACGTCCTCGGCGCCGAGGTAGAACTCGCGCCAGTGTTCGCGCCCCGGGGCAGCGACCGGGGCAGTGACCAGGCGAAAGTTTCGCGTGGTGTCATTCGTCCGGATGTAGAAGAGGCCGTCCCGGTGATCGGGGTAGTATTCCTGGTCATCGAGCCGTGGAGCGATCAGGGTAAGTTCGGCGGACGGGCGTTCCGCGGGCAGATAGCGGACCTCGTTGGTGGTGTGCGAGCCGGATTCAACGAGGATATATCTGCGGTCGCGGGTGCGTCCCACGCCCAGGTTGAAGCGCTCGTCCTGCTCTTCGAGCAGCAGGTGGCCGCCGTCTGGATGGAGGATGGAAGATTCGCCCAGCGTATGGCGGAAGAGCTTGTTGTGGCGCTTCGTCTGTTCATCCTCGGTGGTATAGAAGATGGTCGCGGAGTCGCTGGCCCAGGCGAACGAGCCGACCCGTTCCTCGGTGTCAGGCAGGTCGATGCCGGTGCGTAGATTGCGGAAGCGCAAAGTGTATTGCCGGAAGCCGGTGTTATCCGTCGAGTAGGCGAGGATGAGGCCGTTGGGGCTTACCGCCATTGCGCCGACCGCCATGTAGGGTTGGCCCTCGGCGAGCTGGTTGACATCCAGCAGGATCTCTTCCGCAGCGCCGCTGTGAACCTCTCTCCGGCAGTGGATCGGGTATTGCAGACCTTCCATCGTTCGCGTGAAGTACAGGTATCCGTGGTCGGGATACGGGACCGACTCGTCCGTCTCCTGGATGTGCGAGAGCATCTCCCGGTAGAGCGTCTCCTGCAGGGCTTGAGTGCCCTGCATGGCGATGGCGGTGTACTCGTTCTCGCGCTCCAGATATTCAGTGACCTCGGCCGCGCCCTTGAAGGTGAGCCATGCGTAATCATCGTGCAGGGTGTAGCCGTGAAGATGAGTTTCGCGGGGTTCACGGCGGGCGGCGGGAGGGATAAGAAAAGGTTGCCTGACGCGTGCGCTGGGGGTGTTTTCGGACATGAAAATCGATGGGCTCCAACCTTCAGGATAGCGCGTCCCGGTGGGCAACCTGCGGCGTGCGAAAGACACCCAACTGCTGTACGGCGAGCCATGTAGCTCGCAAAGACCGGATGAATTTGTAACCACAACAAGCAATGAGGAGTCTCCCGATGAAATCGAACCGCATGGTGGTTTTAGCAAGTGCATGTTGTCTGTTTGTTCCGCTCGCGCTCTCGGCCCAGGATGCATCCGCGACGATGTCGCAGGACCAGATGTTTCTGAAGGATGCGTCGCAAGGCGGCATGGCGGAGATTCAGCTTGGCCAGTTGGCGTCGCAGAAGGCCAGCAGTCCGAAGGTGAAGGCGTTCGGCGAGAAGATGGTGACGGATCACACCATGTTGAACAACGATCTGAAACCGTTCGCGGACAAGGACGGCGTGCCTCCTCCAAGTGAGCTGAAGCCTGAGGATCAGGCGGAGCTGGACAAGCTGAACGGTCTTTCCGGCGCCGACTTCGACAAGGAGTATGTCGCGTACATGATGAAGGATCACGACATGGATCTTGCGGATTTCAAGAAGGAAGTAGCTTCGACGCAGGACAGCAGCCTGAAGGCGGCGGTGATGAAGGGTGAAAAGGTAATCGCCCAGCACCACAAGATGATCGATAAGATCGGCGCATCGATGAACGTCACGGCAGCGAGCTAAGAACCTCGCGAGTAACTCGAACAGCAACGAAGCGATAAGAGAAGACGCCCGGCGGAGGGCGTCTTCCTTTTTTGTGAAAGCGTAGACTCGGAGGTGGATGAAACAGAAGATTGCACGCGGTTTCCTACTGCTGTTGCTGTTCTTGCCGGCCAGTTGGCTGTGCGCGGAGAAGCCCTCCGATCTTCCGCTGCCCACCTCGTACGTGAACGACTTTGCCCATGTGCTGACGCCGGCGGGCGCGGAGCGCATCGAGGAACTTTGCCGGGAGGTGCAGAACCAGGCCGATGCGCAGCTGTTTGTCGTCACCGTCCGGACGCTCGACAACGGCATGACCAAGGAAGAATTCACCGACCAGCTGGAAGAACGCTGGAAGGCGGGGAAGAAAGGGGTCGACCGCGAGGCGCTGCTGCTGCTGGTGCTGAATCCGCGAGGAACCCGCATCGAGACCGGTTACGGCCTGGAAGGCGTTCTGAACGATGCCAAGGTGGGCGCCATCCTCGACCAGGCGGACCCGCTGATCAAGAGCGGCGACTACGATGACGGGCTCTACACCGGGATTCAAGGACTTGCCTCTGTCATCGCCGCGGACAAGGGTGTGACGCTGAGCGCGCCGGTGCACCACTACCACTACGCCCAGCAGCCCGCGCCCCGGCATGGAACCAGCATGGGACAGATCCTGCTGGGCATCGGCTTCATCATCCTGATCATCATCCTGGCCTCGACCGGAAATCTCGGCTGGGCGATCTACCTGGTGATGAGCCTGCTCGGCGGCGGTGGTGGCGGCGGTGGACGCGACGACGACGATCGCGGTGGGGGCTTTGGCGGCCTTGGTGGTGGGGCAAGCGGCGGCGGCGGAGCGTCGCGAGACTTCTAGGGCTTACGCAGGAAGCGCAAACGCCGGCGCAGGAGCCACGTTGGAAGCAGCGCCGGCGGACGCACCGGTAATCTCCACCAGGGAAGGCTCCTCGACCGTCCGCTTCAACTGCCCGCAAGCGGCATAGATGTCGCGGCCGCGGGGGCGCCGGGTGAAGGTCGGGATGCCGCCTTCGACCAGCATCCGGTGGAAGACGGCCACATCCTCGGGATCTGGCTGACGGTAGGCCACGCCCGGACCCGGGTTCCAGACGATCAGGTTGACCTTGGCGCGGATGCCTTTCAGCAGGGCCAGCACCTCCCGCGCGTTCTCCGGCTGATCGTTGACCCCGCCCAGCAGCACGTACTCGAAGAAGATATAGTCGCGCTTGCCAAGCGGCAGCGTCTTGATGGCCTCCAGCAGAGTCGCGATATTCCACTTGCGCGTGATAGGCATCACCGCCTCGCGCACGCGATCGTTCGAGCCGTTCAGGCTCAGCGCGAGGTTGGGACGAACGTCCTCGGTGGCGAAGCGCCGGATGGCCGGCTCGATCCCACTGGTCGAAACTGTCATCCGCGAGGCTGGAATCCCCATCTCTCCGGCCAGGATTCGCACCGCCGCCATGAAGGCGTCATAGTTCAGAAACGGTTCACCCATGCCCATGAAAACCAGGTTGATGCGATCCGGATTGCTGCGGCCGCGGCCGCTCCCCACTTGCACGCCGTGGCGGTTGAGCACCGCCGCCACCTGCCCGGCAATCTCTCCAGCGGTCAAATTCCGCCGCATGCCCAGCTTCGCCGTCAGGCAGAACTGGCAGTTCACCGCGCAGCCGACCTGGCTGGAGATGCAGATTGTCGCCCGCTTGTAGCCCTCGTCGCCCGCTTCCGGGTTCTCCGCGCCATCGCCGCCGGGCATCCAGACCGTCTCGACGGTTTCGCCATCGGCCAGCCTCACCAGGTAGCGCTCGGTGCCGTCGACAGACTTCGCCGTCTGCGCAAGCTCCGGCAGCCCGACCGCATACCCGGCGGCCGCCAGGCGCTCGCGCACCGCAAGCGGAAGCGTGGTCATCTCGTCCAGCGAGTTCACCCGCTGCCGGTACAAAGCCTGCGCCACCTGCACGGCCCGAAACGGCCTCTCGCCCAGCGACTCGAGCAGCAGGCGCAGCTCCGGCACCGTCTTGCCGAAGAGCGCAGCGTGGCCGGACAGTTCAGGGCTTTGTGCAGGTCCATCCATCCCTTCAGTTTACGCGAAGCCTCCCGCATCCCGGGAAGCGCCGCCTCCCGGTGGTCTATCGAACGAGCGGTCTATGAAACAATCGACCGGTAAGGAGTTTCATGTCTGCGATCGTGCTCGACCAGCCTCAAACCCACCATCCCGCGCGCAACATCCGCCGCACCGTCCTGCCCAACGGCATGCTTGTACTTACGGAGCAGATGCCGCACATGCGCTCGGTATCGATGGGCGCGTGGATCGCCTCCGGCTCGCGCGACGAACCCGCGTCCGAGAATGGGCTCTCCCACTTCGTCGAGCACATGGTTTTCAAGGGCACCACCTCGCGTTCCGCGCAGGATATCGCCCGCGAGGTGGATTCGATCGGCGGCAACCTGGACGCGTTCACCGGCAAGGAGAACGTCTGCTTCAACATCAAGGTGCTCGACGACAACATGGCGCCTGCCCTGGACGTTCTGTCCGACCTGGTTCTGCACCCCAAGTTCTCGCAATCTGACCTCGAACGCGAGCAGAGTGTGATCCTTGAAGAGATCAAGATGGATGAGGACAATCCGGACTACCTCGTTCACGAGACGTTTACCCAGAACTTCTGGAAGAATCACGCGCTCGGCCGGCCTATTCTGGGCACGGTCAAGACCGTCTCCTCGTTTACGCAGGAGACCGTCTTCGGCCACCATGCACGCCGCTTTACTCCGGAAAGCATCGTCTTTTCGGCGGCCGGCCATCTCGATCACGACCGCTTCGTGGCTGCGGTCGAGAGCAAGTTCGGCAGCCTGCAGCCGTCGGGCCAGGGCAGCCGCGACGCCGGCTCCCGCCCCCTGACGCACCCGCACATTACCCTGAAGAAGAAGAAGTCGCTGGAGCAGGTGCAGATGTGCCTGGGCATGCCGGCGCCGCCGGTCGATCACCCGGACCGTTTCGCCGTCTACATGCTCAACTCGATGCTGGGCGGCGGCATGAGTTCGCGTCTGTTCGAGTCGATCCGCGAGAACGAAGGTCTGGCCTACGCCATCTACTCCGAGCTGAACCCGTTCCGCGATGCCGGGGCGCTCTCCATCTACGCCGGCATGTCGCTCGAAAACACCGAACGCGTGCTTGCGCTCACCCTCGCCGAACTGCGCCGTCTCAAGCAACAGGCAGTCTCGGACGCCGAACTGAAGCGAGCCAAGGATCAGATGAAGTCGAACATCGTGCTGGGGCTTGAAAGCTCGTCCAGCCGCATGTCCAACCTGGCCCGGCAGCAGATGTACTTCGGCCGCTTCTTTTCAGTGGACGAGATCGTTCGCAGCATTGACCAGGTCACGCCTGACGATACAAAGCGGCTGGCCAATCAGCTCTTCCAGCCGGAACTGCTGGCTCTGACGCTGCTCGGCAATCTGGGATCGATGAAGATCGAGCGCACGCATCTGAGCTGCTAGGCAGCGCGCCGAAGCGACGGCCGGATGGCAATCGGCTTCTGCTAAAGTTTTATCGGACCCGCCGTTGAGACGGTGGAGACTGTGGAGACGACGCACACCATGAACACCCTCAAATCCCTTCGCGAGCAACACCACAGCGACGACGGCTTCACGCTGATCGAGCTGCTGATCGTGATGTCGGTCATCCTCATCCTGATGACGCTGGCCCTGCCCCAGCTGCTGAAAGTCCACAAGCAGGCGGACGAGACCTCCGCGCAGGCTTCGGTCCGCGCCATCGGCCAGGCCGAGATGCAGTACGCGTCCGCCTACCCGTCCAACGGCTTTGCCTGCTCCCTGTCCGCGCTCGGCGGCACCCCTACCTCCGGAGCGCCCACCGCCCAGGCCGCGCAGATGCTCGACCCCGGCCTGGCCGGCGGACAGAAGTCCGGCTACCTCTTCAACATCACCAACTGCACCAAGGTGACCGTGAACAACACCGATATGTACACCGGATATGAGGTCACCGCGGTACCGGCGTCGGTCGGCCGCAGCGGAGACCGCGGCTACTGCATGAACGAGAACAATATCATCACTTACGATCCGGCCGGCGGCACCAACTGCACCCAGCCGATCCAGTAATGCCGAAACCGAACTCCGCAGGCGCCGCATCTTTCCTGCGCGGCTCCTGCGCTCTGGCACTGGCGCTTTGCCTGGCATCTGCAGGGATCGCGGCCCCGGCCTATCCCCAGTTGCAACCCGACACTTCAAAGCTGAGCTCGATTCTGAAGAAGGTCGACGACCACTACAACCATCTCGCCTCGCTGCGCACCCGCTACACCGAGCGGTACACCGGCATGGGCATGGACCGGACCGAAACCGGCACGCTGCTGCTCAAGAAGCCAGGCCGCATGCGCTGGGACTATGACACTCCGGTGGGCAAAGTCTTCGTGCTCGATGGCAGGTTCGCCTGGTTCTACACCCCCGGCGATGCGCAGGCGCAGCGTATCCCGGCCAAGCAGATGGACGATCTGCGCACACCGCTGCGCTTTCTGCTCGGCCACACCCAACTGAAGAAGGAACTCGAGAACCTCGCGATCGCTCCCACGTCTTCAGGCTTCCGGATCGCAGGCACTCCGCGCGGCATGCAGAACCAGGTCAGGCAGCTTTCGCTGGAGGTGACACCGGCGGGCCAGATCACCGGGATGAAGCTGGAAGAGGTCGACGGCGCCACCACGAGCTTCACCTTCAGCGATCAGCGCGAAGATGTTCCGGCGTCCGACAGCGTCTTTCTCTTCTCCCCGCCGCCGGGCGTGGCCGTGGTCAACGGGACCGCACCCATTTAGAGCGAATTTCTCGAGATCTGATTCGGCGTGGAGTCCGGCGAAGAGTGATGGTCGGGCAACGTCTCCGGCTACCTCTTGCCGAAGACCTCGCCCATGCGGCGGATCTGCGCGCCCACCCCGCGCAGCTTCTCTTCGATGCGCTCATAACCGCGGTCGATGTGGTAGACGCGGTCGAGAATGCTCTCGCCCTCCGCCACCAGCGCCGCCAGCACCAGCGACGCGGACGCCCGCAGATCGGAGCACATGACCGCAGCCGATTGCAGCCCAGTCCTGCCGCGCACCGTCGCCGTTCTGCCCTGTACGGAGATGTTGGCGCCCATCCGATTCAGTTCCTGTACGTGCATGAAGCGATTTTCAAAGATGTTTTCGGTGACGGTCGTCGTCCCCTCCGCCTGGGTCGCCAGCGCCATGAACTGCGCCTGCATGTCGGTCGGAAAGCCCGGATATTCCTCGGTCGAGATGTCCGCGGCCTTCAACTGGCCGCCCGAACGCACCCGCACGTTGTCCTTGCCCACCTCGATCCTGACGCCGCACTGTTCCAGCTTGGCGATCAGCGATCCCAGGTGATGCGGTTCGCAGCAGTCCACGTTCAGGTCGCCGCCGGTAATCGCGCCCGCCAGCAGAAACGTTCCCGCCTCGATTCGATCGGGATTGATGCGATGCCGTGCGCCGTGCAGCCTGGCCACGCCCTTCACGGTGATGGTCGAGGTGCCCGCGCCCTCGATGTGCGCGCCCATCGCGGTCAGCAGTGCCGCCAGATCCGTCACCTCGGGCTCGCGCGCGCAGTTCTCGAGGATGGTCTCGCCCTCGGCCAGCACAGCTGCCATCAGGATGTCTTCCGTGCCGGTCACGGTGATGCGGTCGAAGACAATATGCGCGCCCCTCAGGCGCTCGGTCTTCGCCTCCAGGTAGCCGTGATCCTGCGTGATCCGTGCGCCCATCGCCTCCAGCGCCTTCAGGTGCAGGTCGATCGGCCGGCCTCCGATGGCGCATCCGCCCGGCATCGCGACCCGCGCCATGCCGGTGCGCGCGATCAGCGGGCCCAGCACCAGCGAACTCGCTCGCATGGTCTTGACGATCTCGTACTTGGCCACCGGGTCTGAGAGCACACCGCACTGTATGTGCGTGCGGTGCTGGGCCCGCCCGTAGCCAAGCTGCACCTCCGCGCCCATGCTCACCAGCAATTTGCGCTCGGTCTCGATGTCCTGCACCTGCGGGATGTTTTCGAGGATGACTTCGTCTTCGGTAAGGATGGCGGCGGCCATGCACGGAAGCGCGGAGTTTTTCGCGCCGGAGATTTTGATGGTGCCGAGAAGCGGGTTCCCGCCGCGTACAACAAACTTGTCCATCCGCTTAGTTTATCGAGGAGTTCCGAGGAAAGGGTGCTGCGGAGGCTACTCTGCTGGTTCCGGGTCGAGCCGCAGGCCGGGGAAATCCCTGGTGAAGCGACCAGGATCTCAGGTCAACAGCTTATCTGCGTGGAAGTGTGGGCTTGGGCTCCAGCTGATTGTGCTGGCCCGTGCCATCGTTGCTTCCTCCGCTGAAGTGAAGATGGCAGTCCCGCAACCAGCGCACCGCTCCCCTGAGACATGCTCCACATCACCCTCGATGTCGGAATCGTGTCTCCGGGGTCGCTTAGGTCTAGAGCTCCAGCCGGCTGTCGTCGATCGCCAGCCGCACATTTCCATCCGACTTGGCCAGCCTGCGCACCGCCTCCATCTTGTCCACATTGGCCTTCAGCATCACCACCGCGATCGGAATCGACTTCCCCGCCGACTTGATCGTCCGGATCGCCGTGTCGCGATCAATGCCGCACACCACCATCAGCACGCGGATGCCGCGTTCGACCAGCTTTGCGTTCTTCATGTGCACGTTCACCATCAGGTTCTCGTACACATAGCCGAGCCGGGTCATGGCACCGGTGGTGATCATGTTCAGAATCATCTTCTGCGCCGTCGAAGCCTTCATGCGGGTCGAGCCGGATATCACCTCCGGACCCACCTCCGCGATCACCACGGTGTCGGCGACATCCGCCAGTGGCGTGTTCTCGTTGCAGACCACGCAGGCGGTCTTGGCTCCACGCGCCCTCGCGTACTCGACCGCACCCACCACGTACGGTGTGCGCCCCGAGGCCGAAACGCCGATCACGATGTCCTTCCGCGTCGGACGCCGCCGGGCGATGTCGCGCTGGCCGATCTCGGGCGAATCCTCGTTCACGTCCGATGCGCTGGCCAGCGCTTTTGGGCCGCCGGCCATGATGTACTGCACCTGCGCGGGCGCCGTCGAAAATGTCGGCGGGCACTCACTTGCGTCCAGCGAGGCGATGCGCCCGCTCGACCCGGCGCCCACGTAGATCAGGCGCCCTCCGTCGCGCAGCGAACGTGCAACCGTGTCGATCACAATGGCGATCTCGGGAAGCGCCTTCTTCACCGCCGCAGCTACCTTGGCGTCTTCGTGGGCAATGATGCGCGCAATTTCAAGCGCGGATTTGGTATCGAGCCCCTGCGATGCGGCATTGGGGCTCTCGGTCGTCAGAGTCGAAAGATCGTCTAACCCTCGATACGTGGACTGCTTTTCCGGTTTTTCAGGTTTATCTGGCTTCTCGAAAGGTGGTTGCTCAGTCATCGTGAGGGTTGCCATAGCTCTTCTTCTTTATCCCGTGAGTTCTTTTCGTCGACGTGCGGGCGATGTCCTATAGTAGACCGTCGATCCGGCCGACGCATCAAAAATGGTGCGTGCGCAAGATGCGTTCGTCTCTTGTTAACGCGCTCTACAGTGCGTTAGATTGTTAAAACCCTTTAGTGGGAATCCGGCTTTTGCCGGCGTCCGGAAGTGTGCGATGCTCAAGGGCACAGCGTCTAACCGGTTTGCGCCCGCCGGTAAAACTGCCCGGGCCGCGCGCGTGCAAAAACCATGCAGGAACCTCATCCAGATACCGTTCCGGAAATAGCGCCGGACAACGACCCAAGAATCGCGCCGGACACCGACCCAAACATCGGGCCGGGAACCGGGCCGGACACCGGGCCGGGCCACCAGACCTCCGCCGCGCGGCCGCACCGGACCGGAAACGTTCGTGCGTGGCTGCGCGACCTCCTGCTCTCCGTCTTTGTCAGCGCCTTCATCATTATCTTCCTTTACCAGCCGGTTCGCGTCGAGGGCACTTCCATGCTGCCCAACCTCGAAGATCAGGACCGGCTCTTTATCAATAAGTTCGCGTTTCGCCTGGGAGATATCCACCGCGGCGACGTCGTCGTCTTTCAGTACCCTCGCGACAAATCGAAGAACTACATCAAGCGGGTGATCGGGTTGCCTGGCGACCTGGTTCGCATCGACCATGGCACCGTGGTCGTCAACGGAAAGATTCTGCCCGAGCCTTACGTCCCCGGCCGCTTCGCCGACGATCGCTCGCTGCCCGAAACCCGTATTCCATCCCACGAATATTTCGTGATGGGAGACCATCGTTCCATCTCGAGCGACAGCCGCGACTTCGGTCCGGTCGCCCGCAACCTGATCTACGGCAAGGCAGCCTTCGTCTACTGGCCCATGGACCAGGCCGGCGTCGTCCGCTAAAGCCCTGAATGGAAGAGGCGGCGCGAACGTCCCGGACGTGCGCCGCGCGGTAGGCGTCAACTCCTCTTCGCCTAAGCCTTCGGATACTTGATGATCCGGCTGAACGTCTCCGGGTCCAGCGAGCCGCCGCCCACCAGCGCTCCGTCGATATCCGGCTGGCTCATGATCGTGCCCGCATTCTCCGGCTTCACCGACCCGCCGTAGATGATCCGGGTCGAATCCGCGAGCTCCTGCCCGATCCGCTCCGCGACCTCGCGCCGAATGATGCGGTGCGCCTCCTGCACCTGCGAAGGCGTCGCCGTCGAGCCCGTCCCGATCGCCCACACCGGCTCATAGGCGATAATCAGCGAGCTGGCTACCTCCCGCTCCACCCCGTTGAGCGCGCAGGCAATCTGCCAGCGCAGCACCGCTTCAGTCAGCCCCGTCTGCCGCTTGTCCAACGTCTCGCCCACGCAGACGATCGGCGTCAGATCGTGACCGAACGCAGCCTTCAGCTTCCAGTTCACCATGTCGTCGGTCTCGTGCGCGTAGATGCGTCGCTCCGAGTGCCCCAGCATCACGTGCGTGCAGCGAATGCTGGCCAGCATGGTGGGCGATGTCTGCCCGGTATACGGCCCTTCATTCATCCAGTGCATGGTCTGCGCTCCGGCACGGACATTGGTGCCCTGAATCCGGTCCAGCACGTAGCCCAGCGAAGACATCGTCGGAAACAGCACAATCTCGTCCCGCTCATGGCCTTCCACCATTGGCAGAAAAGCTTCCAGGAATGCCAGCGATTCGCGTGGCGTCTTATACATCTTCCAGTTTCCAGCAATCAGGGGCTTCCGCATGGTCGCTTCGCAATTTCCGGGAATAGATTGAAAAACGTGAAGAGTGAAAAGGATCGAGCTGACTGCATCCGTTCCTGCAACTCCGGAAGCGCTTCAGTATCCCATCTTCCGGCCTGTCTGGGAACCCGAAGCCCGTCTATTTTTCTCGCTTGTTGGCCGCTTCCGGTTTGTCGGTGAGGGCTTCCACTCCCGGCAACTGCTTGCCTTCCAGGAACTCGAGCGACGCTCCGCCGCCGGTGGAAATGTGCGTGATCTTGTCTGCATATCCCGACTTCTGAATCGCCGAGACCGAATCGCCTCCGCCGACGATCGTCGTCGCATCCTCGTTCTTCGCGACCGCTTTGGCGATCGCGTTCGTCCCAATCGCGAAGGCAGGGAACTCGAAGACACCCATCGGCCCATTCCACAGGATCGTCTGCGCATCGGCGATCTCCGCAGCAAACAGCGCCACCGTCTGCGGCCCGATATCGAGCGCCATCAGCTCGGCCGGAAACGGGCCCTCGCCGGCGAAGAGCGTCGTCTTCGCGCGGGCGTCGAACCGGTCCGCCAGGCAGTGATCCACCGGCAGCAGAAACCTGACGCCCCTGGCTTGGGCAGCCTCAAGAGCCGCCCGCGCTACCTCGATCTTGTCCTCTTCCACCAGCGACTTGCCGGTCTGCTGCCCCTTCGCGCGGAGAAATGTGTACGCCATGCCGCCGCCGATCAGAATCGCATCCGCTTTTTCGATCAGCGATTCGATCACGCCGATCTTGTCCGATACTTTTGCCCCGCCGATGATCGCCACAAACGGCTTGTCGGGCTCGGTCAGCGCCTTGCCCAGGTGTTTCAACTCCGACTCCATCAACAGACCGGCTGCACTCTGCTTCATAAAGTGGGTGATGCCCTCGGTCGATGCATGCGCCCGGTGCGCGCTGCCAAACGCGTCGTTCACGTACAGGTCGCACAACCCGGCAAGCTGCCTGGCGAATGCGGGATCGTTGGCCTCTTCGCCGGCATGAAAGCGCAGATTCTCCAGCAGCAGCGTCTGCCCCGGCTCCAGGTTTGCCACCAGCTCCTCGGTCACCTGGCCGACGCAGTCCGGCGCAAAGCCGACATTCTCGTCCTCTCCCAGCACGTGATCCAGCAGCTTGCGCAGCCGGTCGACCACCGGACGCAGGCTCATGGCCGGCACCCGCTGGCCTTTGGGCCGCCCCAGGTGCGAGCACAGAATCACCTTCGCCTTGCGCCGCAGGGCATACTCGATGGTCGGAACCGTCTCGCGGATCCGCGTGTCGTCGAGGATGCGGACACCTTCGCCGGTGTCTTTCGCGAGCGGCACATTGAAATCGACGCGGATCAGAACGCGCTTATCGGTTAAATCGAGATCGCGGATGGAGAGCTTCTGCATACGTTCTCCCTTATAGCATCCGCCATTGAAAATGGATGGTCTGCTGCCCGGAAGTCACTCCGGCAGGTTCTCTTCGGGAATCAACGCGTCGGCTTCGATCTCCACCTTCCACCGCGGATCAACCAGGGCGGAGACCGCGACCATCGTCGCTGCCGGCCGGATGAGCGAGAAGAACTTGCCGTGTACCCGCCCCACTGCCTCCCAGTCCTGTACGTTCGTCAGGTAGACCCGGGTGCGCACGATGTGCTCAAAGCTCGTCCCGGCCTGCTTCAGCACGCCGGCGATGATGGTTAGGCATTGATCCGCCTGCGCGGCCACGTCTTCCTCCTCGCTGCCCACCGGGCCGGTGCCCGAAACCATGACGTGCCGCCCCACCCGTACCGCGCGCGAAAAGCCGATCACCGGCTCGAAGGGGGAGACGCCTGCGATATTCGTTCGTTCAGAAGACATGCATGTTGGATGCCTGCCGACGCCGACGAGCATCAGCCTTTCGTCTGGTCCATGCCCAGCGCTGCGACTCTCGTTCGCCCGGCGTCCCGCAACCGTGATCGTCCGCCTGCTTCTGCAACAGCCGCTTCCTGCGTCCCAAGCCCTCTACGCGCCGAAGCATCGGGAACGCCACGGAAAAAACGCAGCGAAGCACGCCGTCGGGGCTGCTTCGCTGCGCCTTCTTCCCACGTCATTCACAACGAAGCTAAAGCCCCTGCTTCACCAGAAACAGGATCAGATCCTTCACCCGGCTCGAGTATCCCCACTCGTTGTCGTACCACGAGATCACCTTGCCGGTATTCCCAATCACCTTGGTCAGCTTCGAGTCCACGATCGAGGACAGCGGATTGCCCCGGAAGTCGCTCGACACCAGTTCCTCTGTCGTATACCCCAGGATGCCCTTCAACTCACCCTCGGCCGCCGCCTTCAGCGCCTCGTTTACCGTCGCCACGCTGATCGGACGTCCGGTCACAAACGTCAGGTCCACCACCGAGACATTGGGCGTCGGCACCCGGATGGCAAAGCCGTCCAGCTTGCCCGCCATCTCCGGAATCACCAGCTTCAGCGCCTTCGCCGCGCCGGTCGACGAGGGAATCATCGAGAGCGCCGCCGCCCGCGCCCGGCGCAGGTCCTTGTGCGGCGTATCCAGGATCACCTGGTCGTTCGTATAGCTGTGAATCGTCGTCATAATGCCGGACTCGATCCCAAATGTATCGTTCAAGACCTTCACCAGGGGCGCCAGGCAGTTGGTCGTGCACGACGCGTTCGAAACCACATGATGCGCCGCCGGATCATACTTGTGATCGTTCACCCCGAGCACAATCGTCAGATCTTCGTGCGTCGCCGGGGCCGAGATGACCACCTTCTTCACCGTGCTGCCCAGGTGCGCCTTCGCCTTGGTCGCGTCGGTGAAGAAGCCGGTCGATTCCACCACGATCTCCGCCCCCACCGACGCCCAGTCCAGCTTCGCCGGGTCGCGCTCCGCGAACACCTTGATTTCTTTGCCATCGACCGTGATGGAACCGTGCCCGTGCGTAATCTCGCTCTTCAGATTGCCCAGGATCGAGTCGTACTTCAGCAGGTGAGCCAGCGTCGCCGGCGTGGTCAGGTCGTTCACTGCGACAAACTCAATCTCCGGATTGCCGAGTGCCGTGCGAAACACGTTCCGGCCAATACGGCCGAAGCCGTTGATACCTACCTTTACTGCCATGTGCGCGAGTCTCCTGAGCGTTTCCGAGTCAATCCCAACTTCCGATCTGCCATTCAGCGTGACCTTGCTCCGGGACCAGCCTCATCTCGCAGGCTACCAAAGCCACGGTTGAGGCGCAATTCCGCCCGTACCCGCCCACAGCCACAGTAGGACTGCCCTATCCCTTGGGATACGTCCTCCCGCGGCTCGATTGCGGTGCCCGAGGGTGTGTGTTACAAGCGTGTCTAGAGCAAGTAACCGGTTGCTGCGGCCAGGATGCAGCCTGCAGAGGCGTTTCCCACGAGGGAAACGCATGCGCGCCCAGGTCTCCCGCCGCACGCGCAGGTCGCTTGCCCCCAAAAAGGTCAGGATCCGCGCTCGCGCTCGTCATCGCTCCCGGACGCCGCATCCCAGCCGACAAATCAGCAGTGCTCGCCCGGCACCAGACTCCGCCCGGACGAGCCGCCAGAGAGAGAAAGCGCAGTATGCGCGATTGGATACTGAATCACATGAGACGACGTTCCAGGCGTGGTCCGAACGAATCGGAATCCACCGGAAAAAGCGGACAGGAACTTCCCACCGGCCAGCAAGCCCCCCTGCGCCCCACCTACCCCGAGCCAACCCCCGCGAAGACCCGGCCCGAGCCCCCAACCCCAGTTCAGCCCCGACCCGAGATCAGCCACACGGCCGAACTCCCGGTTGAGCTTCCGCCAGCTCCCGCCAAAGCCGTCGAGCCCGTCGCACCCGAGCTGCCCGAGTGGGATTCCACTCCCGCCGAAGGCTTCGCTCCCGCCGATGCCGGCGACAAGATGGTGGTCGAAACCCAGCCCGAATCCCTCGCCACCCCGCCCGCCGAGCAGGTGCCGGTCAAGAGCCCGCGCGGCTACGTGGTCCTCACCATCGGCCTTCCCGGTTCTGGAAAAACCACCTGGTACAAGCGTCGCGGCGTCACCCCGCTCTCGAGCGACATGCTTCGCTCCATCCTCTTCGACGACATCACCGACCAGCGCTACCAGGGCCTCGTCTTCTCCACCCTCCGCAGCCTGCTGCGTGCCCGGCTCATCGCCAAGATGCCCTGGAACTACGTCGACGCCACCAACCTCAGCCCGCACGAGCGCCGCCAGTGGATCAAAATGGCCAAGAGCTTCGGCTACGAGGTCCAGGCCGTCTTTTTCGACGTGCCGCTCGCCGTCTGCCTCGAACGCAACTCCAAACGCGACCGCCAGGTGACCGACGAAGTGATGCACAAGATGGCCGAGCGGCTCAAACCCCCCGCCTTCAAGGAGGGCTTCGACAAGATCACCGTCGTCCGCGTGAAGGGCGCCGCCGCCACCCCGGTGGCCGGAGAAGCGGCTGTCCCCTCCGTCGAGCCACCCGCCGAAAACGCATCCCGCAGGTCCGAAACTCCTGCCGCCGCCTCCTCCGCCCCGCAGACCGACGCACCCGTGGACGATCCCGCCGGAAACGCTCCGGAAGCGCAGCCGGACGACTCGCACCCGGCTGTCGAACCCGCCTGATTTCGCTCGCCCGCCAGACCAGGGCAGGGCGGCCCGGTACCTTGCTGGTCCCCCCGGAAAAGGAGTCAATCGCCTCAAGTTTTCAGCTCGTTCGCTCTTTCACTTCTAGCGGTCAAAATCCATTCCTTCTCAAACCTGTCTTTGCTCTCGCCGGAGACTAGCCACCTCCCGCTCCCCGCTGCACCATCCCCTCCGCCGGAGACCCCTCTTGCCCGAGAACGGCGTCGAGTTCGCTCACGTCAGCTACGCTCCGGCGACCCGGCGTCCCATTCTCCAGGACATCTCGCTTCGGCTCACTCCCGGCGCGACCACCGCTCTGCTCGGCCGCAGCGGCTCTGGTAAGACGACGCTCATGCGCACGGTCAACCGCCTGATCGTTCCCACCAGCGGGCAGGTCACCGTCGCCGGCCGCTCCACCGCCGACTGGAACCCGCTCGAACTCCGGCGGCATATCGGCTATGTGATCCAGGAGATCGGCCTGTTTCCCCACTGGCGCGTCGAGCGCAACGTCGGCCTCGCCCTTGAACTCGCCGGCAAACCTTCGCCGCGGCGGGTCGACGAAGTCCTCGCGCTCGCTGGCCTCGATTCGTCGCTCAAGGAGCGCTTCCCCTGGCAGCTCAGCGGAGGCCAGCGCCAGCGCGTCGGCCTCGCCCGCGCCCTCGCCGCCGACCCCGGCATCCTGCTTATGGACGAGCCCTTCGGCGCCCTCGACCCTATCACCCGCTCCGAGATGCAGAACATGCTCCGCGATCTCCTGCAGCAGGTCCGCAAGACCGTCCTGCTCGTCACCCACGACCTTGACGAAGCGCTCTTTCTCGCCGAACGCGTCCTCTTTCTCGAAACCGGCGCCATTGTTGCCGACCTTCCCGCCGCCGCTGTGCTCACGACGGACAACCCACACGTCCGCACCTACGTCGCGGCGGTGCGCCGTTGACCTCACTCCCCGCATTCCTCCAGCTCCACCTGCGCGAGATCGCCCGCCTCACCTTCGAGCATCTCTGGCTCACCGGCTTCGCCCTGCTGCTCGCCGTCACCATCGGCTTGCCGACCGGCGTCCTGCTCACCCGCTATCCGCCCCTCGCAAGGCCGGTCATCGCCCTCGCCAATATCCTCCAGACCATCCCCTCGCTGGCGCTCTTCGGCCTGCTGCTGCCGGTCCCCTGGCTCGGCGAAGACGCCGCCCGCCTCGCCATCCTTGCGCTTACCGGCTACGCGCTCTTACCCATCCTGCGCAACACCTACGCCGGCATCCGCTCGGTCGATCCCGCCCTGATAGACGTCGCCCAGGCCATGGGCATGACCGGCGCGCAACGCCTCTTGAAGGTCGAACTCCCCCTGGGTGCCAGCGTGATCCTGGCCGGCATCCGCACCGCCACGGTCACTTGTGTCGGCGTGGCCACCATCGCAGCCGCTATCGGCGCGGGCGGCCTTGGCGAACTCATCTTTCGCGGCGTCGCCAGCGTGGACAATGGTCTGGTTCTGGCTGGCGCCATCCCCGCCGCACTGCTCGCGCTGACCGCGGACGGAGCCCTCGGCTGGATCGAAAAGCGCCTCGAGGTCCGCCGTTGAGAATCAGTCTCCAACCACCAGCGGAAGCACGTCGCGAAGCGCTCAACAGTCGCGAACGAACCGCCCCGCGCGCAGCGGGCCCGTCCGGCCGGACATGGCCGTGGCTGCTCCTGCCGCTGCTTGCTCTCACCGCCTGCGCCCCTCCCCGCGGCCACTCCATCGTGATCGGTGCCAAGAACTTCACCGAGCAGGTCGTCCTCGGCGAACTCCTCGCCCAGCAAATCGAAGCCGAATTTCAAGCGGAAGGCCGTCCCCAGACGGTCGACCGCCGCTTCTACCTCGCCGGCAGCTACCTCTGTCAGCAGGCGCTCGCCTCCGGCCGCATCGACGCCTACGTCGAATACAGCGGCACCGCGCTCACCGCCATTCTCAAGCAGCCGCTGCCACCCACTCACCAGGAAGCCGCCGTCTTCGCCACCATCGCCCGCCTCTACGACCAGCGGTTCCACGTCAGGGTCGAGCCCGGCCTCGGCTTCGAAGATACCTTCGCCATGGTCGTCCGCGGCGACGAAGCCGCGCACCTTCACCTGCGCACCATCTCGGACGTGAAGCCCTTCGCTGCGAAGATGCGGCTGGGCGTCGGCTACGAGTTCCAGGCCCGCCCCGACGGCCTGGCCGGCCTAGAGAAAGCCTACGGGCTGCAGTTCGCCACGCCGCGAGTCATGGACCTCGGCCTGCTCTACCGCGCACTCTCCGCCAACCAGGTCGATATCGTCGCCGGCAACTCGACCGATGGACCGATCCGCGCGCTTGGATTTACAGTATTGCAGGACGATCAACACTACTTTCCACCGTATGAAGCCGTTCCGCTGGTGCGCGAGGATGCGCTCGCCGCGCACCCGGAAGTTCAACGGGCAGTAACCCGCCTCGCAAACAGCATCACAGCCCAGCAAATGCAGGCGATGAACGACGCTGTGGACGGCGGGCACCAGGATGTTGCCGAGGTAGTGCGGCGCTTCCGCGCCGGAAAGGGTCTCTGATGCTTGAACCCTGGTTGCGAGGAACGCTCACCGACGTCGACGCCGTTCGGCGTCAGGTTCTGCACGCCCTCGAACTCGCCGGCGAGGACGCCGAACGCTGGTGCGGTTCGCTCAACGACCACGAAATCTCCGTTCGCCCCTGTGGCATCGCCTCGGTCTGCTTCCATCTGCGCCACATCGTCCGCAGCCTGGACCGCCTGCTCACCTACGCGGAGGGACGTGCGCTCACCACGCCACAGCTCGAAGCACTCGCCGGCGAACTCGACTGCGACGCCCGCACCTGCGACGTGATGCGCGAATTCCGCGCCGGCCTCGCCTCCGCCGCCATCCGCATCCGTGCCTTCAATCCCGCCGCCTACGACGAGCCCCGTGGCGTCGGCCGGCAGCGCCTGCCGACCTCCGTCGGCGGCCTGCTCGTCCACTGCGCGGAACACACCCAGCGCCACATCGGCCAGGCCATCACCACCGCCCAGCTGGTCACCCGCAGCGCCCTGCCGGACTGATCCTGCCGGATTGATCCTGTCGGATACCTCCGGAAAGTCGATGCCCAGATTTGGTGCAATTTCTGGAGTTCGTGTCCACCTTCTTGTTCCAGACCTAACGCGTTTGCTTTGAAGAATATAGGCAATAACTGGCGGGGGGAGGGGTACCCTCACTCTCAACCTACAAGGTGCCCCATCTTGTCCTGCTTGGTCTTCAGGTAGAACTCGTTGGTGGGCTCCGCGGGCACCACCGCGGACACTCGCTCCGCCACCCGCACGCCGGCCAGTTCGAGCGCCTCCACCTTCTCCGGATTGTTCGTCATCAGCCGCACCGAAGTGAGCCCAAGCAACTTCAGAATCTCTGCCGGCAACTCGAAGTGCCGGCAGTCCGCCGCGTACCCCAACTCTAGGTTCGCCTCGATGGTGTCCAGCCCCCGGTCCTGCAGTTCGTACGCCTGCAGCTTCGCCATCAGCCCGATGCCGCGTCCTTCCTGATTCTCATACAGCAGGATCCCGCGGCCTTCTTCGGCGATCGTCGCCAGCGCCAGCTCCAGCTGCTGCCGGCAGTCGCAGCGCAGCGAGTGAAAGACATCCCCGGTGAGGCATTGCGAGTGGATGCGCACCAGCGGCGGCGCGCCTTCGAGATCGCCCATCACCAGGGCGACAGCGGACTCGATGCGGACGGCGGGCGCGGGCAGCGCGGCATTGCAGGGCTGCGGATCTTCAACGACACCTTCAAAGCCGAGAATGCGGAAATGGCCCCAACGGGTGGGAAAGTCGGCATCAGCCATCTTGCGTACAGAGAGAAACGCCATCTTTTCATTGTACTTCGTACGGTCCTGGGCTTCGCGTGGCGCTGCCGTTGGGCGGCGCACGTTCCCGTGCCGACCAAGGGGATGCCCACGCGAAACAGTTAAGAGGCACGAAGTGCCCGCTCCACGCGCAGTGGGCTCGTCCGGCAGGACAGTTTCTTTGGCGTCCATTAGAGTAGTCCTGTGAAGC
>CAJCHN010000010.1 GCA_903970285.1 Rhodanobacteraceae bacterium | reverse complement strand
TGTAGCGGCTTGCAAACATCCGGGCCTGTGCTCATTGTCCGTGCGTCTTCCTGCCCACATTAGCTGTCAACGAGCGGATCAGCCGTGCTCGAATTAGGTGGACAACATGCTCACATTGTCGGACAACAACTCCTGCTTCTGAACTCCCTGCCCACATTATGGGACAACAACGGCGGCGCTCAAAGCGGGATGCCGACGGCCAGCATTTCGTGCTGGAGTTCTTGTGCGCGACCGGCTGGAAGCTGGCCGCGCAGCAGGGCGCGTATCTCGCGCGGCTTGGCGTTGAGCACCTCGCCCAGCACCTTTGCGTTGTAGCCGTGCCGGGTAAGTCGCGGCTCCATGTCGTCGATATCTTTGGCCAGGACGCTTTCGATGACCTCGACGGTGACCGGCTTCTGTCCGACCCGGTACCCTTCCTCAAATGCCCGCGTGAGGTAGGTGTCGAACTGCAGCGGCGTACTGAGCCTGGAACTCAGCAGGACCAGCGCCTCTTCGGTAAGGGCGGCGTCGATCTTGCCTGCCGCCTCGGTCTTCGCCTTTGTGCCCAGACATTGCGTCAGCAGCCACTTGAGGTAGCTGACCTTGTCGCCGCCGAAGCCTTCGAGGTCGAACATGGCGGCGCGGGAGCCGATCTCCTCCATTGTCGGGCGGCGCAGATCGTTCTTCAACTTCGGATGACCGGCCAGAACCACCGACAGCGTGCCATTGCCGTCGCGCACCACTTCGATCAGGCGCTTCAGCCCGACCAGCGTCTTGGCGTGGAGATCGTGAGCGTCGTCGATGAACAGGGCGATCGGCTTGCCCCGCTTGCGGATCAGGTCGCGCAAGACGCGCTCACGCTTCTCCGGCTGCGTCGGCATCTTGAAGTCCTTTTCGGTGGCCAGGTCGTAGAACAAGGCGTTGATCAGAACGGGCAGACTGAGCTGGCTCTTCTCGACCGAGAGCGATTTCGAGACGAGGATCTCTTTGTCCTGGGCCAGCGTCTCCTGGATGCGCCGCAGCATGGTCGTCTTGCCCGAGCCGACGACGCCGGACAGAGTGACCAGCTTGCCGGACCGGATCTCGTGGCTCAGCTCCTTGACGATCTGTTGCGACTGGCCAGTCTCATAGTAGCCGGCCTGGGAGAAGTCCTTGGCGAATCCGTAGTAGCTTCTGACGTCACTCAGCATCTTGGCGCTCTCCTGTAGGTTGGCGAAAATATTGGCGGACCTGTTCCAGCACTCTCTTCTTGTCGAGCGTCGCGTTCACGATCGCATGGACTTGCTCCATCTGCTCGCCCGACAGCTTGCCGAGCGGCATCCCCAGAAAGTCCGCGATGGCGCGCTTGGCGGCCATCGCGTTCGGATACTGAAACTCCTGGAAGGGGTCCGGATCGGCGAACGTGGCCACGGCTATCTTCCGCTCGGAGACCAGCTCCGCGATCTCCGGACGCCCGCTCAGAGCGGCGCGCGGCAAGCCCAGTCTCGCCGCCAGTTCCTCGACACGGTCTGCCTGCTTCTCGACGGCCGTCTTCTTGAAGGCACGGTAGCGATGGAGCGGGATCGGCCCACCGTCCGGCAGATAGGGCCCATAGCGCCGGTCGCCGTGCTCGACATAAAGCTCCGTGTCGAACAGACCCCACCACAGCACAACCGTCTCCCCGGCCAACTCGGGGTCCACCACATAGGAGGTTCCGTCGGCGGAGACGCGCGCATCGCCGCCGACTTTGCGCCGCTCCGGTTCCCGGGCGAAGGTACGGAAACGTTCCCATTCGCACATGGCCCGCACGCCCGATGACGGCAGGCTCTCCACCCAGTCTTCGAGCCGCGTCCGCGCCTCCGAGCGGTGTTGCATGGCGTTGTAGCGAAGAAGGAAATTCATCAGCCATGCGTTCGCCTCCTCTTCCGTTGAGGGTTCGTGGAAGTGGTAGAGCGTCTCGTGCATCTCCTTGACCGTGCGGAAGGGCCGCTCCACCTTGCCCTTCGACCTCGCCGTAACTCGGCGGCCGTCTTTGCCAGCGGGCAGATGTGTCCGCACTTCGATACGCAGATAGCGCATCACCTGCTGGAAGACGTGGCTCTTGGCGATCGGGCCGTTGTCCATGTAGATCATCTCGGGGATGCCATGGAACGGGAAGTCCGGCTTCGCCGCCATCGCGTTGAACAGGAATCGCAAGGCCGACTCCACATCCTCCCCGTAGACGCAGCGGTACTCCTGATAGGCGACGCCGCTTCGGTCGTCCACCACGCTGAACAGCATCAGCGTGGGCGCGGCGCGGTCCGGACGCAGCCACGGAGGTTCCTTGATTTGCTTCAGGTCCGAAGGGCTGAGGTCGAACTGCCAACACTCATTGCTATGCTCGGCCTGGAAGCGGACGGCGGCGGGCTGGCGCGTCCAGCTTTGCTTGTCGTAGCTCCACCGCAGGAGGTAGCGATTCACCGTGCTCCGTTTGAGCACGCCCGGATCGACCTTGACCAGCCCATCCGGCGTCTCGACGCCGAACTCCTCCAGCAGCCGAATCGTCTCCCCGGTCGAAAGACAACGGCCTTTCTTGTTGCAGGTGCGTACCTTCACCGCCGCGATCAACTCGCAGTAGCGCTCCATCTCCTCACGCGGGAGCACGCGGGGCGCGCCGTGGTCCGAGCGCCGCACCGCTCTCGGCCGCAGATGCGAACGGAGGGCGCGGTAAAGGCTGGTTTCAGAGACTCCGTAGAAGGCTGCCATCTCGTGGACGATCCTCCGCCTCTCCGCGCTGCGTCGCGGCAGGCCGATCAATTGCCGGTCGAGTTCGTCCAACCGGTCGGCGGAGATGAGTTTCTTCGACACGCATCGGCCCTGCTGACTTTGTTGCCGGTCCATGCCAGTCCCAGGCCGTCGCGAAACTTGCAAGTTTCGCGAAGATTCAAAACCCGAGCAAAACCGGCCAAATCCATCTCGCGAAAGTATCTCGCATAATCGGTTTCGATTGCTATATATTTTGCGAAGGGATTTTGGTGCCCGCGCCATGAAGATCGGCTACGCCCGCGTTTCAACCGAAGATCAACGGTTGACTCTTCAACTCGACGCTCTTAAAAAGGCAGGGTGCTCCCGCATCTTCCGCGAAAAGGTCTCCGGGGCCTATCGCGACCGGCCCGAACTCAACCGGATGCTCGACCAGCTGCGCGACAAGGATGTCGTCATCGTCTGGAAGCTGGACCGCCTCGCCCGGTCGACGCGCAACCTGCTCGAGATCGTCGAGTCGATCGGTGCCGCCGGAGCGCGCTTCCAATCCATCTCCGAGCCCTGGGCCGACACCACCACCCACGCGGGCAAGATGATTATGACCATCTTCGCCGGCATCGCCGAGTTCGAGCGTGACCTCATCCGGGAGCGCACCGGCGCGGGACGCGCCGACGCACAGAAGCGAGGCGTTCGGTTCGGCCGGCCCAAGAAGATGAACGAAGACCAAAGGAAGCTCGCTGCAAGGCTCCTGAACGAAGGCAAGTCCGTCCGCGAGGTCGCACGCACCTTCAGCATCCACCCCGCCACTCTCTACCGCATCGTCAAGCCTGCCGCCTGATAGGACGATCAATCGCGGGGCCGCCGTTGTTGTCCCATAATGTGGGCTGGCGCTTCAGAAGCAGGAGTTGTTGTCCGACAATGTGAGCACGTTGTCCACCTAATCTGAGCACGGCCGATCCGCTCGTTGACCGCTAATGTGGGCAGAAAACCGCACGGACAATGAGCCGGAGCGTTTATGTTTGCAAGCCGCTACAGCTACGGGTCGCACGTCATTCTGACCGCCCAGGCTCCCCATTTGATCTACAAGTGCCCCGGCGCGATCGCCGGGCACACCGAAGTCGGTGTCTGGTGGGACGGCAACGGACTCGCCACTCAAGAGGTCCGCAGCCTCGACAACGTTGGCGTATCGGGGGGACTCTATGACACCACGGTCAGCGGCGGCGTCATGCAAGGCTATCTCTCCTCGCAGGATGAGATTGGCGCGGCTGCCGTCAATACGACATCCTGGTCGGTCAGCGGAACCACGTTCACGATCAATTTCCAGACTCAGCCGGTCCCTTTCACCACGGGCGCGGCGATCACGCTCGTCACTCCGTCCCTGAATGGCGGTTCGGGAAACGGCGTTGCCGTCGCTATGACGGTCGCGACTTCGACCACATCCTCATTGACTGCCACCGCGGCGACCAGCTATCCCGCCCAGAGTTTCACCGAACAGGGTTTGATCGATATCGGCGCGGGCACGACGTACGAGTACGGGATGCACTACACCGAGGTCATGGCCGACGCATCGAACACCGGCCTTATAAAGGGAGATCAGATCGGCGTCTCGATCAGCAACCAATCGGTTGCCAGCGGCGCTTGGAGCGTCGCGGGCGGAACGGTCACCATCGCGACGGCTACCTAGTCCCCGATCTTCCCCGTGGGCAGCGCATTCCTTTTCACCGCGGCCGGTTTCGGCACGAACACTCTGCTGTTCGTCACAGCGTCGTCTTCGACCCAGTTGCAAGCCCTTACCTCGGTAGCCAATGGAACCAGCGGCAGCACGTGGTTTCGTCAACTTGACCTGGCCCCTTTTGATGCTTTGATCTGGCCCCACCCTGAAGGATGGGACTTGTCATTCCGTGCGGGCCTTGGCGGAAGGAGCCCGTAGGGCGACT